>NZ_JAVDQG010000003.1:0-300000 GCF_031454155.1 Desmospora profundinema
AAAGAGCTTGAATTGCTCATCATAAGAATTGAACAGGGTCGTTCATTCGCTCTTCAGTTTTCAAGGAACGCTTCTGTTGTCCGCCTTTCGGCGTGCGCCACTCTCTTGCGGCGACAAGATCTATCTTATCAAATCCCAGCGATCTTGTCAACAACTTTTTTGGGTGCCGCTGAACCGTTTGTGGTCCGTGTCGCGGCGACAGATATTAATTTAACACGGGCAGGATTTATCGTCAAGGGTTTTTTTACTCTTGATTATCCGCCCACCAAAAACAGCTTTACGACAATGAGACAAACCACTCCCGGCAAACCCAACAAACCCGTAATCAACGCAGTCACCGGATTGATGGGCAGTCGAAAATCGATCCATTCCCCTGCTAAATTGAGGACAAACAACACCAACGCACCAACGGCAGTGTACAAAATCCCGAACCACATCCATCGTAACGGTTTGATAATGGATCGACTGACGAACATGAGCAAAAGCAAGCCAATCACCCCGCCCGCCAGCCACCAACCCCATTGCATCGAATCCGCCTCCCTGGGTTGTCTTTTGTGGATCCCTCCACTTGGTACAAGCCTATGAATGAGCCGGATGGATTAGAACATAACGGATTGATCAGACACGCCCTAACGGGTTCATCGATACGACCTAACCGCGAAAGACTTCCATCCATACGGAGACGGAATTATTTACGATATGGAATAAGATCGGAGCCCACAATGTGCGGAACCAGACGTACAGACCCCCCATCACCAATCCCATGACAAACAGCGGGGCAAAAAAGGCCACATCCACATGAAAGAGGGCAAAGATCAGGGAGGAAAGCACCACACTGAATACCACTCCCATCCGCCGCAACAACCCCTGCATCAGCAAGCCACGAAAAACCACTTCTTCCGCAATCGGTCCTACCACTCCGATAATAAACAGTTGGAGCAAAAACCATCCCCACCCCGATTTTATCGCCTGATGGATGCCTGCGGAGATATCGTCTTCGCGCCATGACTGCAGTTCCAGGTTGAATGATCGGGCCACCGGTTCAGTCACAATGGAATCAAGGAAATAAAAAACCAGGAGATATAGACACACCACCACACCGATGATGAAAAACCAACGACCCGCACCAAGGCGGTTGAAACCGAGGACACTCCAAGACCCCCGATACAATACCAATGAGACTCCCAACATAATTACGTGCGGCAAAAAGGCAACAATGGAGTCCAGCCACTCCCATACACCGGATATAAAAAAGTACGGAAACAGAGTCATCCACGTAAAAAACTGAACCCAAGCGAAATAATAAACGAGCTCCAACCCTTCCACCCGTTCACGAAAGGCACATTTCTCATAAAAGAAACCTTGCAAGGAGCCGGTAATAATGAATAGAAGGGAAGCGACAAAGGTGACGAGCATCCACAACAAAAATTGAAGTCCCACCCATGGACCCGGCTCCTCTGCACTCTGGATCCGCCACAGACCTTCTCCTGTTTTCTCCCATTCCAGCATGGAAAATTCCATCGGAACCATAAAGAAAAAACTGACACATAGCAGCCAGGCGGACCAGTGACGCAAGCGTGAAGCCGGTGGTTGAGATCCCAGTGAGGCAGTGGAGGATGTGGCGGGCAACAAGATCAAACCATCTCCTTTATCGACTAAAAGATCGTAAACCGTCCTTTTCTCTCTACAGCTCCCGCCGTCCCTCCAAAGCCTTGGTCAACGTCACCTCATCGGCGTATTCCAAATCACCGCCGACGGGCAAACCATGGGCAATCCGAGTCACTTTCAATCCGATCGGCTTGACCAAACGTGTGAGGTACATCGCCGTGGCCTCCCCTTCGATGTTTGGATTGGTGGCCAAAATGATCTCCTGGACGGTCTCGTCTTCCAGACGCTTCAACAATTCGGGAATGCTCAATTCATCGGGACCGATTCCTTCCATTGGAGAGATCGCACCATTTAATACATGGTAGAGCCCGTGGTATTCCTTGGTCCGTTCCATGGCGATCACATCCCGCGGATCCTGCACGACACAGATGACAGAACCATCCCGATTCTTATCCGAACAGATGTTGCAGACATCCCGATCAGTAATATTGCTGCAAATGCTACAGGAACGCAGGTCCCGCTTGGCTCGTGCCAATGCCTTCGCCAAGTCCATCACATCCTCCTCTTCCATCACCAGTACATGAAAAGCCAATCGTTGCGCTGTTTTCGGCCCAATGCCCGGCAAGCGCATAAAGCCCTCAATCAGTTTCGATATGGGTTCGGGTACATACAATCGGGCCACTCCTTCGTTTCAGATAAAAAAGCCTGCACCCAAGAACAGGCACAGACTCATGGCAACCGCGGGAGCTTGGAGGGGTACCCGACGGGTCTTCCACTCCCCCAGCTCCACCTGTTCCTTCACGTTTAAAACATTCCCGGCAGGTTCATGCCACCGGTCAATTTCCCCAGATCCTTGGCCACCAATTCATCCGCTTTTTTCATCGCTTCGTTGACTGCAGCTGTCACCATGTCCTGCAGCATTTCCACATCTTCGGGATCGACAGCCTCAGGAGCAATCGTAATCTCCAGCAGTTCTTTGTGCCCATTCATACGAACTTTAACCACTCCGCCTCCCACGGCGGCTTCCACTTCTTTATTGCCCAGCTCTTCCTGTGCCTTGGCCATCTGGGCTTGCATTTTCTTCATTTGTTTCATCATCTGATTCATGTTTTTCATCATTATTCCTCCCGGTCAATCTGTAATCTCGATCATATCCTCACCAAAAAAGTCAATGGCCTGTTTAACGGGATCGTCCGATTCGTCTCCCGTCTGGTCACTGGTTGCTTGCGCCTTCACTTCGTCACTGGATTGGCGCCGGCTTTCAGCCGGGGCGGTCGAAGCAGCAAGAGGCGGATCCGACACAGGGGGTGTGGAATCCAGGTCTTCTCTCATAACCGTGACCAAGCGCTGAGGGGAGCCCATTACTTCCTTCAACACTTCCTGGATCAGTCCCTTGTTGCTTTCCCGTTCCGTGGTGTCTCGATGAATGGCATTCCGGAAAGCGACCACGACAGCGTCTTTTGAAGCGGCTACAGGCTCTCCGTCGATCAGCCACGCATGGACGGTGATTTTTCGTTCTTTCACCTTCCCCAGGACTTCAGGCCACAATCCTTTTAACCGTTGAAGCTGTTCTGCATGAGACTGCTCCATCACCGAACGGACATCGACTCCAACCCTTGGAGCCGAACGGGAACGGGGGCCTGATGCGGTTGCTTTAATCGTTGATATTGAAGGAGCGGATACAGGGGGTGAGCCGCTATCAGGAGAATGGGCAGTCTGCGGGGGAAGACGACGATCTTTCCACTCTTCCCACTGCTGACGTAACTGTCGCAATTCTTCCCGCAACCGGAAAATCTCCCGTTCCTGTTCGGCTCCCGGTTCCACCCTGCTGTTGTCGGCGGGGATAACGGAGGTCGGTTGGGTAAGATCCACCAAGGCCACTTCCAACAGAATCCGGGGTTGTGCCGCCCATTTCATTTGCTGCTGGGTATGGATCAACCGCTCCAGCACCTGTCCCAGTCGGGATGCCGATAGTTTGTCCGTCAGCGGTTTCAGCTGTTCGACACCAGCCAATCGTTCCCTTGCTTCACGCAGCTCGGGAGCCGCCTGAACCAACATCAGATCCCGGATCAAATGAATGAGATCATGGATCAGCCGTTCCGCATCCAGTCCGTCCGCCAGCAATCGATCCACCTGTTCCAAACAACCCGACGGCTGATACTCGAGGATTCCAGCCGTAATGGCTGCCAATGCTTGCCGGGAAGCAGATCCCGTCACGGCCAGGACCGATTCTTCATCCACTTTTCCATCAGTAAACGCCAAGACTTGATCCAACAAGCTGAGTGCATCCCTCATTCCGCCATCGGCTGTCTGCGCAATAGCGGCCAATGCCGTTTCCTCCGCCTCCACTTCCTGAGCTTCACAAATGAGGTGCAAGCGATTCATCATCACTTCTATGGAAATACGACGAAAGGAAAACCGCTGACAACGGGAGATGATGGTGGGAGGCAATTTGTGAGGCTCCGTGGTCGCCAGGATAAAAACCACATGTCCCGGTGGTTCTTCCAGCGTTTTAAGCAGAGCATTAAAGGCTTCCGTTGTCAACATGTGAACTTCATCAACAATGTATACCTTGTAACGAACTTCGGAGGGAGCATATTTCACTTTGTCCCGAAGATCCCGGATCTCATCCACACCTCTGTTGGAGGCCGCGTCGATTTCCACCACATCCATCAGAGAGCCTTCCGTGATTTTTCGACAAGCCTCGCATTCATTGCAGGGCTCCGAAGCTGGGCCACTCAGACAGTTGACAGCCTTGGCCATGATTTTGGCCGCGCTGGTTTTTCCCGTACCCCTGGGCCCGCTAAAAAGATACGCGTGGGAGAAGTGTCCTTCGGACAAAGCGTTTGTCAGTGTTTTGGTCACATGTTCTTGTCCGATCAGATCGGCAAATGTTTGGGGTCTCCATACCCGATACAAGGCTCGATAAGACACGAGCAACACTCCAAACCCCGCACAATCGCAATGGCACGGGTAGGTTGATGCATTTATCATACTACACGTAATGGTTTTTTTCCAAAAAGAATCGCCCGCTCAGGGCGGACGCGCAGATGGGAAGCAGTCACTCCGGAAGGGCCGGAATACGAACGGTAAACGTGGTTCCGTCATCATGGGACAACGGTTCCACCTTACCCCCGATATCCTGCAGGATCCGTTTGCACACCGACAACCCCAAACCCGTTCCGTTTTCTTTAGTCGTAAAAAAAGGGTCGAAAATTTTATCCATTGTGTGAGGGGGAATGCCGGGACCGGTATCCCTCACCTCCACAGCCAACTCCTCCCCACCGGAAATCATTCGTACCCGGATCGACAGAAGGCCGCCATCCCCCATAGCCTCGATCCCGTTTTTACATAAGTTAAGGAAGACTTGTTTTAACAATTCTTTATCCGCTTTTACACAAGGAAGCGTTTCCCCTTCGACCCGAAACCGGACTTCCGTATTGTGAAGAATGGCTTCATTTTCAATGATGGGCAATAGTTCACGCCATATATCCTCTACCCGCACCGGACGCATACACACATTTCTAGATCGGCTCAGCAGGAGAAATTCGCCTACCAGGTTGTTGATACGATCAATTTCCCGCAGCATGATCTCCGTGTAACCTTGTTCTTTCAACTCTCCCTTTTCTTGCAGGGCGTGCTTCATCACCTGAAGAAACCCTCGGATCGATGTAAGGGGATTACGGATTTCATGTGCCGTTCCGGCTGCAATCTGGCCGATCATGGCCAGCCGATCGCTTCTTCGCACCTGCATCTCCAGGGACTCCAGCTGTGTCATATCCCGAATCAAACAATAGGCACCCACATTCCGCCCCGTCCAGCCTCCCAAGGGTTGATGATCGATCCGGACATTCAATCGCTCCTCCCCTACCGTCCATGTGACAGCACGGTCGCGAAAGGGGGTACCATTGTGAATTTTAGCCAGTAGTGATGAAACGACTCCCGATTCATCCACAGGGGTTTCCAATAAGGACTCTATAGGCTCGCACAGCACGTCTTGACGTACAGCACCCGTCAACATTTGGGCGGATCGATTCAGCTCAGCCACCCGGCAGTCTGCATCCAGAAGGACAATCCCCAATTGAAGATCGGTCACCAGTGTGTCCGCGCATTGTTGCAACAACCCCCATCCCCTTGGAGCGGGATACAAAATCAGCAAATGATAATCATGTCCCCCGCTCGTCCCACTGATCCATTGGATAGAGGTGGGTCGGGGAGGATCGAAAGGAGAGAGCAGGCTGCCTTGCAGGGTAAACATTTTTTTGCGGATGGTTTCCACCATGAAGAAGGTCTTGCTCCATTTCGCTCGGCAATACCAACCAGCGTTGAAACGATTGATTCAGGACACACCCCCTCTCCCATCCAGCCTCAATAAGGAGCGGTTGATTCACTTCGATGACCCTTCCACGCCCATCCAAGATCAGGGCAGGCTGTGACAGCCGTTCCACCCACGATATCAGATGGTCCAACTTTACGTCGAATTGAAACGTGATGGGCACCTTCCGATCTCCTCCGTCCTCCTGTTTCTTCACGTTAAGCACCCTCTCCACCGCCAGGACCCTGTCTAGCGGTGACATGGCCCTCAGTTTGCCCTTGGTTTTTTATTCGCTTTTTTACTTCATCTTCCTTCTTATTATGGAAATTTTCTATAATGACAATCTGTTTTATAACACCAAAAAAGGATTCGGAAGAAAGCTTCCGAATCCTTTTTTCTGTCGTTATGTAAGGAAAACCGCGCACCTGCCTTCGATCATCCCCGCCTGAGCGGACTCCATGGACTTCGCTCGGATCAGGCACCCCTGCGGCACACGAAAGGGTCTCCTTAGTGCTGCTTCCGTCAGGACCTGACACGATTCAGAGGTTTCCGTTGCGCAGGACCTGTTCGTCAACACGTCATCCATGGACCAGACCTCACACGGGGAAGACCTCAGGCAGGAATTCAATCCCGCTAAGGCGGATTGCGGGTGCAGGGCACCGCCAGCTCCCCATCTAGCACGGTCTGTTTATTGTAACACAGTTTATGGGTGTGTACAATGTGAACCCTTTTCCAAAAAAACAAATGAAACGTTCTAAAATTATAATCCATTTATGTTAAGGAGCGAATCTCAGTTTTTTACTCGCCCATACAAAAAAGAGATCCCTATCGACACATTCCAGGAATACCCTTGACTCCTATTTGATTTTGGATTATTTCACCATCGCCCGGGCTGTCCGGTACAGCGGCAGTTCCAATTCCCGCATCCGATGAATGAACGCTTCGCGGTCACCCGCGGTGTACACTCCCTTCCCTTTATAACGATGGTTGGTGGATTTAATAACAAAAAAGAAGCTGTCCAAAACGGGACAACTTCCTCTATGGTAGCAAATGCTTTCGTTAAATCAAGTCCAACCAGCCTGAAGCCCTCAATATGGCGGAGAGGGTGGGATTCGAACCCACGGTACGGTGTGAACCGCACAACGGTTTTCGAGACCGCCTCCTTCGACCACTCGGACACCTCTCCGCAGAATACAGTCTGACAATAAGTGATTGTACCTGAATTCACCGCCAAAGTCAAGGGAAAACGGCTATTCACAGCACCTACCATCTGCAAATGGCTTCGCGATTTTCCCGCTCACCCTTTTCTTTTTTTTCGTGCCCGTAATTCCCGGAAGAAACCGGTTAGCAGCTCTCCACATTCCTCGTTCATCCAGCCGTCCACCACTTCTGTCTGATGGTTAAACCGCGGATCCTGCAACAAGTTCATCAATGATCCGGCACAGCCTCCCTTAGGATCGGCTGCGCCATAAATAACCCGGTCGATGCGGGCCAACATAATGGCGCCGGCACACATGGGACAGGGTTCCAGGGTAACGTACAAAGAGCATTCTGTTAACCGCCAGCTGCCCAGTGAGCGAGCGGCCTGGCGAATCGCCACCATCTCAGCATGCAGCGTGGGATCCTGGTCCGTTTCACGCAGGTTGTGTCCCCGACCGATAATCTGATCCCCTTTCACCACCACCGCTCCGATCGGGACTTCCCCCACATCCTGAGCCCGATGAGCTTCGACGATGGCCTCCTTCATATACCGATCATGATTCAACCCTACTCGCCTCACTTGACAGCTAGTGCCCCGTCTCCCAATATCGATCGTGTTTTCGTGGAGAGAGGTTTGGTTTTCCGGCGGAGTCGACTCTGCCACGCATGGAGCGAAGACAGAAAACCAAACCGACCGACTTGTTCGCGTAAAGGCCAAGAAAAAAAGTTCGAAGTGACCGAAAGGGCACCAGGGAGGATCTAAACAATCCATAGGGCGAAATCCCCGGCCCCTTTTTCTCACGGATAATTAAATGACCAGACAGCCCCTAATCACCGGATTGGGTTTCACAGTCTGAGCAGTAACCGTAGATTTCAAATTTGTGATCCGTGATGGTGAAATTATCCGGCTCTCCCAAAACCGCATTCATCGGACAAACATTGAGCGGTCTGGTCCGGCCGCACAGCTTGCAGATCAAGTGATGATGATGATGCCCCCCGCCGCAATGAAACCGATAGCGCCGCTCTCCTTCCCACTCGGTACCTTCCACAATTCCGAGCTCTTCAAATAAGGAAAGGTTACGGTATACGGTGTCGACGCTCAGTCCAGGATATTGGTGCTGCATCTCTTCCATCACTTCTTTAGCTGTAAGGTAACGGTCTTCCCGGCTGAAAATCTCCACCATCATTTCCCGTTTTCCTGTGTATTTATATCCTTTTTCCTTTAGCAGAGCCAGTGCTTTTTCCACATTCATGACCATCGCCTCGCAATCAACGGGTCATTTGCCCAGTGGCCGACCACCGTTTCCACAGGTCAACCAAACGTTTCACAGCTACCACCAGCAACAAAATGGCGACAGATACCAAAATAATGGTTCCACCGGAAGCCCAGTCTAGATAAAAAGCAGCAGCCAAACCGCAGAACACCGCAATCTGACCGAATAATACCGAAAAAAACAAAGCCTGTTTGAAGCTGTTGGCAATCTGTAAGCTGGCGGCCACCGGCAACGTGATCAATCCGGACACCAGTAAAATCCCCACCACACGGATGGAAGCGGTAATGACCATCGCCACCACCAAACTGAACAAAAGGTTAATCCATCGACGGGGAATACCGGTTAATACCGCACTTTCCTCATCAAAGGAGAGTGCAAACAGCTCTTTGTAAAACAATGCGATCATGATTAAAACCAATATCCCGACCCCGAAGATGGCATGCAGTTCCGACGATCCCACGGCCAGAATACTGCCAAAGAGGTAACCCGCCACATCCACGTTAAATCCATCCCCGGCACTGATCAGCACCACTCCCAGACCAATGCCCCCCGACAAAATAATGGGGATGGCCAGTTCCTGATACGAGCGGTACAAACGTCGCAACTGCTCAACAAATACGGAAGCGGTCAAAGAAAAACCCATCCCAAAGTAAAGCGGGTTTACAGACTGCAATGCGGGAAAACTCTTTTGCAGCAACAACCCTGCCGCCACCCCTGACAACGTGACATGGGCCAACGCATCAGCAATCAGCGAAAGCCTTCGGACCACTAAAAAGACTCCCACCATCGGCGAAATCAACCCGATGATCACACCGGCGATCACGGCCCGTTGCATAAATTCGTATTGCAGAATCATCTCTATCATATCAAACCGGATGCCGCCGAGCACCCATGACCCCCTTCTTAGCCCGTGGAACACGGTTCATGCCCGTGCTCCAGCACCTTCACTTCATGCCCGTATGCGGCTGTCAGGACCTCTTGGCGACGTAGGGAAAACTCGTTGGGATTCCCATGGAAAAACAGCCGCCTGTTCAAGCAGGCGATCCGGTCCACATACGCAGTGATCGCCCCGATATCATGGCTTACCAGCAACAAGGCCAACCCCTTTTCCCGATGCAGGTGGGCAAGCAACTCATAAAACTGCTCAGTAGAACGAGCATCCACACCCACTGTGGGTTCATCCAAAATCAACAAGTCTGGGTCGCTGACCAGTGCACGAGCGATAAAGGCTCGTTGCTGTTGGCCGCCGGACAGCCGGCCGATGTTGCGGTGGCCATATTCAGACAACCCCACCTGGTCGATCGCTTCATCCACTCGTTCCCAGTGTTTACGGGTCATCCGGCGGAACAGGCCCATTTTGCCATAGAGTCCTGACGCCACCACTTCTCGGACTGTTGCGGGAAAGCCCAGGTTAAAGCTGTTTGCTTTTTGAGAAACATATCCAATCCGGGACCAGTCCCGAAACTGGTGCAGGGGAGTCTTAAACAGCCGTACCTCTCCGTGGTCCGGTAACAGGCTCCCGAGAGCCAGTTTAACCAGTGTCGATTTTCCTGATCCGTTCGGACCGACCAAGCCGAGAAATTGACCTTTCCCCAAGGAGAGGTCGACCTCTTCCAATACCGCCTGCTGTCCATATGAGAAGTGGATCCCTCTCAGTTCCAGGACTTGATTCATCATTGATGCCATGGCATCTGCCATGGCTCCCCCCCTTGTTCAAAGAAGGCGGCGCATCCCACGCCACCCCCTAATCTAATCCTGTTATTTACTTATTATAATCGATTCCCACCAACAAGTAAAACGGAAGTATTCCGTTTTGACCAGAACACTATGCGGTGGAAGGGGATTCAAATCGTTGTCGCTTGCGCCAGGCGATCACTCCCATCACTGCCGCCCGCAGCGTGTATGCACCTGCGGCATACAGGAGCAGGACACCGGCGCTCCTCCATAATAGTTCCGGATTCCCGATGGAAATGGCAGAACGCAAACCTTCGATGGCGTGTGTCATCGGCAGCCAAGGATGAATTTCACGCAAGATTTGCGGCAACAGTTCCACGGGATAGGTCCCTCCACTGGCCGCCAGCTGGAGCATGAGAATGACGATGGCCAAAAAGCGGCCCACGTCCCCCAACAAACCGACCAGCATATGATTGATGGCGATAAAGGCAACCGAGGTGAGAACCGCAAGCGCGAGCAACGCTCCCGCAGACCAGGGGCGAATTCCCACCAACCACATCAGTGCCGTCACCAGCAGCAATGCTTGCAACGACCCCATCGCAAGTGCGGACGGAATCGACAACGGACGCTGATCGTCCAACAAAGGTCGTTTCAGATCGATCACCGTAAACAGGATCATCGCTCCCACCCACAAAGAGAGCGCGATAAAATAAGGGGCAAACCCGGTCGCATAGTTGGGAACCGGATGAATCGATTCCTTATTTACCTTCAGGGGATCTGCCATCTGGTCGGCTTTGGCATCCGAATCGCGAAGTTGATCCCAAGCCTTTTGGACCCCCTCTCCCAGTCGATCCGCCAACGTTCCCTGTCCATCTCCAATCCGGAACAAACCGCTTTGCAACTCCTTTATCCCTGTTTGCAGTCGTCCCATCCCTTCGGATAATCCTGTCGGAGCTTGTGCTGCACGGGAAAGGCCATTCTCCAACGCATGCGCCCCATCCAACAAGTTCTTTTGACCGTCAACCAATCGTTCCATCTGTTTTTGCAGCGTGGCAGACCCTTGCGTCAAACGATTCAGCGCTTCACCTTGACGCTCAAAACCTGCCGCCACACCGGCAATTCCATCCACCACACGGCCTTGCCCCTCCGCCAAGGCATCTATATTCTTTTGGGCTTGTTTCCACTGTTGATTCAGCTGGGAAGCTTCCTCCACGATGGCCTTCCCATCCAAAGCAGCAGAACCGGCCAACGCTTCTTCCAGCTGGCGCATCTCCGGGCTGTCGGCCAGCTCCGGGTGCCGCTCTAATAGTTGTTGTCTCGCTTCATCCGCTTTCTTATGGTGCTGTTGAATTTCTTGAGCCAGAGTAGAGATCCGTTCTGCCCGCCGGGTCAAATTCGGATCACTCAGCAACTGCCGAATCGCTTCAATCCCGCCTTGCACTCGTTCTGCTCCCTCTTGTAGCTGTGGGATCTTCCCCTTTGCCAGAAGAGTCTCCTCCTTCATCAATTGAAGGCTCTCATCCATTTTTTGTACACCGGCGGCTAATTGGGATGATCCTTGACTGGAACGTTCCAAGCCAAGGACTAAGCGCTGGGACCCCATCCAAAGTTGATGAAGGGACTGATTCAAGGTGCGGACTCCGTCCGCCAACTGTCCCGCTCCCCGGTCCACCTCTCCAGTGGCGTCCGCCGCTTGTTTAGTGGCATCAGCCAGTGATCGGGCTCCGTCAGCAGCTTCATCCAGATCAGCGGCGGAATCCGCCAACTTATCGAACAACCCCTCCACATAGGCATGAGTGAAGTGGATGGCCACTCTTCTTTCCAGATCCTGAACAATCCGATCGCCCATCTGAGCGGAAAGATAGTTGTGTCCCGGATTTACCTTATACTTCAATCCCGCCTGTTTCGGGTCGGGATCCTGGATGCTGGCCACCCGCTTCGAAAAATTTTCCGGAATCACTACTGCCAGATAGTATCGGTTTTTCTCCAACCCATGTTCCATCTCTTTCCGGCTCACCAGATGCCATTGAAGATGGTCATCCTCCATCAACTGTTCCACCAAATCCTCTCCAACATATACCTCCTCCCCTTCCCACTTCGTTCCACGATCTTCGTTTACAACAGCCACCGGCAAATCTTGCATAAATGAATACGGATCAAAAAATGCCCATAAATACAAACAACTGTATACCAACGGGATCATTAAAACTCCCAACAACACCGGAATCATCCTGCGAAACCGCCACATGTCATCCAGTGCTAATCGCCGTTCACGCCACCACATGAATCGTCCTCCTCCGAAATTAAACTGACCAGTCAGTACAATAAAATTATACACCGATCTTTTCCTCATGAAAAGGTAAAATCGTTTCTGTACGATCATTATGAAAAAGTGATCCCGTTATTCCGCTTCTTTGTAAATGAGTCCATGATGAATGAGGGTCTCTAGATTGCGTACCAAATCGGGAATTCGCTCTTCTTTTACATCTTGACGCTCCTGTTCTTCGAAACGGAACAATTCCTGCAGGACCGCTACACTGATGGCGCCAAAGATGGCCACAGCCGTTTCCTGTACCTTCAGGGTCCGAAAACTCCCCTCTTTTTCTCCCCGGCGGATCACCTCTTCTATGATGGATACAAGGTCACGAATCCGGGCCCGGAAAACCCGCTGCCGTTCGATGGAGCCCCACACCTCGCTGATCAGGAGTTTGGCAAATGTGCCGTTATCATAAAGATAACGAACCTGCGCATCCAAAATCTCCCCCAGTTGTTCTTGCGGATCCTCCACCTGCGCCAACCGGCGTCGCAAATAAGCGGTCAACCGTTCCATCCCGTTATTCATCAAGGCGACAAACAACTCTTCTTTGCTTTTAAAATGATAATAGATCGTTCCTTTAGCCACTCCCGCCCGACGTGCAATCTCATCCATCCGCGCTCGCTCAAAACCGCTTTCAGCAAAAACACAAACAGCCGCTCCAAAAATATGTTCAATCGTATCGCTTCCCATAGCACTCCCCCGTTTTCCATGACAAACGCCTCCCCCTGTCAACCGTCGGGGAGGCGCCGCCTTTTGGTGCGCCCGAGAGGAATCGAACCTCCGACACGCGGTTTAGGAAACCGCTGCTCTATCCACTGAGCTACGGGCACACAAAATCAATCCTCATTCTACCACAGATGACCAATCCCGATCAACAGCGAGGCCGCCGGATCGGCAGCCCCGCTGTTGACAACTTCCGCTCGTCGTGAAACGATTCATGGCCCGTTCTTTCCGCTACTGCCGGATTTGTTTTTGTGACGACCACCCTGTTTTTTTATCCGATCTTTCCACCGATGGAGAGTTTCCGGAAATTCCAACAACACTCGAAACAAGGAAACGATCGCCACCAATAATTGAACCCATTTCTCCAATCTCCTGCCCCCTTTTCGTGAAGGTGAGTGTTGGGTATCCGTTTCATGCTTGCCTCCATTATAGAACACTTGTTCCTGTTTTTGCAGGGTTTCGACAAAGTTTTTCAAAAAAGAAAAAAAACCGCCCGATGAGGCGGTTTCGATTTTGTCTCCTGATGAGTTTGTCAACAGCCTAAACGATCCGCACCCGGTAATCCCGCATCCATTGGTCCAATTGAATCCAGTGAGCAAACAGTTGGGGAACATTCATCAGTTGGCCGAACCAGGGTAGATGTTCCCGGGTTAGATCCCTGGATGCAAAGGAGCGAACCGCATCCAGGTCCAACAGCTGTCGGACAGGTGAACGGGAATCGTTCAGGATCCGAAGCGCTTCTTCCTTGACCGCTTCCAAATAAGCGGGATTGTGAGTCTTGGGGTAAGGGCTTTTCTGACGATATAATACATCGTCAGGCAATATCCCCTTCATCGCTTCCCGGAAGAGTCCCTTTTCACGTCCATTCATCCGTTTCATCGACCAGGGGATGTTCCAGACGTACTCCACCAGGTGGTGATCACAAAACGGCACCCGCACCTCCAATCCCACCGCCATGCTCATTCGATCCTTTCGGTCCAGCAAGGTCGGCATCCATCGGGTAAGGTTCAGGTAAAAGATTTCACGGATCCGGGCCTCCAACCCCTTCTCCCCTTCCAAGCAGGGAACTTCCGCCAATGCTTCCCGGTATCGATCCTGGACATACTCTTCCGGACGGATGGCCCGGTTTACCTCTGGCGATAAAAAGGCGATACGCTCCCTGATTTTCCGCGACCACGGGAACGTATCCGCCCTGATCATTTCCTCGCGGTGAAACCATGGATAACCGCCAAATACTTCATCCGCACACTCCCCGGACAACACCACAGTTGCATGCTTTTTAATCTGCCGGCAGAAAAGAAGCAAAGACGCATCCACATCCGCCATCCCCGGAAGATCACGGGATTTCAATGCCGGGTAAAGCGCTCCTGCCAGCTCGGCGTTATCGATCAGGACACGGTGATGGTTGGAACCGATATACTGTGACATCCGTTCCACCCAAGGAGCATCCGCATTGGGTTGAAATTCGTTGGGTTGAAAAAAACGGTCATTTCCTTCGTAATCCACCGAGAAAGTAGGAAGTGGCCCCTTTCCCACTGCATCGAAATGGCTGGCAGCACAAGCGGAAATCGCACTGGAGTCTAAACCGCCTGACAGCATCGTTCCAATGGACACATCGGACACCAATTGTCGTTGGACCGCATCGATGAACAATTCCCGCACACGCTCGATGGTGGTGGATCGATCATCCGTGTGGGAACGGCTTTCCAATTTCCAATAAGCCTCTACCCGTTTCGTATCCCGGGTCATTTTCATCCAATGTCCGGGCCTTAGCTCCTCCACGCCTTTAAACACACCGTGTCCCGGAGTGCGGGACGGCCCCATCGCTAACACTTCAGCCAATCCCTCGGTATCTACTTCAGGCTGAATATCGGCAAGAGCCAACAGCGATTTTAGTTCCGAACCAAAGGAAACAGCTCCCTCCCGGACAGCATAAAATAAGGGTTTGACACCAATCCGGTCCCTAGCTAAAAACAAACTTTCCTCCCGTTCATCCCAGATCGCAAATGCGAAAATCCCGTTTAAGCGGCGAGGGGCTTCCGTTCCCCACTCGGCATAAGCGGCCAGGATCAATTCCGTGTCAGACCGGGATTGGAACGTATGTCCCCGATTGATCAACTCACGGGAGAGTTCTTCCATGTTGTACAGTTCACCATTGTAGGTGATCACCAGGTTCCGATCTCCATAACGCCGGACCATTGGTTGCACCCCGCCCTCAGGATCAATCACGATCAATCGGCGGTGGGCCAATCCGGTGCAACGGGAAATCCATATTCCCTCCGCATCGGGACCACGGGGAACCAGGGTCTCATTCATCTTTTCCAACCAATCACGCCGTGCGCTTAAGTCGTGATCCCAATTCAGCAAACCTGAGATACCGCACATGGTTCATCCCTCCAAGACGGGCCATGGTTCCCGTTTCACGTTCCGATCCATCCACGGATGGATCAACGCCCATTTCATCCTATGTGGAAAGGAAAAGGATGTGAGAAAAGGGACGGTCACAATCAAGAACCCTCACAAAAAAAGGGCAGTCTCCTTGCGGAGATTGCCCGGTTTGATGACAAAGTAAGACCCGAAAAGCAAAGGGACCATTCGATGCTTTTGTACTGTCTAGGGCGTGTCTGAACAATCCGTAGCGCGAGATCCCGGGTCGGTACGGCTGTCTTCGTTTCGTTGCAAAAAGCGCAAAGGCTCTCCGCCAGCCACACCGACCCTCTCTTGTTCTTGCGAAAAATTGAATTACCAGACACGCCCTAGTGCAAAGTGTAACCGGTGTTCGATTTTTCGTCATGCACACACTTAACAGATAAGCTTATCGACCGGGCTCTTTCATCCACACTTCTCCATCTTTATAGGACATCTGTTCCGGATAACGCAGATCCACCACTTCATCCTGCACTTTTTGCGAAGGGGGAGCCGTTAGGATGGAAACCAGATACGTAACCAGCAGACTGATCGGCAACCCGAAGACCCCTGCACCCGTATCCTGGATCCCGAACAGGGAAAAATCAAAGTTGGTGGAAAGGAGAATATAGCCCAAGGTGACTCCCAAACCGGTCAACATCCCGGCAATCGCTCCTTTGGCGTTGGCCCGCTTCCACCATACCCCCAAGAATAAGACCGGGAAGAACGTTCCCGCAGCCAGGGAAAAGGCCCAAGCGACGATCTGGGTGATGACTCCCGGCGGGTTCAGGGCGACCACTCCGGCCACAACCGTTGCCAATGCAATCGTGATCCGGGCCACAAGGAGCTTCTTTTTATCGCTGGCTTGGGGATTGATCAGGCGCGAATAGATATCGTGAGCAAAAGAGGAAGAGATGGCGATCAACAATCCCCCGGCGGTGGACAGAGCCGCCGCCATCGCTCCCGCCGCCACTAACCCGATAACAAAGACACCCAGGTTGGCGATTTCCGGCGTGGCCATCACAACGATATCATTGCTGATCACGATCTCCTGCCACTGGAGAATGCCGTCTCCGTTTTGGTCCGCCAGCTGCAATTGGCCCGTGTTGATCCACGCCTGAGTCCATGCCGGCAACGAATCCAGCGGCTGGCCCGCCACCTGTGTCATCAGGATAAAGCGGGAAAATGCCGCATATGCCGGCGCGGACAAGTAGAGTAAACCGATAAAAACCAACGCCCATGCCCCGCTCCAGCGGGCAGCCTTCATGGTGGACACCGTATAAAAACGGACAATCACATGAGGCAGTGCGGCGGTCCCCGCCATCAGGCAAAACATCAAAGCCAGAAACTGCCCTTTGGTCCCGGTTTGAAAGGGAGCAAAATATTGGGTCAGCCCCAGTTCGGCGTCCAGCTCGCCCAGCTTGGAAACGATCTCCCCATACGTCATCCAGGGCAACGGATTGTTGGTAATCTGGAGTGACATAAAGATGATCGGAATCAAATAAGCGGTGATCAAGACCAGATATTGCGCCACCTGGGTCCAAGTAATCCCCCGCATGCCCCCGAAAGTGGCGTAAACCGCAATCACGACCACACCGATCATTGTGCCGATCACCGTTTCAATCTCAAACAGCCTGCCGATCACCACACCGGAGCCCGACAATTGACCGATGATATAGACAAAACTAACTACCATCGTTCCAACAGCAGCGATTACCCGAGCCGTGTGACTTTCAAAACGATCCCCGATAAACTCCGGAACCGTATAACGTCCGTATTTACGCAGCTGTGGCGCCAGTAGGAACGTGAGCAACAGATATCCCCCGGTCCAACCCATGATATAGGCCAGACCGTCATATCCCAGGATCATCACCGTGCCTGCCATTCCGATAAAGGAAGCGGCGCTCATCCAATCCCCGGCAATTGCCATCCCGTTCCAAACGGGTGGCACCCCCCTGGATGCCACGTAGAAATCGGATGTCCGCCGTGCGCGATTAAAGACGGCAATCCCGATATATAAAGCAAAAGAGGCTAATATAATCGCCAAGGAGACAAAGAATTGTGTGTCCATTCCCACTCCTCCTGTCGATCGGGAATTATGGCCTGTCTGGTCATTCAATTTTTCGTTAGAACAAGAGAGGGTCCCGCCTACGGATTATTCAGACACGCCCTAGTGATCCAACGGTTTGCCGGTATGTAGTCCTTCATTTGCTTTTTCATCGATACCGAATTCTTTGTCGATTCGATCCGTCACAACGGCGTTAACAAACAACAACACGATGAATGTGAGGATGGAACCCTGAGCGCCCATAAAATAATGAAACGGCATTCCATTAAAAGTAAACCCGGACAGCGGTTCAGCCAAGGCCACCACCCCAAAGGAAACCAAAGCCCAAACGATTAAGTACCCGATCATCAACCGGACCCGCTTGCGAAAATAAGCTTCCGCCACTTGCTTGTCCACTTTCTTCACGAAAAAACCCTCCTTGCGTCAACGCAGGCTGAAAATAAACTTCAACGTTTCAAAAAAACCCATTGGTACCATCGCAATTTGCACGAGGGTGTAAACAAACAGTGAAAAGAACGGGATGGTCAGCAACAATGGCTTCTTCCATTTCCATGCCAAAAACAGAGAGGTAACCGTGAGAAACAGAAACAAATAAAACAATGGCTTCACCTTCAACGAAAGGAATAATCGAAAGCTCTTTCCGTCTGTGCCGCACCCCTCTAACCGGAGGGTCATCCTACTTCTAACGGAGTAACTTTTACGATAACAGAATCAAACAATCTACGCAATAATCTGTATCATCCATTATTTCTGTTATTTCATGCGATATCGACTGTTCTCATCTGATATCAAAGAGATCTCCATCGATTTGGGATTGGATCGACAGAAACAGGTTTGGATCTTTGAGGTGAATGATATGTTACCGTCCATTCACACTTAAAGCCGATCCCAATGCTTACAGGAGAATCCTCCGTTTTCGAAAAAGTGTATTCCCCCCTGCCAATGGAATTCCCGAATCTACCTGATTCATCCCCTCCCCTAAAAAGCGAACAAAAAGCCGGGGGGTTCCCACCCGGCTTTTTTAGTGTCTCTCTTACAAGTTCAGGACAGTCACTTTCTCTCTTGTCATCGATTCAATGCTTTTCCGTACTCCCTGCACCCCCGCCCCGGACTTTTTCACTCCCAGGAACGGAAAGTGATCCGGTCCCCGTTCGGTTTTCCCATTCAACTGCACGGTACCCACATCCAATTGCGAAGCGATGGAAAAAGCCTTGTCCATATTTTTTGTGAACACGCTGGCTTGAAGTCCGTATTCGGATTGATTCGCCGTTTCCACTGCTTCCTGTTCACTCGTTACGCGGATAATCGGCAGCACGGGACCAAAAGGTTCTTCCCAAGACACTCTCATCTCCTCGGTTACATGATCCAATACCGTGGGGGATATCAAGTTGCCTTCTTTTCGGTATTCCGTCCGGGAAACAGCTCCCTTCTCCAAAGCATCCAGGATCAGGCTGTGGACGAAATCAGCGGACGCTGAATCGATCAAAGGCGTGACGTCAGCATCATCTTCCGGTAACCCGACACGTAACCCCTCCACTTTTTTCTGTATCTGTTCAACCAGCTGATCCGCCACCTCCTCCATCACCAACACCCGCTTGATGGCCGTACACCGCTGCCCGGAATAGGAAAAAGCACCACTGACGATCTGACCTGCTGCTTTTTCCACATCCGCATCTTCAAGGACAATCGCCGGATCCTTTCCACCCAGCTCCAGCACTGTCGGGATCATCCCAGCCTTCCGGGCGATATCCTGCCCTGTCTTCGTTCCTCCTGTGAACGAAATCATGTCAATCGCAGGATGGGCAACCAGCCAATCACCGATTTCCGATCCCCTCCCTGTCACAACATGGAGAACTCCCTTGGGCAGTCCGGCTGTCATGAGAGCATCCGCCATGAGAAGGGCGCTGATAGAACCCTGAGTGGCCGGTTTTAACACGACGGCATTCCCCGAGATCAACGCTGGGGCCAATTTGGCGGCGGATAAGTTGACAGGGTAATTAAAAGGAGAGATGGCCAGAACCAACCCGAGTGCTTCTCTTTCAATGATGGCGACTTTACCAGCACTCCCCCCTTGAAAAGAGTCCCCTTTCATCATCTCCCCGTGGATTCTTTTTCCTTCCTCCACGGTATAACGGATCAGATCCGCCGTTCTTGTCACCTCGTCTTTTGCCGACGATTTCTTTTTTCCCACTTCTTTCATAATCATATCGGCGATCTCATCCGATCGCTTGATTAATTCATCCGCCCATGTGAGCAAGATCTGCCCCCGTTCATACAAGGGAACCTTCGCCCATTCTTTTTGAACTCGGCGGGATTTACTAAGAGCCCGATCCACTTCCTCCCGGGTCATGGCCGGAACCCTGCCGATCACCTCTCCCTGAGGAGATACAATCTCCAATCGTCGTTTGGAAGAACATTGCAGCCAATCACCGGTTAACTGGAATCCAACGTCCACCATCGTCTCTTGTCCCATTTCAGATCCCCTTTCCAAATATTTCGTCTAATCCGTCTATTTCCAGTCACGGATACACCATCCCTATTTTCTTATTCCGATCCCTGTTTAAATCAAAGTATACATATGCAATTTTGTGTATTTATTTTGCTCCATCCTAAAGGAAGCAAACTTATTTGTCAACGTTATCGTCAACATTAATGGGGAGTCTCCTCATTTCCTATATCCACCAACCGTTTCCTTCAGAACAAGATCCGGCTTTTTCTCCAGACGGTGCTTGCCGTCAATAAATCGGATCGTACCGGTTTTGGCTCGCATCACAACGGAGTGGGTGGCAGCCTGGTTACCCTTGTAGCGAACCCCCTTTAACAATTCTCCATCCGTCACCCCGGTAGCGGCAAAAATGGCGTCATCCCCTTTCACTAAGTCGTCCATCCGCAGGACCTTTCCAGGATCATGCAGCCCCATTTTGCGGCAACGGAGAAACTGCTCTTCATTCTCCGGCAGCAACCGCCCTTGGATCTCTCCACCCAGACACTTAAGGGCCACCGCCGCCAGGACCCCTTCTGGAGCACCGCCGGAACCGAACAGGATATCCACCCCGGTGTCAGCAAAAGCGGTATTGATGGCAGCAGCCACGTCACCGTCGGGAATCAATTTAATCCGCGCTCCGCTTTTGCGCACTTCATCAATCAGCGAAGCATGACGCGGTCGGTCCAAGATAACCGCAACCAGATCGTTCTTATCTTTACCCAAGGCACGTGCAGTCGCTTTCAAGTTGTCGGCGACAGGGGCCTCCAGATCGATATGGCCGACAGCACCGGGACCAACAGCGATCTTGTCCATATACATGTCGGGGGCATGCAACAGGTTCCCCCGGTCCGCCACGGCCACAACGGAGAGAGCATTCCACAATCCGTTGGCCACAATATGAGTTCCTTCAAGCGGGTCGACGGCCACATCCACCTCAGCCTGAGTGCCCAGGCCGAGACGTTCTCCGATATAAAGCATCGGGGCTTCATCCATCTCCCCTTCACCGATGACCACCGTTCCCTGAATCGGAATGGTGTCAAAAACATTGCGCATCGCGGATGTGGCCGCTTCATCCGCCTCCTCTTTTCTGCCAAAGCCCATCCACCGTCCGGAAGCCACCGCAGCGGCTTCCGTCACCCGAACCAAATCCATCGTCAGACTTCTCTCCATGTACCGATCCCCTCTCCCGATCCTGCACATTCCAATTGTCAAAAGAAAAAGAGTCCCCGCCACGGCGCAGACAAACCGCCGAGCGAGGGACTCTCCTGTCATCTCCGGTCCCAGAGTACAGATTCAGCAGGAATCTTTCTTCAATTTATAGTAACCTCTCCCCTCCAGGATGTAAAGCCCATAAAACCTGGAGAAGGGACTCGTTTTGCCATGGAGAACGACGATGACTCTGTTTTAAAACAGACTGGTAAACCAATCCCAAAACGATCCGGATGTGGATTTTGTATTCTCCGGATCAATTTCCGGAACGGTTTCAACCGCTTTCGCAGCGTTAATCCGACCATGGGTAAAGTTGGAACCGGTGCCGTCGATCTTGTCTGCGGAACTTTCTATCGCTTCCCGGATTTCGTCGCCACTTTTCCCTTGAGAAGCGATCAATCCCGCCAAACCGGCAACATATGGAGTGGCCATCGAAGTACCGGATTGATTTTGATATTGATTATTCGGCATGGTGGACAGGATATTGACCCCCGGTGCCGCTACATCCACCCAGTCGCCGTAATTGGAGAAATTGGCCAATCGATCATTTTCATCCGTAGCTGCTACTGCAATGGCATTTTCATAGTAGGCAGGATAACTGGGTGCATTGGTGCTTGAATTACCTGCTGCCGCCACCACGACGGATCCTTGTTCATGAGCATAGTTTACTGCCTCTTCAAGGGTCCGGGATCCTTGCGATCCTCCCAGACTCATGCTGATGACGTCGGAACCGGCATCCGCTGCATCAATGATCCCCTTGGCAATGGCATCGTAGGACCCCGACCCGTTTGCATCCAGGACGCGGACCGCATAAATGGTGACATCCGGAGCCATCCCCGCAATCCCGATCCCGTTATCGGTAGCTGCAGCAGCAATCCCGGCGCAGTGGGTACCGTGTCCTTGTTCATCCATGGGATCCTGATCGTTATCGATATAGTCCCCGCCTTTTTCCACTTTTCCTGCCAAATCTTCATGGTTATAATCGACACCGGTGTCCAGAATCGCCACTTTAACATCTTGGCTGCCTTTGGTAACATCCCAGGCTTTCGGTGCTTCCACGATTTGCAGGGCATACTGTTTGGAATATTCCGGATCATTGGGCTCGAAATAAGCTTCCGCTATGTAGTTGGGCTCGGCAAACTCGACGTCCGAATTCTCGTTATACTCTTCTATCGCTTCTTCTACCGGACCATCCACTTCTACGACATCAAACCCAATCTGTTCATTGTGGGAGACGGTCTTGGCATCCATTTCACCATTAATCGACGCTTTCTCCGATTTGTTTACATCATCCTTGAATTTAACGATAACTTCTCCAGTCACATAGGACGATGAGGCTTCCGCCGCATGGGCATCGGGAGCGGCAGGCATCATCAGGACAGCCATCAACAACAGAGCGGATAGAAAAGAAACATGACGTTTCATGATTCGTGTTCGTCACTCCTTGCCATTTTATTCATAATATTATGAATAAATCATTCACATTCATAATATTATTTATTATTTCGAAGTCCCAATGGAGAAGAAAACAATTCATCCGAAAAGAGGAAAATGACTTTCCAACCTTACAAAATCCTTGTAACTCCAAAGTATTTTTTCATTTTCTCTCATTATTAAATACGATTATTTCATAAGAAAAGTTTCATTATATCCAAATTATTTTTTTCGGATTTTGAACACGGTCAATCGATGGGGGTTTTGCTAACCGCTCAATAGGAAAAAGTCGCCCGAAAAATGGACGACTTCCTATTTCATCGCTATATTCACTTTTACCGAAACACCGATCATTGGCGGAGAGGGTGGGATTCGAACCCACGGAGGGCGTAAACCCTCGGCGGTTTTCAAGACCGCTGCCTTAAACCACTCGACCACCTCTCCACAAGGGGCAAACTGCCCCGCTATTGTATCACATATCGACAAACGCTTCAAGAAAGACTAGGGCGTGTCTGAACAATCTGTAGGGCGAGATCCCGGGTCAGTATGGCTGTCTTCGTTACGTTGCAAAAAGCACAAAAGCTCTCCGCCAGCCATACCGACCCTCTCCTGTTCTTGCGGAAAATTGAACGACCAGACAGGCCCTAATCCCGTGCGATCCGTTCCAATCCACCCATGTAGGGCCGAAGCGCCTCCGGGATCTGTACACTGCCGTCCTCCTGTTGAAAGTTTTCCAGAATGGCGGCCACCGTGCGGCCGACAGCCAGACCGGATCCGTTCAAGGTGTGGACAAATTCCGGTTTGGAACCCGCGCCACGCCGAAAACGAATATTGGCCCGCCTGGCTTGGAAATCCTCGAAGTTGCTGCAGGAAGAAATCTCACGATAGGTACCGGAACTGGGAAGCCACACTTCCAGATCGTACTTTTTAGCTGCTGTGAATCCAAGATCTGCCGTGCACATGTTCAGCACCCGATAGGGAAGGTTGAGCCGTTGAAGTACTTGTTCCACATCTTGAACCAGGCTTTCCAGTTCCTCGTAGGAGGTTTCCGGTTTCACCAGTTTTACCAGCTCCACCTTGTTAAACTGGTGGTTACGGATCAGACCGCGGGTATCCCGACCGGCAGAGCCGGCTTCGGAACGGAAGTTGGCGCTGAAGGCGGCATATTTTGCGGGCAATTCGTCACCGGCAAGGATTTCATCTGCGTGATAGTTGGTTACCGGCACTTCTGCGGTGGGAATCAAATAATATCCGGTATCGGCAACAGCAAAAGAATCCTCAGCAAATTTGGGAAGCTGTCCGGTTCCCGTCATACTGTCCCGATTCACCATAAAAGGCGGGATCATTTCCGTATACCCGTGCCGTTCCGTATGCAGGTCCAGCATAAAATTGATTAAAGCCCGTTCAAGGCGGGCTCCGATTCCTTTATAAAAGACGAAACGGGAACCGGTTACCTTGCCTGCGCGCTCAAAGTCCAACAGATTCATCTCTTTAGCCAGATCCCAGTGCGCTTGTGGTTCAAAGGGAAACGATGGAATCTCACCCCAATGACGAACCGGCACATTCTCATCCTCACTATCGCCGACGGGTACGCTCTCATGAGGAATATTGGGGAGGGTGAGCAACACTTGGCGTAACTGTTCATCCACCTGGCGGATTTCTTCGTCCAGTTCCTTGATGCGATCCCCTACTTGGCGCATCTCCAGAATGACAGCAGAAGCGTCTTCTCCCGCCTTTTTCTTTTGGGCGATCTCTTTGGAGACCGTATTACGACGGTTTTTCAGCTGCTCTGTCTCCGCCAGCCCGCGGCGGCGTTGTTCGTCCAGATCCAAAATGATGTCCAAACCGCTCACATCTTCGCCCCGGTGCTGATACTTCTCCCGCACCAGATCCATATGGTTGCGCAGCCACTTGATATCCAGCATGCCAAACACCTTCTTTCTCAAAAAAATAAAAGGAACCTCCATCCCAAGGGACGAAAAGGTTCCGCGTTGCCACCCTCATTGACCGGCTGAGCCGGTCCTCTCTGTGGCGGGGTCACGGTCGCCAACCGGGTGCGCTTAACGAATCGTTGTCGCTTTTCGCGCCCAGCTCCGAGAGGGATTCCCCTGGCGAACGGGGCGGTTTGCACCCACCACCGCCTCTCTGTCGTTCCGTCACACAGGGTACTGGTTCTCATCTCCGCTGTTCCTCATATGAGTGCTTATCAGGCACTTACTGCTTTGGAGTGGCGGACCATCCCGACAAAATGGTGATGCAGGCGGGGATCATCCGTCAATTCCGGATGGAAGGATGCTCCCAACAGATGTCCTTCCTGTACAATGACGATCCGCTCCTCCACCGACGACAGGACATCCACTGCCGGTCCCGTTTCCACGATCAGGGGTGCACGGATAAAGACCGCCTCAAAATCATCCGCCACCCCGTCTACACGAAGACGGGCTTCAAAGCTCTCCCGCTGCCTTCCAAAGGCATTGCGGCGAACGGTGAGATCCATCAACCCCAGATGGGATTGTTCCGTTCCCTCGATCCGTTTGGCCAAGAGAATCAATCCGGCACACGTTCCAAAAATAGGCATTCCCGCCAACGCCCGTTGCCGGATCGGTTCCATCAACCCGTACTGGTGCATCAATTTGCCGATCGTCGTGGACTCTCCCCCGGGAATGACCAAGCCATCCACCTGTTCCAAGGCATCCGGCCGTTTTACCGGCAAGGGCTCCGCACCGGCGGATTCCAACATGGAAAGATGTTCACGAACGGCCCCCTGCAGGGCAAGAACCCCAATCTTCATCTATCCATACCCTCCAGTTTCGCCTCTCACCAACCGCGTTCCTGCATCCGGTCTGCCGGTTGCAGGGTCGAAATTTCCATCCCTTTCATCGCCGTGCCCAGACCTTTGGACAGTTCGGCCATCAACGTGTAGTCCTCATAATGAGTGGTGGCTTCCACGATGGCTTTGGCGAACTTAGCCGGGCTTTCCGATTTAAAAATACCGGAACCGACAAACACACCATCGGAACCCAGGTGCATCATCAAAGCTGCATCCGCCGGAGTGGCCACTCCACCAGCAGCAAAGTTAACCACCGGCAGCTTGCCGTTTTCATGCACGTAGAGGAGCAGGTCGTAAGGGGCCCCCAGCTTTTTGGCCTCCGCCATCAGTTCATCCCGGGACATGGACTGAACCTGACGAATTTGACCCATCATTTGGCGCATATGTTTGACCGCTTCCACGATATTGCCGGTGCCGGGTTCTCCTTTGGTCCGAATCATGGAAGCCCCTTCGCCGATCCGGCGCAACGCTTCACCCAGATCACGGGCACCGCAGACAAAAGGCACCGTAAAACTCCCTTTATCGATATGGAAAAGATCATCTGCCGGGGTCAACACTTCACTTTCATCAATATAGTCGACGCCCATCGCTTCCAGCAGGCGCGCTTCTACAAAATGGCCGATCCGGGCCTTGGCCATCACCGGGATGCTGACCGCATTCATCACTTCTTCAATGATCGTGGGATCCGCCATCCGGGCGACCCCGCCGGCCGCGCGAATATCCGCCGGCACGCGTTCGAGAGCCATCACAGCCACGGCTCCCGCTTCCTCCGCTATTTTCGCCTGTTCGGCATTCACAACGTCCATGATGACGCCGCCTTTTTGCATTTCAGCCATCCCGCGTTTCACACGGTCGGTCCCAGTCAGATGTCCCTTGTTGTTTTCAGACATGATCGTCATCCTCTCCTCTTAGGCGCAGCCCCTCTAATTATCGTCCTGTAAGGGCAACTTTCCTTTGGGGCGAAGCCCTACCGAATTGTCGTCCCGGAAGGGCACCTTCCCTAGTTTTACCGGAAATCCCTCACTTCATTAGAACCATTGTAACCAAAGGTACGGTTATTGACAATGACAGGGAGACAGGATCCGGTTGTTACTTAGAACCAATTGGCGATTCTGCGGAAAAAGAGGCGAAACCACCCCGCCGCTTCCACATCTTCCGCAACAACCACCGGTACGGGTTCGATCCCGTCCACTTCTTCTCCATCATACACAAACTTGGCCTTACCCACTACGGTTCCGGCACGAAGCGGGGCTTCCAGCTCCCCGGTGAGAGATACATCCCAGGAATAATGGTCTTCTTCCCCTTTTCGTACTGGATAGCGCACATTCCCGTCCGCTGCCAGGGCCACTTCCGTCTCCACACCGTTCTTCACCGATGCTTGTGCCATTCCCGGAATGGGATCACCCTTTTGGACAAAGTCCATCCATTCAATTTGATCAAATCCGTGATCCAGCAGTTTAGCCGTTTCCCGAAAGCGCTGAATGTGAGAGACAGTCCCCATTACGACAGAGATGAGCCGCACATCCCCCCGTTCGGCGCTGCCAGCGAAACAATACCCGGCTTTACGGGTATACCCCGTCTTCACCCCGTCTACTCCCTCATAATAATGGGCCAGCCCCGGAAGCATCTCGTTGGTGTTTCTCAACCGCATTTCCCTCGGTTCTCCGTTCCGGAACGTATACCGGGAATGGGAAATGATCTGTCGGATCTCAGGAAAGTCCAGCAACAAGCGGCGCGTCAATTCTGCCACATCGGCAGCGGACATGTGATGCTTTCCACCCACACGGGGAGGATCCCGATAAAGCCACATCGGCAAACCGGTGCTGTTGCGAAAGTGAGTGTCTGTCAATCCCAGCTCTGTGGCCGTTTGATTCATTAAATCTACAAACTTCGTTTCACTACCAGCCACATGTTCCGCCAGTGCCACGGCAGCATCGTTGGCAGAGCGAATCGACAAAGCATGAAAAAGTTCTTCTACGGTCCGTTTCTCTCCCATGCGCAAAAAGACTTGCGCCTCACCGATCGAAGCCGCATTCGCACTGATTGTGACAGTCTCGTCCCAGGCAAGTTCCCCCTTTTCTACTTTTCTCAGGAGAACATACTCGGTCATGAGTTTGGTTAAGCTGGCCGGTTCATAAGGGATATCACTGTTTTCATCCGCCAACACCCGACCGCTTTCCATTTCCATCAATACATAGGAACGAGCTTGAATATCCAGCGGCACCGCCGGTTCGTCCGCCATGGCATGAACCGGTATTCCCGGAATCCACAGACCCAGCAACAATCCTGCAATGAAACAGAGGAGAGCCGCTCGTCTCCCCCAGTCCTTCATCACTCGCCCCCATCCCATTTCTCTCTCTCATACCTTTCCATCCATATTAGAAAAAGATGCCATGACCAGTTTACCGTAAGCAAAGCGGGTTGGAAAGCGGAAAAAAGGTGGATCAGCGGGTACGACTTCTGGAGGAATCAAAGAGCACAGGCCTTCAAAGACCCGTGCTCAGGAAAGAGTGAACCGTTTTCCGGCAATCCGCCCCTTCATCCTGCCATCAGCGGATCCCCCGGACCTTTTGTTCCTTACAAATTGTAGTTGGGAGCTTCCTTGGTGATCTGGATATCATGGGGATGGCTTTCCCGCAGGGATGCGTTGGTAATGCGGATAAACCGGGCATGATCCTTCAGTTCATTTAGGTTTTTTGTTCCGCAATACCCCATTCCCGCACGGATCCCGCCAACCAATTGATAAACCGTATCCGCCAAGGGGCCTTTAAAGGGAACACGCCCCTCAATCCCCTCCGGCACCAGCTTCTGTTCGTTTTCCTGGAAATAGCGATCTTTGCTGCCGGCACGCATCGCTCCGATGGAACCCATCCCGCGATACACTTTAAACTGGCGGCCTTGATAGATTTCCGTCTCGCCGGGGGATTCTTCTGTACCGGCAAACAAGCTCCCCAACATGACCACATCCGCACCGGCGGCCAAAGCCTTAACAATATCGCCGGAGAACCGGATCCCCCCATCGGCGATGATCGGAATCCCGTATTCCCGTGCAACGGTCGCACAGTCATAGATGGCGGTGATCTGCGGAACACCGATTCCTGCCACGACACGGGTGGTACAGATGGAACCGGGTCCAATTCCCACTTTGACCACACTGGCCCCAGCCTCGATCAAATCCCGCGTGCCTTCACCGGTGGCCACATTACCGGCCACAATCACCAGTTCGGGATATTCCGAACGCAGACGGGCAACCGTCTCCAAAACTCCTTTGGAATGACCATGAGCTGTATCTACCACCAAAAGGTCCACTTCGGCTTCCACAAGAGCAGCGGCCCGCTCCATCGTGTCGTGAGAGACACCGACGGCGGCACCTGCCAGCAGTCGGCCCTGTCGATCCTTGGCTGCATGGGGGAACAGGGTTGCCTTTTCGATGTCTTTGATGGTGATGAGTCCCTTAAGAATCCCCCCTGAGTCCACCAGAGGCAGTTTCTCGATTTTATGCCGCTGCAAAATGCCTTCCGCGTCCTGCAGCGTGGTTCCCACCGGGGCCGTCACCAGGTTCTCCTTGGTCATCACTTCGGAAATAGGGGTGGAATAATCGTGGATAAACCGCAAATCCCGGTTGGTAAGAATCCCGACCAACTTTTCGTTTTCGTCGACGATCGGCACTCCCGAAATACGGTATTTCGCCATCAGCGCTTCCGCATCGTACACGCGGTGATCCGGATGCAGATAGAAGGGATTGGTAATCACTCCGCTCTCGGACCGCTTTACCCGATCCACTTCCCCCGCTTGCTCCTGGATCTTCATGTTCTTGTGAATAATCCCGATCCCGCCCTGCCGGGCCATGGCGATCGCCATCGGTGCCTCTGTCACCGTATCCATCCCCGCACTGATCAAAGGCGTGTTCAGCTGAATATTTTCCGCCAAACGCGTACGGATGTCCACATCCCGCGGAAGGATATCTGATTTTGCCGGCAGCAGCAGCACATCGTCAAAGGTGAGGCCTTCTTTGGAGAATTTGTTTTCCCACATCGACATTCCCGTCCCCTTTTTGATAAGATCCGTCAAATTGGTTTTTGAAAGTTTATCAGACCGCCCAATTCGTGTCAAGTCGCGTCACAGCTGGATTCTTGCTGTTTTTTCGGGTTCGGAAAAAACACCTTTTTTCAAAAAAAAGGCTTGCAGGCATATTGATTATACTGTTAATATACATATGCACAATTCAATTGCTGTTTTCATCCGGAACACTCTTATCCTGAGTCTCCCCCGACCACCCGCACTCATCCGCGGAATGTCCATTTCTGGAGAACAAGACTCACCGGTGAAAGACGGATGAAGAAATCCAGACATGAGGAGGTTACCCATGATGACTCCCACTCAGGAAGCCTGGCGTCTTCTGCGTTACGATTGGAAACGGTATTGGCCCGAATTGGTGTTCACCTGGTTGTTTTCCCTTCTCCTGGGGGCCCTCGCAGCCATGATGTTAAATGGATTGGCGGACCCAGGGGATTCTTCCAGTTCAATCTCGCTTAACGGATTGATGCTCGATTTTTATTTCATTTTTTTCATCCCTATGTTCACTGTGATCTGGGGGCGGGAATACTGGTATCCCCTGAAAATGAGGGAGATGTTTGATCGACGGTTGTCGATCCTGCGCATCTTACCCGTATCCACCGCAGGATTTGTCCGCTCCCGCATGTTTCAGGTGTTGGGACTGGCCCTCTTATGCTCCTCTGCGTTTTTTTCTACGATATACATCATTGGGTGGATGTTTCGCCAATGGCTCACCCCCGGTGAATTTCTTGTATTTGCAGCGATTTGGTTTGGTTATGGTCTGGCTGTCGGGGGAATCTACCCGCTGGTGGAATGGGGAACGACCAGTCGCTGGACTTATTGGTGGATTTCCGCTCTCATCCTGTTGGCCTGCCCCCTGTTAGTCTGGTCCCACTGGTTATGGACAGAGATCAGCTGGATTGAACGAACGGTTCAATGGGCTTCCCAAGCCCCATGGGCAGGACCCCTGGCTTTGCTCATCGGATACGGGGGGATGGCGGGGTGGTCCCTCCTGATTGAAAGGCGCTTAATCCAGCGGGACCTTTAAAGGGAGAGGAGGATTCCCATGACCATCAGCCGAGAAGCCTGGAACTTACTCTTTCACGATTGGACCGCCCATCGAAAAAAATGGGTGCTCACCTGGGGATTTACGATCATCCACACCCTCATTTTCGTGATTTTCTATGAACATCTAGCCGCCTCCCCTGAAAAAGATATGTTATCGCCAATCATGCTGGATCTGTTTCTGCTCGCGTTTGCCGTACCGTGGATTACCATTCCGTTTATGGATCGCCCTTATCAGAATCCGTTGCGGATCGGAAAACTTACAAAAACCCGTATCGCTTTTTTGCGTACGCTTCCCATCTCCCACCGTGGAATGGCCCGATACAGCCTGTTGCGAACATGGACGGCTGCAATCACAAACGGCGGCCTTCTCTATGGCGGAATGGTGATGTTGAGCCCGACCTTGCGCGAAGCGATCAGTCCCGTCGGCTTCCTCACACTTTCCCTTTTATGGTTAACAGGCTCCTTTTTATGGGGATGCTGGATTCAACGGTTGGAATGGGGGGAAGGGGATGAAACCGCCTTTATCGGTGTCCTGATCGCCTATTACTGCACACTCCTCTTCACCGTCAGCCCTATCTATTATCTATCGGGAAAAAGCGTATTCCAATGGACCCTCTTGTGGAGCGAAACCTGGCCCTGGTTGGGATTGGCGGCACTCCTCGCCTCTTTTCTGATTACCGGGTTGTCCACAAAAGCATGGGAGCAGCGATTGTCTAAGAGGGAGTGGTAACATGGCCCTGCCGATCCGGGTGGAAGCCGGGAAAAACGTACCGATCTACCGGCAAATTCACGACCAATTAAAAGACCTGATATACAGCAACCAGCTTCCGTCGGGTACACCGCTCCCCTCGATCCGGGCATTGGCTCAGGATTTGGGGTGCAGTGTCATCACCACCCGACGCGCGTATCAAGATCTGGAAAGCGAGGGGCTGATCGTGACCCAGCAGGGGCGGGGAACATTTGTGGCTGAAGTGGAAGATCCCAGACGGGAGAGCCATCGTCAGGAAACGCTTCGCCAGACACTTCAAGAAGCCATCGATCATGGATTGCGCATGGATTTTTCCATCCGTGAAATCCGCGCTTATTTTGAAGAAGGGCTAAAACACGCAGGCTCTCCCCATCATCGCAAGCAAGAGGAGGACAAAAGATGACTCATCCGGATCAGCTGGTCACGATGAAATCCTTATGCAAAACCTATCCCGCCTTCCGTCTGGGGCCTATCGATTGGGATATCGAACCCGGGTTGGTATATGCCCTGGTGGGCCCTAACGGCTCCGGTAAGAGCACGCTGTTTCGCATGATGATGCAACTGGTCCAGCCGGAAGAAGGAACGTTGCATTTGTTTGGACGACGTTATCCCGAGGAAGAAGTAGCGATCAAGGAACGGATCGGTTACGTACCGGAGGAATCCCTGGACCATGGCAAAGTAAACGTGACCCATCTGGTTTCGTTCATTTCCCAATGGTATCCTCGCTGGAATCAGGAAACGTACAAACGATTGATCCGAGAGTTGGAGATTCCCGTTCAATCCAAGTACCATCAGCTGTCCAAAGGGGAAAAAAAGCGCCTTTCGCTGGCGATGGCGCTGTCGGCAGAACCGCAACTCCTGCTGCTGGACGAACCGACGGACGGACTCGACTTTTTTGGCCAACGGGCTTTCTCACAAGAGATGGACCGTTTTCTGCAACCGGATGAAAATCGCAGCGTGGTGTTGGCCACCCATCGAGCGGAAGATATTCGCAAGCTGGCCGATGTGTTGGTCCTCATCCACAAGGGGCGTTATATCGGATCCTATGAAAAAGATCAGTTGACGGAAGAATGGAAAGAGCTATGGTTGGATGCCCTTCCCGCTCAAGCGGCTTCGCTGCCGGGTGTGGTCCGAGTCGAAGCAGGACCGCCCGTTCGCTTAATCACCCGCTCCTTTACAAAAACCCGTTCGATTTTGTCCCAGCAAGGCTATATCGTAACCCAAACCCTCGCGATGGAACTAAGCGAGATTTTACAGGAACTCTTTCTGCTGGAACAAGAGTCTCCCGCCAGCAACCATACTGACCCGATCCACAACCAATCGTAAAGCTTATAAAATATTTTTCTACAATAGAGAATGGACTTTGGTGCACCACCCTCCATTCCCACGGAAAAAGCCCGTCTGTATACCACTGATTGTGGATTCAGACGGGCTTTTGTTTTGAAAAACGGATTCCTTGACAAGTCCTAACTTAATAAAATCCCCATAGTTATCCCCAATCCCCACAGCTTATCCACAGGTTTGTGCGGAATCCTCAGGGAATCAGCCCTTCATAAGGAAGGAACTGTAAGGCCACACTATTTAAACCTGACTACAACAGAAGGGGGAAGAGGGGTCAACGACTCATTAAAATGTGAGCTTGTAACGATCCAGTCATGCGAGCGTCTTTCGACTCTGACCTTGAGTTGATGTTACATCGGGCAGGTTGACAGCTACCCGTACCACACCAGTCATGCTGATGCAGTCCCTGCACAACAGTACTCCCATTCCCAGATGTGTAGGTAGACTCCTACTCCCTTAGGGTGTATGGATCGCTTAGTGATTCGGCAAGAGTGCCTTATGGCACCATGGGTGCCCAACGGTTTTCTCTTTGCTCGCGATCAGTCCCATTCGGGTTTCGGCTATGTTTATTTTATTCGACAAATTTGCCAAGAATCCTACGTTAGAAAGGAGGACGACAGGAGAAAAGATGGTTGCTCTAAGCATCCCTACAAGGGGGATACCGAGCAACGCCGACATTCCTCTACGCCAATGAATGAGCAAGTCTCCTGTCGGCAATTCTCATGAAACGGCGACGGATCCCCTGTGAATCACCAGAAGAGAAAATCTGGAACCTGTATTTATTGTTGGAAACCGAAACCACCGTGCGCCGATTCCTCGAGGAAAAATACCGGAGAAAAAACAGGGAAAGTCCGGAACGGGACGCATTCCGTGCCGCCCACTCCTTGATCCACCATGTCAAGCAAGCCCGTGCTTTGTATAAAGCCGCCCGGGACAGTGACATCTTCATCCGACCGCTGTTGGCCTACTATGGGTTGATGAACCTGGCGAAAGCCTGGGTCCTGTCGGAAGACCCCGACTATCCCCGCACCACTTCAGTCTTAAAGCATGGGTTGTCCACCCGCAAACGAAAACCCGCTTCCTTTTCCCTGTTCCGGGAGGAAATACGAATACAACGGGAAGGGTTGTTTCCCCTTCTGGCGACGATTGCAGGAGAAGGGGGATGCATGGGAGAACGCTGGTCCATACAGACTCTGTTTTCACTCCTTCCAGAGTTACAGGACAGCTACCGGCAATTGTTCAGAGAAGCCACCTTGTTCCCGATCGCCTGGATTGAAAGCGACCCTGCCTGGATGATTGTAGAGGAAGCCGTCCTGGATCGTCTCCATCTGACTCCCCGGGGACTGGCCCAATCATTGGAACGCCATCGCCATCCTGCGAGCACCTCCTTTTCCACCGACGAAACGTATACCAAAGATGGAAAAGTATACGTGAAAATATCCCATCCGGAACCGGCGGTTCCCCACCCCTGGATCCGAGAAGACGTCGGCGGCAATCGCTACTTGGCTGTCCACCCAAACCGTCCCCAATGGCTCCCTGCTGAAATTCTGGTTCACTACATCCTGTTGTTTTCCCTCAGCATGTTGTGCCGTTATGAGACTCCTTTGTGGGGGGAGATGATCCATGGGTGGGCATCCGAAGAGGGGGTGTTGGTTCAGGAATTTTTACAACTGACCCAACGAAAAAGCCCCCAGCTGATCCTGGAGGCTTTGTTTGAAGAGCGCTTTGTCTTCACCCAACCATAAATTACTCATCGTCTTCTTCATCGGTGGCAGCAACGCGGGCCAGAGTGGCCACTTCTTCGCCTTCCCGCAGGGAAATTAATTTCACTCCCTGAGCGTAGCGTCCCATGGTGGAAATACCGGAAATGTTCATCCGGATTACCACTCCGGAGGTGGTGACGATCATCAGATCTTCATCCGATGACACCACCTTCAGACCGACCACATGGCCTTTCCGTTTGGTGACACTCAGTGTCTTAATCCCCTTGCCGCCCCGGGACTGGGTCCGGTACTCCGAGAGCGGAGTACGCTTGCCGTATCCTTTACTGGTGACGATCAGCGTATCCAGTTCAGGGGAGACAATGTCCATGCCGATCACTTCATCTTTCTCACCCAAGGCGATTCCTTTCACACCGGTAGCCGTCCGCCCCATCCGGCGCACGTCCTCCTCGGGGAAGCGGATGGACAATCCGAGTTTGGTCCCCAGGATGATCTCCTGTTGTCCATCCGTCAGACGAACCCCCACCAGTTCGTCCCCTTCACGCAGGTTAATGGCAAAGAGGCCATTGCGCCGGATGTGTCCAAACTCCTCCAACGGGGTCTTTTTGACGATCCCGTGTTTCGTGCCGAAGAAGAGCGTATAGTCGGGGCTGAATTCCTTCACGGGAATCACCGCTTCGATATACTCCCCCTGATCGATTTGGATCAGGTTGATGATCGGCGTTCCCCGTGCCGCCCGTGACAGCTCCGGCACCTCATACGCCTTCATGCGGTATACTTTCCCCTTGTTGGAGAAGAAGAGGAGCGTGTTGTGGGAATTAGTGACAAACAAGTGGTGGACAAAGTCATCCTCCCTCGTTCCCATTCCCGACACCCCGCGCCCGCCCCGCCGCTGGGCACGGTAACCGGCCAGGGGCATCCGTTTGATATAGCCGCGGTGGGTGAGCATGATGGTAACTTCCTCTTCGGGGATCAGGTCTTCATCCGCAATCTCTTCGGCATCGAATACAATCCGGCTCCGACGCTCGTCCGCGTACTTTTCCCTGACTTCGGACAATTCGTCCCGCACCACACCGCGAATCCGCTCTTCGGAAGCCAGAATCGCCTTCAGCTCGGCGATGGTTTTTAGCAGTTCCTCGTACTCGTTTTCAATTTTCTCCCGTTCCAGGCCGGTCAGACGCTGCAAACGCATGTCCAGGATGGCTTGGGCTTGTTTCTCCGACAAGCCGAACTGCTCCATCAGACCGTCCTTGGCTTCCTGTCCGGTTTGCGATCCCCGGATCAGGGCGATCACTTCATCGATGTGATCCAGAGCGATGCGCAACCCTTCCAGGATATGAGCCCGCTCTTCCGCTTTGCGCAAATCGAATTGGGTGCGTCGACGGATGACTTCGATCTGATGTTCCAGGTAATGGTGAAGCACCTGTTTCAAATTGAGAACCAGGGGTTTGCCGTCCACCAGAGCCAGCATATTCACCCCGAAGCTGGTTTGCAGGTTGGTATGCTTGTACAGGTTATTGAGGAGCACCTTGGGGTTAACATCCCGGCGCAGCTCGATAATGACCCGCATGCCGTTGCGGTCGGACTCATCCCTGAGATCGGTGATGCCGTCCACTTTCTTATCCCGTACCAACTCTGCGATTTTTTCCACCAGTTTCGCCTTGTTCACCTGGTAGGGGAGCTCTTCCACGACGATACGGGCCTTGCCGTTGTTGGCTTCCTCGATGCGGGTCTTGGCTTGCATCTTGATGCTGCCCCTGCCGGTGTGATACGCCTTCTTGATGCCCTCCCGGCCCAGGATGGCGCCGGCGGTGGGGAAATCGGGCCCCTTGATATACTTCATCAACCCGTCAATCGTGATCTCCGGGTCATCGATCAAAGCCAACAGCCCATCGATCACCTCCCCCAGGTTGTGAGGAGGGATGTTGGTGGCCATTCCTACAGCGATCCCCGCAGCTCCGTTAACCAGCAGGTTGGGGAAGCGGGAAGGCAACACCAAGGGTTCCTCCAGACGGCCGTCGTAGTTGGGGCCGTAATCGATGGTCTCTTTTTGGATGTCCCGGAGCAACTCCTGGGTGATGGAGGCCATCCGAGCCTCCGTGTAACGCATCGCGGCGGGGGCATCCCCGTCGACGGAACCGAAGTTCCCGTGACCGTCCACCAGCATGTACCGGTAGGAGAAATCCTGGGCCATCCGGACCATGGTGTCGTACACCGCCACGTCCCCGTGGGGATGGTAGGAAGCCAGCACATTACCGACCACGTTGGCCGATTTGCGGTACCCCTTGTCCGGAGTCATGCCCAGCTCGTGCATGGTGTAGAGAATCCGCCGGTGAACCGGCTTCAATCCGTCCCGGACATCGGGCAACGCCCGGCTGACGATGACACTCATGGCGTAATCCAGGAAGGAGTTGCGCATCTCCTGGCTAATATTGATCTCGCTGATCCGACTCGTTTCTTCAGGCATGAATCGCTTCCCTCCGCTCCTTCATCAATCGCTCTTCAGATGTCCAGGTTTCGGACCTGTCTGGCATATTCCTGGATAAACTCCCGACGTGGCTCCACCTTGTCTCCCATCAGGGTTTCAAACACTTGGTCCGCATCCATCGCATCTTGCAGCGACACTTGCAACAGTGTACGGCTTTCCGGGTCCATGGTCGTTTCCCATAACTGAACGGCGGTCATCTCCCCCAACCCTTTGTAACGCTGCAATTCGATTTTTCCTTTCCCCTTGGCCTTCAGTTCCTCCATCATTCGGTCCTTTTCCTTGTCGTTAAAGGCGTAAAGGACGGTTTTTCCCTGTTGCAGCTTGTACAGCGGCGGCTGGGCGATGTAAATATACCCTTCTTCGATCAGCTCGCGCATGTAGCGGAAGAAAAAGGTGAGCAGCAGGGTGCGGATATGGGCTCCATCCACATCGGCATCCGTCATAATGACGATTTTATGGTAACGGGCCTTGGACAGCTGAAAGTCCTCACCGATGCCCGTGCCCAGGGCGGTAATGATCGTCCGTACCTCTTCGTTGGAAAGAGCCTTGTCCAGGCGGGCTTTCTCCACGTTAATAATCTTTCCGCGCAAGGGGAGGATCGCCTGGAACATACGGTCCCGGCCTTGTTTGGCCGTTCCTCCGGCGGAGTCCCCCTCCACCAGGTAGAGTTCGCTGATCTCCGCTTTACGGGAACTGCAGTCGGCCAGTTTACCCGGAAGTGAACTGACTTCCAGCGCATTTTTCCGCCGGGTCAGTTCCCGGGCCTTCCGCGCGGCTTCCCGGGCACGGGCGGCCATCACTGATTTATTGATCACCTTTTTGGAGACCGCAGGGTTTTCCTCCAGGAAGGTGAGAAATTGCTCGGCAAAGAGAGTCTCTGTCGCCGTCCGGGCTTCAGAGTTGCCCAGTTTGGTTTTTGTCTGACCCTCAAACTGGGGATCGGGAATCTTGATGCTGATAATAGCGGTCAACCCTTCCCGGGTATCGTCGCCCGACAGGTTATTGTCATTCTCCTTCAAGAGGTTGTGACGACGGGCATAATCGTTGACCACCCGTGTGAGGGCCGATTTAAACCCCGACTCGTGGGTGCCGCCTTCATGGGTGTGGATATTGTTGGCGTAAGAATAAATGTTGCTGGAAAAACTGTCGTTATATTGCAAGGCAATCTGGACGATGATATCGTCCCGCTGCCCTTCAATATAGATCGGCGGCTGGTGCAGACTTTCCCGGTTTCGGTTCAGGTGTTCGACAAAGGACCGAATCCCGCCCTCGTATCGATAATCGTAGGACTGTCCTTCCCCGCGCTCGTCGGTTAGTTGGATCCGGACCCCCTGATTGAGGAAGGCCATTTCCTGAAGCCGTTTTTTCAGCGTTTCGATATCGTATTCCGTCGTCTCGGTAAACACTTCGGGATCCGGTTTAAATGTGATGGTCGTCCCAGTCTCTTTGGTTTGACCGACCACTTCCAGGTCCGCTTCGGGAATTCCCCGGCGATAGTGCTGCCGATGGATTTTCCCTTCCCGTTTCACCTCGACCTTCACCCATTCCGACAAGGCATTTACAACGGAAATCCCCACACCGTGGAGACCCCCGGAGAATTTGTATCCGTCTCCGTCAAATTTCCCGCCGGCGTGAAGAACTGTCATCACCACTTCCACGGCGGGTCGACCCATCTTGGGATGGATCCCCACCGGGATTCCGCTGCCATTATCCACAACGGTGATGCTGTTATCCTCATGAACCGTCACCCCGATCGTGTCACAACGACCGGCCAACGCTTCATCGATACTGTTGTCCACCACTTCCCAGACCAAATGGTGGAGGCCACGGGCTCCGGTGGAGCCGATATACATACCCGGACGCTTCCGGACCGCCTCCAACCCTTCCAACACCTGAATTTGCGTTTCATCATAGTTCATGTTTTTCATTGCCACCACCACTCACCTGCTTCTTTTAGATACCGAGTTCCTTTTTTAGGATCCAGGCATACGGGTGTTCCCCTGTTGCCCCCGTTTCATCAACGTCAGGGAGGAAATCGGGGAAGCATAAATCATCGTCTCGGTTACCACATAGGATTTAATTTCTTCCAGCGTGGAGATATGCTCCAGTCGGCCCTGTTTTTCCGCCTCGATCAAGAACGGGCGCAAAGTGGAAGGAGAATACCGGTTGCCGGCATCCAGGATGGTAACCACCTCGCTGGTCCGGATCATTTTATTGCCGCCAAGATGGATAAACACCGTCCTCACCCCTGTTCGGAAATGCTTCCCTGTCGCACCCGGTAGATACGGGCCCGATTGATGGTTTCCCCATCGATCCCCTCCAAGCCGGTCGCCGTGACGAAGGTTTGAACTTTGCCCCGGATCGCTTCCAAAAGATGGGTTTTGCGGAAATCATCCAGTTCAGACAACACGTCATCCAATAACAAAATGGGATAAGTGCCGGTTTCGGAACGAATCAGCTCGATCTCCGCTAATTTGAGGGACAAAGCCGCAGTCCGTTGTTGTCCCTGGGATCCATAACGATGCAAGTCCATACCGTCCACCATCAACTTGAGATCATCCCGGTGGGGGCCGATCAACGTACTGCCCCGCAGGATTTCCTGTTTGCGGATCCGTCTCAGTTCGTCAGCCATCGCGACCGCCATCGCTTTCGCATCGTTTCTGTCTCTCAAGGAGATAGAAGGTTGATACTGGATCTGAAGCGATTCGCGCTCTTGGGTAATCGCCGTATGGATATCCCTGGCCCAACGGGTCAATTGATCCACAAAAGTCATCCGTTTTATCCACACATCTGTGGATAAGTCGATCAATTGTTCGTCCAAGACGTCCAACAAATCTCCTGAAGAATACCGGCCTTGGGCTGTATCCTTTAACAGCTGATTGCGCTGGGCAAGCAATTGGTTGTACCGGGTCAGTTGATGAATGTACCACGGACTCATCTGACCCAGCTCCATATCGATAAAACGCCGGCGGACCTGAGGGCTGCCTTTGACGATCGTCAGATCTTCCGGTGCGAATAAAACAGCGGTCAGAGAACCGATGTACTCACTCAGCTTCCGTTGTTCCAACCCGTTTTTTACCACTTTTTTGCCTTTGGCCGACAGTCGAATCTCCAAACGGTCCACCCGATCTTGCCGGCGGATGCGGGCTTGGATACGGGCGGCATCTCCGTCCCAGCGCACCATCTCCTTGTCTTTACGCGTTCGATGGGACTTACCGATGGAGAGAAGGTACAGGGATTCCAGGATATTAGTCTTCCCCTGAGCATTGGGTCCGACGAACAGATGGAGCTCTTCCGGACAATCCAGGCGCAACGCTTCGATATTGCGAAATTGTCTTAGCTCCAACCGCTCCACATGCATCCGGATCCCTCCTCATTCCCGGACTAGGCGGAAACGGCCGGAACCTTCGATTTCCACGATATCATCTGGGGTCAACTTTCGTCCCCGCCGGGTTTCCACCTCGTCGTTTACCGTCACCCGATATTCGTGAAGGAACCATTTGGCTTGACCGCCGGTGCCCAGCAGATTCAATTTCTTCAGCAGTTGACCCAGGGTGATGGTATCACTGTGGATCCTCACATTCTGCATCCTGTTCACTCCCTGTCCCTACAACATCATCGGGTTCGAATCGGCACGATCAAATGAAGGGCATCATCCCGATCAGCCGGCTGGATGACAAAGGGCGTCATGGTTCCGGTAAAAATAATCTGAATCTGGTCGGAATCCACTGCTCGTAAAGCATCCAACATATACTGCGCATTAAAGGAGATGCTCATTTCCTCCCCGTTCATCCGTGCGGCCACTTCTTCCTGCACGCTGCCCACATCCTGTGCAGCGGAATGAATCAGCACCCGACCGTCTTCCTTTAACATACATTTTATCACATTATCCCTTCCGTCCCGACTGATCAAGGCAGCCCGATCGACGGATTGCAGCAGCTCTTTGGCGGATACGACGACTTCGGTCTTTCCTCCCTGGGGAATCACCCGGTTGGTATCTGGATAAGTACCGTCCAAGAGACGGGAGAAAAACAGCAAGTGATCGGCACGAACCATGATCTGATTATCGGAAAAGATCACATCCACCCATCCGTTTTGATCCGCCAAAATCTTGGCCAACTCCGACAAACTCTTACCGGGTATAATCACATTTTTCATTGTCAGATCGGCGGCTGCTTCCACTTCCGCTTGCCGTCGAGACAAACGATGGCTGTCCGTTGCCACAAATGTGAGCGTTCCCTCTTCCAATTGCCACAACACACCTGTCAGCACTCCACGAGCCTCTGATGTGGAAACGGCAAAACCCGTCTGGCGAATCATGGATTGAAGGAGATCGGCAGGGATGCTCACCATTTGATCATCTCGAAGTTGGGGCAGGCGGGGATACTCTTCCGGATCCAGTCCTTTCAATTCAAACTGGGCCTGTTCCGAACGAAGAGTAGTTTTCCACCGTTCATCCACAACCCACTCCACATCATCGCCGGGAAGTTTGCGGACAATCTCGGAAAAGATGCGGCCAGGCAAGACCACACTTCCCATTCTCTCCATCTCAACCAATTCCTTATCATCCTTCTTGGAAGGAACGGCTACCTGAATCGTCAGATCCGAGTTGCTTCCGGTTAACCACAACCCGTCTTCATCCAAGACCGCTTTAATACCAGTCAGAATCGGAACCGTTGTTTTTTGCGAAACCGCTTTGGAAACTTGTGAAACGGCTTCAGTCAGAGCGGAGCGGGAGATCCGAAATTTCATATTGGGAAATCCTCCTTATCTTTCATTCTTTCCCCTGAGGAGAAAGGGTTTTCCGTGTGCAAAGACAAAGAGCCCCTTTGCCATTCAACCACTCTTTTTCAACCGGGAAAAGCCCTTTGGCGAAAAATAGGAAAAGAGGCGGAGTCATAATCGGGCACCTATTACATAACTATTATATTTTAAGAGTCATAGTCATCATAATAGGGGCTGTGAATATGTGTATAAGTGGGGAAAACCCAATAATGCAGCCCATGCACGCTGTGGAAAAGGTTGTGCACAGGCTGCTCTGGTTGTCCACATTGATCCACAGGACACGATTTTTCCTGTGGATGTCTCTAGGGCGTGTCTGGTCATTCAAGTTTTTATGATGTTATGGTAAGGACGGTGTGGTCGGCTGAGATCCTTTGTACTCATCGAGCACAAGTCTCGCCTAGTCGCTTGGCTCCGGTTTCGCTATGCGCTTTTTGCAAGAGATCGAAGACGGTCACACCGGTCCATCCCCCTGGCAATCGGTTTTCCAGACAGGTCCTATGATCGTTGCTTCAAGCGTTCCGTCAGATCATCGACGGCTTTTTGCAGGCTGCGGTCCATATTGAGCGTACGGGAGATCTTTTCGTGAGCGTGGATTACCGTGGTGTGATCCCGACCTCCAAACTCTTCTCCGATTTTGGGCAGAGATGCATCCGTCAGTTCCCGGGATAAGTACATGGCGATCTGGCGGGGAAGTGCGACGCTTTTGGTCCGTTTTTTTCCTTTTAGTTCATCCATGCGTAAACTGTAATAATTGCAGACAGCCTGCTGAATGTCCGGTATGCCGATGATTTTGGGCCGTGCATGGTGGATGATGTCTTTTAAGGCTTCACCGGCGAGGTCGGTGGAGACGGGTTGATTCATCAGTGCAGAAAAAGCGACTACCCGGATGAGAGCACCTTCCAACTCACGGATGTTGGTATCGATTCGATCCGCGATGAAAGCCATCACTTCGCTGTCGATATCCAAGTTGTCGGCGATCGCTTTTTTGCGCAGAATGGCGATTCTCGTCTCCAGATCGGGTGGCTGGATATCCGTGATGAGTCCCCACTCAAACCGGGATCGAAGACGGTCTTCCAGAGTGGGAATCGCTTTTGGCGGCCGATCGCTGGAGATAACAATCTGTTTGCTTTCCTCATGCAGGGCGTTAAAGGTGTGGAAAAACTCTTCCTGTGTTTGTTCTTTCCCTGCCAGGAACTGAATGTCATCGATCAGCAGGATATCGATATTGCGGTATTTGTTGCGGAAATCATCCGTTTTGTTGTCTCGGATGGAATTGATGAATTCGTTGGTAAATTTCTCCGAAGTCAGATAAACCACACGGGTATGGGTGGGATGGGACTGAGCGTAATTGCCGATCGCATGCATCAGATGCGTTTTTCCCAGACCGACGCCGCCGTAGATGAAAAGAGGATTGTAGGCTTTGGCAGGTGCTTCGGCTACGGCCAGGGAGGCGGCGTGGGCGAAGCGATTGCCGGATCCGATGACAAAGGTATCGAACGTATAGCGGGAATTGAGCATGGTTTTCAGCTGTGGAGGGTCTTCCACAGCCGATTCCGCCGCGGCCGCCACCTCGTCTTCCACCTCCGGCCGTGTCGTTGTATGAGTGATGAACTGGACACCGATCACGGAGCCCGTCACCTCTTGCAACGTGTCCCGAACCATATGGGCATATCGGGATTCCAACCAATCGCGGGCGAATTCATTGGGGGCCGAGATGATCAGGGTGTTGTCCCGCCAATCCACTGCTTCTGTCGCTTGCAGCCATGTTTCAAAGCTGGGTTTGGACAGTTTGTCCTGGATGTGTTCCAAAGCCTGGGCCCACAATTCCTGGATGTGGGTATCCTCCATGAGGGTTCCCTCCTTTCTGACTGATAGAGTGGGAGAATCCCATTGTCAACCAATATATCCACAAGAGAATCCGTTTGGTGACAAGGGGCTTCCTTTCTTATACACACAATCCACAGGTCTGTGGAAAATCATATCCACACAGGATTGTGGATTTTTCCACACGTTATTCACAGCCTGTGGATAAAGAGATGAGAAACAACCCGTTATCCACTGTGGAAAACATGAACATCATATCAAATTTACCCAATCATCACAATGGATGGAGACACTCTTATCCACAATCCACAGGGGTGGGGAAAAAGTTATACACAAGAGGTGAACTTGTGGATAAAAAGGGGATAACGGATGGATAACTGGGTGGATAAAAGGAGATTCTCTCGGTTATCCACAGCCTGTGCTGTTGAAAACCCGTTTCTTGACAACCTTTTGTTGACACCGCTATAATGATTAGGAATGTCGTCTGTACGACACTGGAACCATCTCATCAGTCAGAAAGGAGGCAGCCTGGCCGTGTGGCAGACCCTCGCGGGACGTTGGAAAGATCGACTCCCGAGAGTGGGAGGAAAGAGCTCATAAGGCCGGGTGACACCCTTATGAAACGCACATATCAACCGAGCAACCGCCGTCGCAAAAACGTGCACGGTTTCCGTCAACGCATGAGTACGAAGAACGGACGTAAAGTGCTTCGCAACCGCCGTCGAAAAGGCAGAAAGATTTTGTCCGCATAAGGCCACTAACCCATGAGTGGCCTTTTTTCCTATATGAGGATGCATCAAATGAATAGGATGGGTTTATTTCCGGAACCCTGCGCCCCATACTGGTACCAACGCAGATCGACCGGAAAGGGGGAGCCGGCATGCAGAGCAAGTACCGTCTGAAGCGGCGGAACGATTTTAAGCGGGCATTCCGTGGGGGTTCCTCGGTGGCGAATCGGCAATTTGTCCTCTATCGGTCTCGCAGACGGCAACCGGGGCCGGTCCGGATCGGGATCTCGGTCAGCCGCAAAGTGGGGAATGCGGTGATACGCAACCGGATCAAGCGGCTGGTGAAAGAGATCACCCGTCAATGGGTGGAGGATCTGCCGGAGGAGACCGATCTGATCGTGATCGCACGGAAGCCGGCCGCAGAGATGGACTACCATCAGATGAAGTCCAGCCTGCGCCATGTGTTCCGCCGGGCCAAACTGCTGGATGGATCCGCCCAAAAACGGTCGGCGAGGTGAGCATGATGAAATTCTTAGCCATTGGCCTGATCCGTTTCTATCAACGGGTGATCTCCCCGCTCACCCCGCCAACCTGCCGTTTTGCTCCCACCTGTTCACAATACGGCTTGATCGCCATTTCGCGGTACGGGTTTTGGAAAGGTGGTTGGTTGACAGCGAAACGGATCGCCAAATGCCACCCCTTCCATCCGGGCGGATATGACCCGGTTCCGTAACACGCAGGTGGTGAACCAACTCTCGGTTTGAAACCGGTTGGATTTGAAGGAGGAGTCATCCTTGTTTAGTCGACGTCTGATCGGAATCCTGGTCTTAGTCACGGCCCTGTTGCTTCTGGCCGGTTGTGTACCCGATATGGACCAGTATAAGCCGATCGATCCCGAAACTGCTGGCTTCTGGGATTTATATTTTGTTCGTCCTCTTCAAGTGTTGCTGGAAGAGTCGGCAAACATTCTGGGCAGCTATGGTCTGGCTATCTTGGTGGTTACCGTACTGGTCCGGTTGATCGTCTTGCCCTTGACCTTGAAGCAGATGAAGAGTTCCCAGGCAATGCAGGCCCTGCAGCCGGAAATGGTCAAGCTGCGGGAAAAATATAAGAACAACCAGCAGAAGTTGCAGGAAGAGACGATGAAGCTTTTCCAGAAGCACAACGTCAATCCGCTGGCCGGTTGTTTGCCCCTATTGGTGCAGCTTCCGATCCTGATTGCTTTTTTCCAGGCGATTATTCGTGATGAGGCGATTAAAAATGCCAGCTTTTTGTGGATGGAATTGGGACAGGCTGATCCCACATTTGTGTTGCCGGTATTGGCAGCGGTCACCACTTACTTGCAGTCCGTCGTCATGGGGATGGGGGACAACCCGCAAGCTCGGGCGTTTATGTTTATCATGCCGATCATGATTTTTGCCTTGGCGTTCACTTTCCCTGCCGCACTGGCCTTGTACTGGGTGTACAGCAATCTGTTCACCATGCTTCAGTACATGCTCCTGGGTAATAAATACAAGGTAAAACGGGAGGGTGCGACCGGTTGAAGAAGATTACCGTGACGGGAAAAACGGTGGATCTGGCGGTGGATGAGGCACTTCGTCAGTTGGATGCGGAACGGGACCAAGTCAAGGTAACCGTGTTGGAGGAACCCCAAAAAGGGTTTCTGGGATGGATCGGCTCCCGTGACGCCAAGGTGGAAGTGGAACGCTTGCCGACACCGGTGGAAATAGCGGAGCAGTTTTTGTCAGATGTTCTGGTCACGATGGGGTTGGATATAGTCCAGCTAAAGCGGATTGATGAGGGGGAACAGGTACGGTTTGACCTGTCAGGGTCAGAGTTGGGTTTGCTGATCGGCCGCAGGGGACAGACGTTGGATGCCCTCCAATACCTGATTAACATCGCAGCCAATCGTTCTGCCAAACCGTACACCCGGTTTGTCCTGGATGCCGAGGGATACCGGGAGCGAAGGAAGGATACCTTGGTGGAGTTGGCGGAACGGATCGCCAAACAGGTGAAGCGAACGAAAAAACCTGTTACCCTGGAACCGATGAATCCCATGGAACGGAAGATTATTCACAATTGCATTCAAGAGCAAGAAGGGGTAACGACCACCAGCGAAGGAAAAGAGCCTCATCGTAAGGTGGTTATCATCCCCGCATCCGCTACTGTCCGTTAAACCGTCCGGACAAAAGGACTCTCCGCACAGGGGAGTTTTTTTGCGTGTCGATCCCATTTGTTATCCAATTCCCGTATGATAAGATAGAATATCAGGTATATTGGGGATAAAGTAACCGTTTTGTTCGACATCCTTTTTAAGCTAGGGCCTGTCTGTTAATTCAATTTTCCGCAAGAACGAGAGAGGGTTGGTGTGGCTGGCGGAGAGCCTTTGCACTCATAGAGCACAAGTCTCGCCTGGGTCACTTCGCTCCCGGTCTCACTATGCGCTTTTTGCAACGAAACGAAGACAGCCATACCGATCCGGGGTTTCGCCCTATGGATTGTTCAGACACGCCCTAAAGTCCTTATCAATCGTCGTCCGGAATGGACAACCGTTCACTGGAACGGAAAAGGGAGGTGACGGGGATGGAAACCGATACAATCGCAGCCATATCCACTCCTGTGGGTGAAGGGGGAATCGCCGTGATTCGGGTCAGCGGTCCCGAATCGATTTCGTTGGTGGACCGTATTTTTAAAGGGAAACATCCACTGGTGGAAGCGGCCACCCATACGGTGCACTACGGTCATATCGTCCATCCTGTTTCCGATGGCGATCCCATCGATGAAGTACTGGTGACGGTGATGAAAAAACCCCGTACCTTCACACGGGAAGATGTGGTGGAAATCAGTTGTCATGGCGGAATGATATCCGTTCAATCCGTGTTGGAAGTGTTGCTGGAAGTCGGAATCCGGCTGGCGGAGCCCGGGGAATTTACCAAGCGGGCTTTTCTCAATGGACGGATTGACCTGTCCCAGGCGGAGGCCGTCATCGATTTGATTCGGTCCAAGACCGACAGAGCAGCACAGCTGGCCATGCGTCAGGCGGAAGGACGCCTGTCCCGCTTGGTGCAGCGGTTACGACGGGATATCCTGGAAACCCTGGCTCATCTGGCAGTCAACGTGGATTATCCGGAGTACGATGCGGAAGAGTTGACGGCCAAACGGTTACGGGAACGTTGCGATGAAGTGGAGAGGGAAGTCAACTCCCTCCTGGCCACTGCTCGACAGGGGCGCATTTATCGCGAGGGAATCGCCACGGTGATCGTGGGACGACCCAATGTGGGCAAATCGTCTCTGCTGAATGCACTGGCCCATGAAAACAAAGCGATTGTAACCGACATTCCCGGCACCACCCGGGATGTGATTGAGGAGTATGTCAATGTCCGCGGGATTCCCCTGCGGTTGGTGGATACAGCGGGAATACGGGAGACCGAGGATGTAGTGGAAAAGATCGGGGTGGAGCGTTCCCATCAGGCCTTGGAAGAGGCGGATTTGGTCCTGCTGCTGCTCAATTATGCGGAGTCCCTGTCTGATGATGACCGGCGTCTCCTGCGGGAAGTGGCCCCACATACGGCAATCATCGTCGTCAATAAAACGGATCTGCCGCCTCGGCTCGATCTGGAGGAAGTCCGTTCCCTGGTGAGGGAGACACCCATGGTTACCACATCGATCAAAGAAGAGACAGGGCTGGATCAGTTGGAACAAGCGATCGCTGATCTTTTCCTGGAAGGTCGTACCCAATCACAGGATCTGACCTATGTCAGCAATACCCGCCATATTCAATTGCTGAAAGAGACCCTTCGTCATATCCAGGAGGCGAAAGCGGGATTGGATGCGGGAGTCCCGCTGGATATGGTGGAGATCGATATGAAAAATGCTTGGCAGTCCCTGGGAGAGATTATCGGGGATGCGGTGGCGGAAGATTTGATCGATCAGATTTTTTCCCAGTTTTGTCTGGGTAAGTGAAGGGGGGAGAATCATGCCTGTCACGGGACAATCGTTTGATGTGATTGTAATCGGAGCCGGTCACGCCGGGTGTGAAGCGGCGTTGGCATCGGCCCGGATGGGTTGTTCTACGCTACTGTTGACACTCAGCCTGGATACGATTGCCTATATGCCTTGCAATCCTTCTGTCGGGGGCCCTGCGAAAGGACATGTGGTGCGGGAAGTGGATGCCCTGGGTGGGGAAATGGGGCGCAACATTGACAAGACCCACATCCAGATGCGGATGCTGAACACCGGAAAAGGACCGGCGGTATACGCTCTGCGGGCCCAAGCCGACAAGGTGTTGTATCAGCAGGAAATGAAAAAAGCTTTGGAGAATGAGCCAAACTTGACTTTGCACCAAAACATGGTGGAACGTCTGTTGGTGGAAGATGGTGTGTGCCGGGGCGTATTGACTCGGACCGGTGCGGAATACCGTGCGGAAGCAGTGGTACTGACGACGGGAACCTATCTGCGCGGCAAGATCATTATCGGAGATCTTTCCTACGAAAGCGGTCCGAACAACCAGCAGCCGGCCATCAACCTGGCCCATCACCTGCACGACTTGGGCTTTGAGACGGTACGCTTTAAGACCGGTACCCCGCCGCGGGTGAATCGATTGACTGTAGATACGGACAAAATGGAAATCCAGCCGGGGGATGAAGAGCCGAGGGCCTTCTCCTATGAGACCATGCAATTTATTACGGATCAGCTGCCTTGCTGGCTGACTTACACGAACGAAAAAACCCATGCGTACATCCGCGACAACTTGCATCGGGCACCGATGTATTCCGGGCAGATCGAGGGTCAGGGTCCCCGCTATTGCCCTTCGATCGAGGATAAAATCGTTCGCTTCGCCGATAAGGGTCGGCATCAGGTATTTTTGGAGCCGGAAGGGCGCGATACACTGGAAATGTATGTGCAAGGGCTGTCCACCAGTCTGCCGGAAGATGTGCAACAAGCATTCTTACGCACCATCACAGGGATGGAGCAGGCGGAAATGATGCGGACAGGTTATGCGATCGAGTATGATGCCATTGTACCGACCCAGTTGTGGCCCAGTTTGGAGACGAAATTGGTGGAGGGTTTGTTCACCGCAGGACAGATTAACGGTACATCCGGTTATGAGGAAGCGGCGGGCCAGGGGATCATGGCCGGGATCAATGCAGCCCGGAAGGTGCAAAAGAAGGATCCAGTCGTGTTGGACCGCTCCCAGGCTTATATCGGTGTACTGATCGACGACCTGGTGACCAAGGGAACAGCGGAACCCTACCGGCTGCTCACGTCACGAGCGGAATACCGGCTGTTGTTGCGCCACGACAATGCGGATCTCCGTCTGACCCAGCTGGGATATGAGATCGGATTGATTCCGGAAGACCGGTATCAACGTTTTGCGGCGAAGCGGGAAGCGATCGAGAAAGAAATCAAACGGTTGCGTCACACGAAAGTGAAACCTTCCGCCGAGGTACAATCCCTGCTCCAGGCGTTGGGATCAAGCCCACTGGATAATGCGGTGGAGCTGGCCCAATTGATCAGACGGCCCGAAATTCGTTATGAACACATTCACGCCATGGCTCCCGCAGAGGAATCCGTTGCTGCCGATGTGGCGGAACAAGTGGAAATCCAATTGAAATATGAGGGTTATATCAAAAAATCGCTGCAACAAGTGGCAAAAATGCGCAAAATGGAGGGCAAGCGCATCCCCGACTGGATCGACTACGATCAGGTGGTGGGAATTTCCTCGGAGGCTAGAGAAAAATTGCAGCAGGTTCGTCCCCTCTCATTGGGACAGGCTTCCCGAATCTCTGGCGTCAACCCGGCGGATATTTCCATCTTGTTGGTTCACATTGAACAAGGGGGAAAAAGAAGTGCTGGCGGAATGTGAGAGACTCATGGGACGGATTGTTCAGTAAACGGTGTGATAGAACCCCAACCGGTCGAGCCGGACTGAATGATAGACTGGATGATTGGTCCATCATTCAAGAAGATGGCAGACCGGTTTTTTGTGAAGACCAAGGAGGAATGGTGAATGAGCCGGCAGGGAGAATGGTTGGCGCTGGCAGTGGAAGAAGCTTGGAATTTGTCGTTAACCGCCCGTCAGCAGGAGCAATTTGAGCGATATGGACGTCAGTTATTGGAATGGAACGAGAAGATGAATCTGACGGCAATCACGGCGGAAGAAGAGGTGTTTGTTAAACACTTTTTTGACTCTCTCACACTCATCAGCGCCCTGCCGATGGATCGGGTACAATCTCTGGTAGATGTGGGGACAGGAGCAGGTTTTCCCGGGATTCCTCTTAAGATCGTGTTTCCTGATATCAGGCTGATTTTACTGGATTCCCTGCGGAAGCGGGTTCAGTTCTTACAGGAAATGGCGGAATGTTTGGGGTTGAAGGCAGTGGAAGCCGTTCACGGTCGGGCAGAGGAAGTGGCCCGGCAACGTTCCTACCGGGAACAATTCGATGTAGCGACGGCTCGGGCTGTGGCTAAATTGGATGTGCTGGCGGAATACTGCATGCCGTTTGTTCGCAAAGGTGGTTGGTTTGTGGCAATGAAAGGACACGATGTGGAGAATGAGATTCAGGGGGCGGACCATGCGCTGCGAACCCTGGGAGGGGGAGAAAATGTCTCTGTCCTTCCCTTTTCCTTACCGAAGGAGGCGGGGAAGCGTCATCTGATTGTAGTTTCCAAAGAAAGGACCACTCCACGGGCATACCCTCGCAAAGCGGGAACTCCGCAACGAAAACCACTGGGACAATAAAAAAAGCAGCCTCTCCAAACCGGCTGCATCGGGATGTCACCCAGGATCGGGATTGATCCTGGGCTTTTTCGTCACCCCAAATTGTTAATCAAGTTGTGCAAGCCCCGAAGGGCCAATTTCCGTTTTTCCAACTGTTGGTCTTGTGAAGAACCATGGAAGGGTTCCATAAAATCTTCATAGGATTGGCCATAGGGGTCCTCGATATCGATACTGTCCCGTTTCAACCCTTGCTCTTGTGAGGATTGGGTCGTGTTGCGCAAAATATGGCGGGCTGCTTCCTGATTCATAAAAGATTGTTGCCCGTCGCGCTTTGGCGGGGAGGAAGATTCCCGTTCCGGGCGTGTCTCCTCTTTTCTCGCTTGTTTACGGGATAGGGGCCCTGTCTGCTCCCGACCGGACCAATCCTGACCATAACCCGAAGTTGCCGGTAGATCCCGGTTGTTTGAAGTGGTCCGATCCTTTCGTGTAAAGGGGGCTTCTCCAGAGGAACGAAGCGGCCCCTGTGTCCGGGACGGGGTTTCCTTGGGTCGTTGAAACGGCTGATAAACGTTAGAAGGGGGAGAGGGAGAGGAACGTTTACGGTTTTCCCGGTGGTCCTTGCTCGAAGTCTCAACCTCTTCCGCATGGCGACGGTCGGCTTTAGGGACGTCTCCATTTGCTTCCCAAACCATGGATCCGGGAATGTTGGGGCTGGGAGTTTTCTTGGGTTCCTCTTTTTTTTCTTTTTTACGGGCGGACCGTTTCCACCGGCTTTGATCCATCGGGATCACGGATGAAGAAAACGGTTGTCGCCGTTCCTTGGAGACTGGTGGCTCTGCTGTATTCCCCGTTTGTCTCTTCTGGGGCTCCTCCGTTCTGGCGGAGGGAGAGCTCGGCTGAAACCGGGGCTTGGGTGACATCTTTGCCGACGGAGTCTGGGTGGGTCGACTTTCCATCTCTTTGACAGAGGGTTTTCGATATTCACGGGTCATCCGCTTCCGAAAATCCATCTCCCGTTCCCGAAAAATGGGTTTGTCTGTAGAACGCTCCGGTTTTTCTTTTCGTCCCCCCGAAAAAGGACGATACAACAATTTGCGGCGCGCATGTATATGCCGATCCCGCAATGTTTCTTTTAACTGATCACGCTCGCTGTAAGTATAGGAAGTGAATCCATAGCCCGATGTCCTTTCATAATCGGAATCGATCAGTTCATTTTCTTCCTCTAATGAGGCTGACTCTTCGACAGGAGGCAGGGAAGGGGTGGGTCCCGGTTCAAACTCGCGGGTGGGATTGACGGCACTCGGTTCTTCTTGTTCGCTTTGGAAAATGTATACGGAGTGACGAGTGTCCACGTCCAACCGTTCCATGCGAAACGAGAGTGTTCCCGTTTCCCGGTCTTCAACCATAAGAAGCCGATCCGCTTCCACTCCCTCCTGTTCAAGTCCTCCGGGGGAACCGTTCGATGTGCTGCACATCACTGATGCGATGGCGCCAGGATTCAGCTTTAGTATCAGAGCGGTTTTACCCAGGCGGACGGCTTCTTTGGCAGCTTCCAATCCCGCTTGGTCTTTGCTGATCACGATTAGATCGTAGTCTCCGCCCGTTTTTGCCAAGTTGTTCCCCTCCTTCGGTACTGGAGTTGATCCAGCATGAGCCGATCTCCACCGCCCGTCCCTCTCTCAAAAGACAAAAAAAGCGACTCCTCGATGGTCCTCATCTCGGGTAAGATCGCTGCGATGTCTGGATGTTATGAAATCCCCCAGAGGGAATGCTCTGGGGGGTCAACCTATCGTTACTCAGATCCCACTTTATTTCTTTCCGCCGCCTTTTCCGCTGCGGTTTACCCGCTTTTCCGCGGAACTGGGTACACTGAATTCTTCCTGGATGGTGGCGGCCACTTCCTGTTGATTTTTTAATGGGACGGATTTGGATTTGCTTTGCGTAAATTTGCACAACCCGAATGCGTTGGCAAACTGAGCATCGATGCCGTAGTCTTCGGCAAAGATCAACTTGTCTCCGAACCGTTCCCGATAATAAGACTTGAACGGGATGGATGATCCCCCTGTGAGAATGATGTAGGTGATGTCATCGGCAAAATCGAGGCGGTTCCATACTTCGTCCACCAACGCGGTCCCCACTTCTTGAGTACAGCTGGAGACGATTTCGCTGACGTCGTACACTTTACCCTTAAAGCTGATTTCACCCGAGCGGATGACCCGGTTTAAACTCCAGATCGGGTATTCCTTTCCGGTTTTATCAGGATCGACTTCGCGAGAGAATTCCGTCAATCGTTTGGAAAGTAGTTGGTATACATTGATCATCGCATGACGTGACGTGAAGCTTTGCCGTTTGATGATGGTTTCGCCGTGAAGCGTTTCCACATCGGAGGTTCCAAAGCCGAGATCGTTGATGCTCACCTTTTGAATGAACAGATCTTCATTCAAAAGCTGGCCTTCGCGGTCTAGGGCGATATGGAACAAGGTGGCCATCGGTTGACTGATGACATAGAGGTTCTCCCGCTTGATTTCAAATTCAATCCGGCGGTAAGGCATGTTACCCTGTTTTACCTCAAAACTGTGCTTTCCGACCAGACGCCGCTTCAACTCTTCTTTGTAATCAATGTAGCTGTCAGTAGGGAGGGCGACGGAGACAATGGGCTCGCTGCCGCTGATTCCCTGAAGCATCAACCCGGTGCTCACCCGAAACATGATAAGATACTCTTGTTCACGGAACCACGTGGGGCTGAACAAGCGACGTTCATGAGAATCGAAGAGTTCATCGTCGGCAGATTGTTCGATGGCCAATTTGCCAACAAACCACTCCGGATCCCCTTCTTTTTCACGGTACATAATGTTGTGCGGATCATTATTATACGTGATTTCACCGACCCGATTGGGAACTACCATATTGCGGATGAACATCTTCAGAAATTTGTCTCCGTTGCGACTAACCACTTTCGTCCCATAATAGCCTTGGTCATTTCCTATATAGATGGGTGTGCTCATTCTAATGCTCCTCCTCGTTTTTTGTCGAAGGGCGTCTTTTCTCTCAATCTTGATTCTACCAAGGCGGAACGACCAGGGTCAATATAAAGCATCAGGGAATCCAGCCGGAATCCGACGCTCTTCGACAAGTGTTTCAGCAGGGAGGGGTCTATTCGGGGGATAACCTCTCTTTCCATAGAAAAATCGATAAAATTGAATTGAAAACATTTCCGGCACCGTTCATCTTTCGCGGAAATTTGTCAGACATACTAGGGTCTGTCTGGTAATTCAATTTTCCGCAAGAACGAGAGAGGGTCGGTATGGCTGGCGGAGAGCCTTTGCACTCATAGAGCACAAGTCTCGCCTGGGTCACTTCGCTCCCGGTCTCACTATGCGCTTTTTGCAACGAAACGAAGACAGCCATACTGACCCGGGATCTCGCCCTACGGATTGTTCAGACACGCCCTAGTTCATTTTGGGTGTTTGACCCTTAGATTGGAAGGGAAAGCGAGAGCCGCTTGACCTGTCTGGTTATTTCCATAAAATATCCTCCTGATCGGCAAACAAAAAAGGTTCATCCTTCTGACAATATGTCTGATGGGTGTCATGAACCTGTTGACTGAAGCTGAATTCCTTTTTATGTTGGGGAAATCAGTCATGTTTCACGTGGAACATGAATAGGGAAAAGCGGATTTGTAAAACAGTTCCCGATTTCTATATGCAGGTAGTTCCGCTACAATAGAGAATAAGTAAGGGGGAGCTGACCCGTGTCTCATCGTTGCGGTTTATCTAGCGATAAGCACAATCGAAGTTGACGATCCAGCTTCGATCCTTTGTGAGTGATTCAAGGTCGGTGTTGCGACCAAAGGAAACCCTGTGGGTTGCGTTGAAAAGGTCCAGTGGGCCGATCCACCGCAATCATCAGCTTGGCGTTTTCGGATAAGTTCTATTTATCTGCTGCAAAAACCGATATCATTATAAAACAAAGGAGGGAGTGCAGGAAAATGTTCGGCTGACGCCGAGCACATTCCTCCCCACCTATAAGGATGGGGGATCCTGCACGAATGACGGATGAAAGAACCATTCACCCGCCTCTTCGGTATGGCAGAAAGGGAAGAGGGTGATGAGGTGAAACCGTTAAGGGTTGATGATATCCATCCAAGCCCTTATCAGCCGCGTACCATCTTCCTAGATGAACAAATTGACGAGCTCTGCCAATCGATCCGAACCCATGGGGTGATTCAACCGATCGTGGTAAGAAAAAGGGACCACGGATATGAATTAATCGCAGGGGAGAGGCGGTTGCGTGCCGTCAAGAAACTGGGTTTAAAGACCATTCCAGCAATGGTCCGGGATATGAACGATACGGAAGCGGCTTCGGTTTCCCTAATTGAAAATCTGCAACGGGAAGGTTTGACGGCGATTGAAGAGGCGCTGGCTTATCAACGATTATTGGATCTGCATGGTTTAACCCAGGAAAGTTTGGCTCAACGCTTGGGCAAGGGGCAGTCGACGGTAGCCAATAAACTGCGTTTGTTGCATTTGCCTGAAAAAGTGAAGGATGCCTTATTCAAGCGTCAAGTGACTGAGCGGCATGCACGGGCTTTATTAGGATTGAAAGACTCTGAATTACAGCTTAAATTGTTGCGTGAAATTGTGGACAAGGAGCTAAATGTCAAGCAGACGGAAGAGCGTGTACAAAAGTGGATGGAAGAGAAAAAGCGCCCCAAAGCAAAACGAAAGTCCTTTTCTCGGGATGTCAGGATTGCCGTCAATACGATTCGGCAATCCGTGGATATGGTGAAACAATCAGGGCTGCCGGTTTCTGCTGATGAGCAAGAACGGGAAGACTGTTATGAAGTCATTATTCGCATTCCGAAGCGATAACTGACGTTAACAACATTTGAGAAGGAGAAAGAGGTGTGTCAACATCATGGGTCGAGTTGTTGCCATCGCGAATCAAAAAGGTGGAGTGGGAAAGACGACCACATCCATCAACTTGGGTGCCAGTTTGGCCACTCAAGGAAAAAGAGTGTTGATTGTCGATATTGATCCTCAAGGGAATACTACTTCTGGTTTGGGAATTAATAAGGCGGATGTCAAGCAATGCATCTATGATGTCCTGATCAGTGAGACGCCTGTTATGAATGTGATCCTGCCGTCGGGGGTGGAAGGACTGGATCTGATTCCGGCCACCATCGAATTGGCTGGAGCGGAAATCGAACTGGTACAAACACTGTCGAGGGAACATCGCCTGAAGCGTGCCTTGCAGGGTATTCGAGAGCGCTATGATTTTATCCTGATTGATTGTCCTCCTTCCCTGGGTGTGCTGACGGTTAATTCCCTTACTGCGGCCGACTCGGTTTTGATCCCCATTCAGTGTGAGTTTTACGCGTTGGAAGGCTTGGGTCAGCTGCTAAATACGATCCGAATTGTACAGAAACATTTAAATAAGCGGCTGGAAATCGAAGGGGTTCTACTGACGATGTATGATGGCAGGACCAATTTGTCCACGCAAGTGATGGAGGAAGTGAAGAAATATTTCCAGCAAAAAGTGTACAATACTGTTATTCCGCGCAATGTCCGATTGAGTGAGGCCCCCAGTCATGGTGTGCCCATTCTCAACTATGACGCTCGTTCCAAGGGTTCGGAGTGTTATGTGCAATTGGCGAAGGAAGTGATTTATCATGGCGGGTAAAGGGTTGGGGAAGGGATTGGGAGCACTTTTTCCTGATACTGAGGTAAATGAAGGGGATCAGGTACAGGAAGCGGCTGTTGCGGATTTGCGCCCCAATCCTTATCAACCGCGAAAGCACTTTGATCCGGATGCCTTGGCTGAATTGGTGGAATCGATCCGGGAACATGGGATTGTTCAACCCTTGGTGGTACGTAAAAGCATTCGGGGATATGAGATCGTGGCTGGAGAGCGGCGTTTTCGCGCTGCAAAAGACGTGGGGATGGATTCTGTACCAGTAGTGGTACGAGAGTTTTCCGATGAGCAGATGATGGAGATCGCATTGATTGAAAATCTGCAACGGGAAGACTTAAATGCCATCGAAATTGCACAAGCGTATCAAAAGCTGATGGAACGATTCTCCTTGACACAGGAATCATTGGCCAAGCGTGTAGGTAAAAGCCGACCCCATGTGGCCAACTTTTTACGTATACTCCAGCTTCCTCATGAGGTACAGGAACATGTTTCACGTGGAACACTCAGTATGGGCCATGCCCGTGCGTTATTGGGATTAAAAGAAGTGGATACACAAACACGGTTGGCGAAAAAAGTGATTCAAGAGGGTGCCAGCGTACGTCAGCTGGAAGAGTGGGTACAGCAATTACAAACCCAACCGATAAAGAAGAAAAAGAAAGAGAAGTCAGAGACCAATCCCGCCTATAAACGCTATGAAGATCTGCTGCAGGAAGCATTTAGCACACCGGTGCGAATTCGACAAGGTCGGCGCAAAGGGAGAATCGAGATCGAATACTTCTCTCAACGCGAATTGGAACGGTTAATAGAACTTCTCCAAAAAGATCGCATTTTGGAGTAAGGGGGGGAGTGGATGATCTATCTGGACAATGCCGCCTCCAGTTGGCCCAAACCGCCGGAGGTGGCGGAAGCGATGGCGGAATGCGTGAATCGGTTCGGGGCAAACCCCGGACGAGGAGGGCATCGGCTCGCTCGTCAAGCAACGGAAGTGGTAGAGGAGACACGTCAATCCTTGGCGGGCTTTTTCGGAATCCGCGATGCCAGCCACTTGTTTTTTGTCCCCAGTGCTACCTATGCATTGAATCAAGCCATACAAGGAACGCTTCGCCCTGGTGATCACGTGGTCAGTTCAGCATGGGAGCACAATGCCGTGGCACGGCCGCTGGAAGCACTTAGACAAGCGGGTGTGATCGAGGTGACCTGGCTCCCTCCACACGCGTCTCTGGAGGGGAGCCGTGCGTGGCAGGAGGCGATTCTTCCATCTACCCGTCTACTGGTGGCCACACATGCTTCCAATGTAAACGGGGCGATCCATCCGATTGAGGCCATTGGTCAGTTGGCACGAAGTCGTGGAATTCCCCTGTTGGTGGATGTGGCGCAAACGGCCGGGATTTTGCCGATCGACGTGGAGGCGATGGGTATCACCATGTTGGCTTTTCCCGGTCACAAAGGTTTGATGGGCCCCCAAGGAATCGGAGGATTATATGTCAATCCCGATCATCGACTTCATCCGCTTATCCATGGAGGAACCGGAAACCGATCCGAGGAATTGAATCCGCTGCAGGAACGTCCATGGTCATTTGAACCGGGGACACTGAACACGCCCGGTATCGCCGGGTTGCAAGCGGGAATCCGTTTTGTTGAAGAGACTGGGGTGGAGAATATTCACCGGCGGGAGCGTGAGTGGATGGACCGCTTGATCGAAGGGCTTCGAGGTATTTCGGGTATCCGCCTGTTCTGCGCCGATGGAGAATCGCTACCGCTGCTTTCCTTCTCGGTGGATGGGATTGATGCTCAGGAGGTGGCGGTTATCCTGGACCAACATTACGACATCGCGGTTCGATCGGGATACCACTGTGCTGCTATGGCTCATCGCTCCTTGAAAACAGAAAATGAGGGAGGGACCGTTCGTGTCAGCCCTGGTTTTTTTAACACAGAAAACGATGTGGATTCATTGGTGAAGGCGGTAACAGAGGTGGTTCACGCTTTTCAACCATGAGGAAGAGACGATGATTTGGTTTTATTGGGTACGCTGGTAATTGGATTGGCAATCGCGTCCGGAGCCTTTCAGGGCTCTTTTTTATCCGGTTTGCGCGAGGATGTAAGAGATACCGTTATGCGAGGAATTAGCCTGGTAGTGGTTCTTATTGGTTTGACGACGGCGCTTAAGACTGACAATATCCTTTTTATACTGATCGCCATTCTTGTTGGTTCGGTGATGGGTAGCCAATTGGGAGTGGAGAGGGGGTTAAATCGTTTGGGGAAATGGGCGGAACGGAGATTTGGGGGTAACCGTTCATTTTCCACTGGATTTGCAACCCGCAACATTGGTTTATTGTGTAGGGCCGATGGCTGGTGTTGTATCAAGGAGCGATTGCGCTGACGGCAGGTTGGATTACTCACTGATCGGGCCGAAACTTTTGGAACCCCTGGTTTTACAGGTAACCGCGGTAGGTGGAATCCTGATTGTAGCCATTGGGTTAAAACTATTGAAAGGTATCACGATCCGAGTGGGTGATATGCTACCGGCTCTGCCTGCAGCTGCTGTTGTTGTGTGGTTTCAGATGATGTGGTTGGCATGATCCCATATCCGATAGATTAGGGCCTGTCTGGTCATTCATTTTTCCATGAGAAAAAGGGAGGGTTGGTACGGCTTTTGGTTCGCCTTTGCACTCACAGAGCACAAGTCTCGCCTGGGTCACTTCGTTCCCGGTCTTGCTATGCGCTTTTTGCAACGAAACGAAGACAGTCATACCAATCTCGCCCCATGAATGGTTCAGACACGCCCTAGGACTGAATCATCATTGGGTTAGATGGAGAGGAATCACCCGCTATCGAGGTAATATTTCAGGAGAGGAAGTTTCAGGTGGAAAATTGGCGGCAATGGTTGGAGATATACTGGTTGGAAGTGCTGTCGGGGCTGCTGGTGACGCAATTGTTGGTATTGATCTGGTGCGTTGTGGCAACCATTCGACTGGGACGTCACAAACAAACGCTGAAAAAGTTAATTGAACCGGTACAGGATCAAACCTTAAAAAAGATTTTGGCATCGAAATCGGTGGATGAAGAGGAATTGTTGGGTTATCTGTACCATCTGGATGAGTCCACCCGTCGGTTAAAGGGAAAAGTGGGACTGGTTCGTTATAATGCGATTGGGGAGCGGGCATCGGATATGAGTTTTTCCATGGCGTTCCTGGATGAACGCAGTGATGGTGTCGTCATCAGCAGTTTGTTCAGTCATCATGGTCAATCCTATATCTATGCCAAGCCGGTGGAAAACGGATCATCCACATACCGGTTGTCCAAAGAAGAGGAGCAAGCGATCCAACAGGCGATGGAGTCTTCGGTGGAAATGCGGGAAACAGCGAAATAGTTGTCAGGATGGTGTTCTGTTTTGCACTGGAGTTTCAGTTATCTTGAAGTAATCCATTTGGAACAAGGATTGCAATCCAAAAACCATCCCCTTACCAGTGTAAAAAGGGGATGGCGGGATTTTGGCGGAAGCGGGTAACAAGGGAAGCCCGTGCTTGTCAAGCTTTGATGCGGATCTAGACACATCAGACCGCGAAATGTTAAAGCACTTGCTGAGAATGGTGGACAGCGACCCGCTGAACGGCATTGGAAATGATCTGTGCCATTTTCATCACAATACTGAGACGGGTGTTTTGAAGGACAAAATATTCCATAAATCCAGCTACATTGACGATACCGGTGATATGCACCTGTCCCACTTCCGGCAGTTGTTTGTTTACCCCGGCACCAGGTTTCAGAGGTCCGTTTCCCACCTGAATCCAGCCCACGCTGGAGAGCTGTCCCAGGCATGCATCGACGGCAATTACCCGGGGATTCTTCAATTCCCGTTTCATTTTGTTCAACGTGGATTGCAGGTTAACGGCATGGACAGGCTCGTCCAGTGTTCCATAGATCCGTAGGAATGGCGGCGCTGATTTTTCTAATTGTGTTCCTACCAACGGTCCCAGGGAGTCGCCGGTGGAACGGTCGGTGCCAACACAGATGCAAGCCAGATCCTGTGTATGAGGATACAATTGGATGACTTGATGCAACCAATCGGCACATCGGTATTCCGCGCTGGGATGCGAAAATTTGATTCTGCCCGGGCTGGAATAAGAGGGAACGGGCTCACGCATAGCAGTCGACCTCCGCAAGAGTTTCGGATCCTTACCAGTATACGGATCCATGTCGGGAAATATACATATAGGGACAACCCGGACAAGGGGGATCCCTATGCGTTTTAGCCTCTGGCATTCTCTTAAGTTAAGCATGACAATTGTGGGAACGACGATTGGTGCCGGATTCGCCTCCGGACGGGAAATATGGGAATTCTTCGGGTCGTATGGGCGAAGCAGCAACTGGAGTATCCTGTTGGCGATGGCTCTTTTTTTTACAGCCAGCCTCGTGATCCTCTTCATCAGCTGGAAGAAACAGACCCGGCACTATTCAGAAGTACTGTCTCATGTAATCGGTTCGCGTATGGCCAAAGGGTTTGATGGCATCGTGATTTTATTTTTGCTTAGCAGCACCTTGGTGATGGTAGCGGGCAGCGGTGCCACCTTTCAGCAATGGGGCGGCTCTTTTGCCTGGGGTGTGTGGACGATGGTTGTAGCGGTTGTTTTTATTCTTTTGTTTGATCTGAAAGGCCTTTTGTCTATGAATGCGATCCTGATTCCGGTGATGACAGCTGTGCTGATCCTGGTCTGTGTACAATTTTTGAGCAATCACAACTGGATCGACCCTACCGGATCCCCCTCTTTTTCCACCATGCCGGCTTGGCCGTCCGCCATCACCTATGCCGCTTTTAATATGATGTCCTTGCTGGCTGTACTGTCCACTCTAGGCAAACAGGTTCGACATGGGATGGAGATCTGGTTGGCGGGGATTATCAGCTCGTCCGCCCTCGGACTCATCGCCGCTCTGTATAATTATTCATTGCTGCGAGTGGAGGATTTAGTCTCTCAGTATGAGATTCCTTTGTTCGCATTGATGCGGAGTTATTCACCGTTATGGGTGATGGCCATCTCTTTCATTTTGTGGCTGGCGATCTACACCACCGCCGTAAGCAATATCCATGGATTGGCATTTCGCCTTTCCACCATGTTTCCCCTGCCGCGTTGGTTGATTGGCGGGGGAATCCTGGTATTGCTCGTTCCACTTTCCCGCCTGGGTTTCACCAATCTGGTTACATTCCTTTATCCCTTATATGGCGTGTTGAACTTGTTTATCTTAACCATGCTCCTTCTTTATCCCTTGACCCATCGCGAACGGGCTTGATGTTAGGGTCGGGGCGTGAACATGACTATTCAAACAAGATACAATAGACAGGATCGACTTTTTTCATACCGTGGGGAGGGAATATTCACGATTGGTGTACTTCATGCTGCGCTGGATCTTGCGAATGTTTCTGAAAGGGTATCACCGGATTGAAGTAGTTGGGGCAGACCAGCTCCCCCATGACGGACCGTTCATCTTGGTGGGTAATCATATCAGTAATCTGGATCCTTTTTATATCGGGGCCGCCATGCCGGGACGGATTCATTTCATGGCCAAACGGGAATCTTTCTCCCACCCTCTTTCCCGTTGGGTTCTTCACGCTTGTGGTGCTTTTCCTGTAGAGCGCGGGAAACCGGATATGAGAGCGATAAAAACCGCGATCCATCATTTGCGTCACGATCGGATTGTGGGATTGTTTCCGGAAGGGGGACGGCGGGAGGAAGATCCCATGGTAGCGATTAAGGCCGGGGCAGCCTATTTATCCTTGAAAACGCAAACGCCGGTCCTGCCGATTACCATCGAAGGAACGGACCGGGCTCTGCCTCGCAGTGCTTGGTTGATTCGCCCGATTCCCATCCGGATTCGTGTAGGGGAACAGATGGTTCCGGAAAAGGATATGTCCCGAGAAGCTCAGGAACGGCTCAGCCGCCATGTATTGGAATCCTTACGGCTTCTGTCGACGGATGAAAACCGGTAAAATGGGAAAGGAAGGAGACTACAAGTTGGGGAAAAGAAAGGTGGAGGAGAGCGATGGAGCAGAAGAGCTTCCAGCTCGGGGACATTGTGGAGATGAAAAAACCCCACCCTTGTGGCACCAATGCCTGGAAAGTGATCCGAATGGGAATGGATATCCGGATGAAGTGCACCGGTTGTGGACACAGTGTTCTTTTACCGCGTTCCAAATTCGAAAAACGGATGAAAAAGATATTGTCATCGGAGGAGCCGCCGCAATCCTAATAGGGATCTCGGTTAGGGCGTGTCTGAACAATTCGTAGGACGAGCCCGGGTCGGTAAGGAAAGGATCTTTTTATCGGTATGTTTCGGCACCGCCAGGCGGTGCTTTTGTCGTAAACGGGAAGGATAAACGACCCTCACCCTGTCCGCCATGACAGGGAGGGGTGGTTTCGCTATAATGGACGAGGATTATCGGAAATCGGAAATGATGAACCAAAAGAGGAGATGAGCGCATGCCGTTGACTACCGGCATTGTCGGTTTGCCCAATGTGGGCAAATCAACCTTGTTTAATGCGATTACCCGAGCGGGAGCCGAATCGGCAAACTACCCATTTTGCACCATCGATCCCAATGTGGGGGTGGTGGATGTCCCTGATGAGCGGCTGAATCAATTAGCTGCCATCGTCAATCCCCAGCGAGTCATTCCTACTTCTTTTCAATTTACGGATATTGCTGGTCTTGTAAAGGGAGCCAGCAGAGGGGAGGGGCTGGGAAATCAGTTTTTATCCCATATTCGAGAAGTGGATGCCATCATCCATGTCGTCCGTTGTTTTGAGGACGAAAATATCACTCATGTTTCAGGAAAAGTGGATCCCGTCAGCGATATGGAAACAATCAACCTGGAATTGGTGCTGGCCGATTTGGAGACAGTGGAACGCCGGCTGGATCGCTTAAGCCGTCAAAAGAAGAGTGGAGATGCTCAAGCCACAAAGGAGCACGGGATATTAACTCGGTTGCAGAGTCAGTTGGCCGAAGGCCTACCTGCCAGGGGAGTCGATCTTTCCGAAGAAGAGTGGGCAATGATTCGCTCTCTTAACCTGTTGACCATGAAAAAGATGTTGTATGCAGCCAATGTGTCGGAAGAGGATGTGGCAGCCGCTGAGGAGAATCCATTTGTCCGTCAAGTGATGGAACAAGCGGAAAAAGAAGGGGCAGAGGTTGTTACCATCAGCGCACAACTGGAAGCGGAGATCGTAGAGTTGGAAGGCGAGGAACGAGAGCTGTTCCTGGAAGAGTTGGGGTTGGCCTCTTCCGGTTTGGACCGGTTGGTGGCAGCTGCATACCGGCTGCTGGGATTGATCACATACTTTACAGCCGGCGAGAAGGAAGTGCGTGCCTGGACCATCACTGAGGGGACCAAGGCACCGCAGGCAGCCGGGGTGATCCATTCTGATTTTGAACGGGGATTTATCCGGGCTGAAGTCGTATCCTATCAGGATCTTCTGGACGCCGGCTCCATGTCTCAGGCGCGGGAGCGGGGACTCTTGCGTTCTGAAGGGAAGGACTATGTCGTCCGTGATGGGGATATTGTCCATTTTCGGTTTAACGTATAAATTTCTTTGATGTGAATTCTTGTCACAGACATGTACTTTTGGTAGAATATATTATTGTGAATAACGACTATTCACTCCTTGCCCCTGTTTACAGGGGCCGTCAAGTCCAGAAGGAGGTGGAAACATATGCACAAGTATGAGCTGATGTACATCACCCGTCCCGAGTTGGACGAGGAGAAGCTGAACGGCACCCGTGAGAAAGTCCAAGGGCACATCACCCAAAACAAAGGGGAAGTCATTGAGCAGGAGCACTTCGGCAAACGCCGACTGGCTTACCTGGTGAACGACTTGCGGGAAGGTGTTTACACGGTGGCTACCTTCCATGGTGACACGGATACCGTAAACGAGTTGGATCGGCAGCTGAAGCTGAATGATGACGTGATCCGTCACATGATCATCAACATCGATGACAAACCGGAAAAAAAATCCTGACTCCCATCCAAAAGGGACCATCACCAACAGGAGCAGCAACGGGGAGCCCGACAGAAAAGTAGTCGTATGGGTTACGGATCAGAGGGCCTGCGGCCTATAAAGGGGAGGTTGTCCTTCCAGGACTGCTGATTGGAAGGGCTTCATCCAAAAGGAGAGGTTGCCATGTTAAACCGGGTGATTTTGATCGGTCGGCTGACCTGGGATCCGGAGTTGCGATACACTCCCAACGGAGTGGCGGTCGCCAGTTTCCGGTTGGCGGTGGATCGGCCCTTCACCAATCAACAAGGGGAACGGGAAGCGGATTTTATCGATATTGTAGTTTGGCGCCAACAAGCGGAAAATGTGGCCAACTATTTGAAAAAGGGTCGGATGGTGGCAGTGGAAGGGCGTCTGCAAGTACGGAGTTATGAGAATCAGGAAGGCCGCAAGGTGCGTGTGTCCGAAGTGGTGGCGGATAATGTGCGTTTTCTCCCCACATCCGGTGGTTCCGGCGGACCGAGCGGCAATCCGGCTCAAGAAGGAGGAAGCGGCTTTCAAAACGACCGTGGTTCCTCCAACGATCCGTTTGCGGATGATGGAAAGCCAATCGACATCTCCGATGACGATTTGCCCTTCTGAAAACCAAAAGTCGGCTTGTGTCTGATAGGAAGGAGGTTGCCCTTTCAGGACGACAATGGAAGGGGCCTCCGGCCAGGGAAGGAGGTAGTCGCATGGCTCGACGCAGAGGTAATAAACGCCGTAAAGTCTGTTTCTTTACAGTCAACAAAATCGAATATATCGATTATAAAGATGTGGATTTGCTGCGGAAGTTCATCAGCGAGCGTGGGAAAATTCTCCCTCGCCGGGTGACCGGAACTTCCTCCAAATATCAACGGCAATTGACCCGGGCGATCAAACGTGCCCGGCAAATGGCTCTCTTGCCGTATACCACGGACTGAACATGAAAAAGGGGCGTACATCACGTCCCTTTTTTTATCCTCTCCTTTGGGGCGAAGCCCCTTAGATTGTCGTCCTGCTAGGGCATCCTATCCTTTTGGCTGAAGGGGGATGAAGGAGGATTCTTCCTTTGCCGTGTGGAAGATATTTTCCATCACGCTTTCCCCAAAAAGGAGTGCTGACGATGAGCAGGCCGGAGCGAAGCGTACACATTGCCAAAAGCATGAAAGTGATCGAATGGTTGAAAACAGAAATACTGGACCAAATCGCCAACTTATATAAAGGGTTGCATCATGCCAACCGTTCCCTGATCCAAGACAGCTTGGCCAGCTTGGTGGTGGCCACTTATGTTCTTGCCAAACGTGTGGGCTTTTCTTATCGGGAAGTGGATCAAGCGGTTACCCGGAAGTTGCGGGAAGCGGCCCGGGAAAGGCATCAGCTGGAAGATTGGTATGGCGATCTATCCGATCTGGAAGAATATATAAGCAAGAGGTGACTCTGGTTTGTCCCGATTTACGGATATACGTGGCGGACTGATTGCGATCGGTCTATACCTGTTGCTTTTCTTATCCTTGATTACTCCGCTGGGTATCGTTACCCTGTGGTTTCTCCCCCTCCCTTTTTTCTGGTTTGGTGCCAAAAACGGCTGGAAGCCGTCTCTGTTTCCGGTGGCAGTATGCGGAATCCTCTCATCTGCTTTGGGTTTGGCGGCTTTGGGCGGGTTGCTTTTTGCTGCCGGAATCGGTCTCATGATGGGAGAACAGTACCGCAAACCGGGATCCACCGGGACGGATGTGGCCCTGGGTGGTTGGGTGGCCACCTGGGTGGGGGCATTGGTGTTGCTCCTTCTTGTGACCTGGTGGTGGGATGGAGTCGGACAGGTTCAGTCGTTTTGGCGGGAACAGTGGGAAAGCACCCAACAAATGTTGGAATCCTATGGATTGGGTGCCGCTGGGATGGAAGAGCCTCCTCCATTGTCCCTTATTATTCCCGTAATGTTGTTCATGATTTCGCTTCCCTTTCCGCTGCTTAACTTTGCAGTAGGTAGGCGCTTACTGATACGCCAAGGATTGCCCGGGAAATACTTGCCGCCAATTCGGAAGTGGCGTTTACCCCGACCCTTTTTTTATTTTTACTTTGTTGCCTTATTGCTGTTGCTTTTGTTCGGGTTGGATGGAGGAGCTGTCTCTTTATTTGCGGGGACTGCGGTGACATGGATGTTTTTAATCTTTTTCATCCAGGGGTTGTCGTTCTTCGCTTTTCTTCTTCATCGCTGGAACTGGAAAAGTGGTTGGGTCTTTTTGATTGGAGGGGTCGCCTTTCTCATTCCGCTCCTCTCTGTGGTGGTCCATCTCTTTGGAATCTTGGATACCGGAACGGAGTGGAGAAAGCGTTTGGAGAAGAACGATTGAGGATCCATTCCTGGGGGGCATAGCGAGACCAGGGAACAAAATAGCCGGGACAGCTTGTGCCGGTAACGTACTATTTGTTATAAAGGCGGAAAACTAAGTCGACCACCCCCACAGTGTAAGGGACCCAGAAAGACGTAAGAACAGTGCTCTTTTTAGAAATGAAACTGCCAATGAACCCTTTGACTCATAGACCATCGATAGATGTTGTGGCCAAAAGAAAGAAGGGGTCGCTATGAATCCGGCTGGGCCTGGGGTACAATAGGAACCAGGAAATGAAAAGCATCGGTTTACCGGCTTGAGGGGATGTCATCATGCCGAATTTTATTACAAAACGGTGGCACGGAGCGCACATGGTGTTCGCCATGTGCTTCAGTTTAATTTTAATCGCATTGGTGGCTATCTACCGATGGGAATATGCCATGGTGGCACTGGTGGTTTTTTTCCTGTTGGCCTATGCCCTGGTTCGGGCTGAACAGGAGTTTCGCAAAGATTTTATTCATTATGTTCAAACACTGTCCCAACGGGTCAAAGGAGCAAACCAGGCGGCTTTGGACGGGTTGCCCATCGGAATCCTTCTATATGATCGGGAAAACCATGTAGCCTGGCATAATCCCTTTATCAAAGGCATGACTGCTCGGGAATCGTTGGTGGGCCTTCCTGTATCGGATCTTTTTCCCGCCTTGTCCGAAGGGGAAAGTCCGGAAAAAATGGATGTGGACGACCGGGTTTTTGAAGTGATTCACCAGGCGGAAGAGCGTTTATATTTTTTCCGTGATGTCACCCGGCTGGAGCGGTTGCGGACTCAGTATGAAAGGGAGCAGACTGTAATCGGGTTCCTGCATATGGATAACTTTGATGAGGCCGGCACCGGGTTGGATGACCAGGAACGAACCCTTCTCTTGACCAATGTGAATGCCGCCGTCACACGGTGGGCACAAGAGCATGACATCAGTTTGCGTCGCTTTGACACGGATAAATTTTTTATGGTGATGAAGCGGGGGACATTGGAACGACTGAAGCGTAACCGGTTTGACATTTTGGATGTGGTTCGGGATATGACGCGCCGTAATCAAATCCCCATCACCCTTAGTATCGGGGTGGCCTCGATTGGTGCGGACATGGTGGAACGGACCCATGCTGCGGAAGCCGCTCTGGATATCGCACTGGCTCGGGGCGGGGATCAAGCCGCATTGCAAGAAGGAGAACGGGTGGTCTTTTTCGGGGGGAAGACCAATGCAGTGGAAAAGCGCACCCGGGTACGGGCGCGGGTGATCTCCTATGCTTTGTCCAACCTTATTAAAGACAGCGAACAAGTGATGATCATGGGGCACGACCAGCCGGACATGGATGCCCTTGGTTCCGCCATCGGTGTTTTGAAAGCAGTCGAGTTGGCCAATCGTGAGGGATATATTGTTTTGGGGGAGTCCAACCCTTCCATCGATGGGTTGGTGAAGGCGATGGAAGAGGATGAAGTCATCCGAGAACGGATTTTGAGCCCGGAACGGGCGTTGCAACAGGCGGACGCCCATACGCTTTTGATCCTGGTGGACACTCATAAGCCTTCCATGACGATTGAACCGAAACTGGTGGAAAAGTCGGAGCGGGTAGTGGTGATTGACCACCATCGACGCGGAGAAGAATTTGTTCGTGATCCGGTTCTCGTTTATCTCGAACCCTATGCATCCTCCACGTGTGAGTTGGTGACGGAACTTTTACAGTATCAAGAAGGCCGACTCAATATGGATAAACTAGAAACCACCGCGTTGTTGGCGGGTATTGTTGTGGATACCAAGAGCTTCGCCTTTCGTTCGGGTTCCCGCACGTTTGAGGCGGCATCCTTTTTGCGGCGGCATGGAGCCGATTTGGCTATGGTTCAATCGCTGTTGCAGGAAGATCTGGACCGCTTCGTCAAGCGGGCCGAGATTGTCAAAAACACGGAAGTGGTATACGATAAAATGGCGATTGCCGTGGGCGAGGAGACGGAGATCTATGATCAGCTCGTCATCGCTCAGGCAGCGGATACCCTGCTGAATATGAGGGGGGTGGGCGCATCTTTCGTCATTGGAAAACGGGAGGATGGCAAGGTGGCGATCAGCGCCCGCTCGCAGGGAGAGTTGAACGTTCAGGTGATCATGGAGGAACTGGGGGGCGGTGGGCATCTCACCCATGCTGCCACTCAGTTTGAGGGCATCTCCCTAGGTGAAGCACGAAAACGGCTCCTGGACGTGTTAAAACAGAAGGAAGAAGGGGGCGACGACGAATGAAAGTGATCTTTCAACAAGATGTGAAAGGCCAGGGGAAAAAAGGAGAGCTGAAAGAGGTAGCAGAAGGGTATGCCCGCAATTTCCTTCTTCCCCGGGGATTGGCTGTCGAAGCTTCCGCTGGAAACATCAACGCCCTGAAAGATCAGAAACGACGGGAAGCGGAACAGAAACAGGAACAGTTGGAGAAAGCCCGCCGATTGGCAAGTGAACTGGAGAAGCTGGAGATCACCCTCCACACCAAAGCGGGGGATGGCGGTCGTCTGTTTGGGTCCGTCACTTCGAAACAGATCAGCCAGCACCTCAAACAAGCGCATGGTATCCAAGTGGATAAGAAAAAGATCCAACTGGACGATCCGATCCGTACCTTAGGTGTAACCAACGTTCCGGTTAAGCTCCACCCCAAAGTGACGGCTACGCTCTCTGTCCAAGTGTTGGAGCAATAGGGCGGCCGTTTCGGTGATTTGGGCGCTCCATCCCGGGATGGAGCGCTTTTTTGGTGAGTAGCGTCGTTAAAGGAGAATGCCCTGCCGGACGACAATCTGGGGGGCTTCGCCCAAAGGAGAGGATGCCCTTGTAGGACAATCCCAAGGGCTTTGCCCAAAGGAGAGGAAGTGCCATGAGCGAGTTGTTTGCCGACCGGATGCCCCCTCACAATCAGGAAGCGGAACAGGCCGTGTTGGGTGCCGTCCTGATCGAGCCAAGTGTGCTGGTAAACGTCACCGAGCGCCTTCGGCCCGAGGACTTTTATCGGCAAGCCCACCAGCGTCTGCTTCAGGTTATGATCCAGCTGGCTGAGCAGGGGGAACCGGTTGACTTGGTCACCCTTACGTCCGCTTTGCAGGATCAAAAATTGCTGGAGGAAGTAGGGGGAGTTCCATACCTCACGGAACTGGCCGGTGCCGTTCCCACTGCGGCCAATGTGGACCACTATGCACAGATTGTGGAGGAAAAAGCGATTCTGCGCCGTCTCATCCGGACGGCGACCGAGATCGCCACATCCGGCTACAGCGGGGGGGATGAAGTTTCCCATGTGATCGATCAAGCGGAGAAAAAGATCCTGGACATCTCCCAGCGCCGGATCAGCAAGGGTTTCGTTCCGATCAAGGACGTGCTGATGGAAACCTTTGAACGGATTGAATCCCTTCATTACAACCAGGGGAAACTGACCGGAGTTCCATCTGGATACTCCGACCTGGACCGAATGACATCCGGGTTCCAACCCTCGGATCTCATCATTCTGGCGGCGCGACCCAGTATGGGGAAGACCGCATTTTCACTCAATGTGGCACAAAACGTGGCGGTTCGGGCCAATCAACCGGTAGCCATCTTCAATCTGGAGATGTCCGCGCCTCAGTTGGTACAGCGGATGTTGGCGGCAGAAGGAAATATTGATGCCCAAGTGTTTCGTAACGGACACCTGGGAGATGAAGATTGGGAAAAGCTGACGATGGCGATCAGCACGTTGTCGGAAGCGCCGATTTTCATTGATGATACCCCGGGGATTACGGTGTTCGACATTCGGGCCAAACTGCGTCGCCTCCAGGCTGAGCACGGACTGGGACTGGTACTGATCGATTATCTTCAGTTGATTGAGGGCACCGGCCGCGACAGCCGCCAACAAGAAATCTCCGAGATCTCCCGCTCCTTGAAATTGTTGGCCCGGGAATTGAATGTGCCGGTAATCGCTCTTTCCCAGCTTTCCCGTGCAGTCGAACAGCGTCAGGACAAGCGACCCATGTTGTCCGACCTGAGGGAATCCGGCTCCATTGAACAGGATGCGGATATTGTCTCCTTTTTGTATCGGGATGATTATTACAATGAAGAATCGGAGAAAAAGAATATTATCGAAGTGATCCTGGCCAAGCATCGGAATGGTCCTGTCGGAAAAGTGGAGCTGTTGTTCCTTAAAAACTACAACAAGTTCCTTAGTCTGGACATGAGGCACGGTCAGGAACATGCGCTCTAAAACACGAATGACGCGATCGATATATACTATATCGTTCGTGTTTTTTGTTGACTCGAACGGGAATCCCCGATACACTGGTAAAGGATAGATGAACATGGATCGGGTTGGCGTTTAACAACCGTCGCAAAGGAGAACGCCCCTTCGGGACCACAATGAGAGGGGGCTCCGATCAAAAAAGAGGACGCCCTTCCAGGACGACAATTGGAGGGGGTTGCCCAAAAGGAGGACGAAACGATGTCAACGGTGGTCGTGGTGGGCACCCAATGGGGTGATGAAGGAAAGGGAAAAATCACCGATTACCTTGCAGAAAAAGCGGAAGTGGTTTCTCGTTATCAAGGCGGGAACAACGCGGGGCATACGATTGTGTTCGGGGGGAAGCGCTACAAGCTCCACTTGATTCCCTCGGGGATTTTTTACTCGGAAAAAGTATGCGTACTGGGGAACGGGATGGTACTGCATCCCGAAGCATTGATAGAAGAATTGGCCTATCTTCGGAGCCACGGGGTTTCCACTCAAAACCTGCGCATCTCCGATCGGGCTCATGTCATCATGCCCTATCATATCAAACTGGATATGGCTGAGGAGAGCCGTAAGGGATCCGGTAAGATCGGAACTACCGGCAAGGGTATTGGTCCCGCTTACATGGATAAAGCGGCCCGTACAGGAATCCGGGTGTCCGACCTCCTGGACCGGGAGCGATTTGCGGAAAAACTGAAAAAGAATCTGGAAGATAAAAACCGACTGTTAGAGAAAGTGTATGATACGACGGGCTTTACTTTTGAGGAAATTTACGAGCCTTACCTGGCTTGTGCCGATCAGATACGGCCTTATGTTACAGATACCTCCGTTGTGCTGAACGATGCCATTGATGGGGGACAGCGGGTATTGTTTGAAGGAGCACAGGGAGTGATGCTGGATATCGACCAGGGGACCTATCCCTTTGTCACTTCCTCCAATCCGGTGGCTGGGGGCGTCTGCATCGGTTCCGGAGTGGGCCCCACCAAAATCCATCATGTGATCGGGGTAGCCAAAGCGTATACCACACGGGTGGGGGACGGTCCGTTCCCGACGGAACTATTTGACGAAACGGGTGACCGGATTCGGGATATCGGTCGTGAGTACGGAACCACTACCGGTCGTCCGCGCCGTGTCGGATGGTTTGATAGCGTCGTGGTACGGCATGCCCGCCGTGTGAGCGGGATCACCGGTCTCTCCCTTAACTCCCTGGATGTATTGACCGGACTTCCGAAAGTGAAAATCTGTACGGCCTATCAATATCGGGGGCGGGTAATGGAGAATTATCCCGCCAGTCTGGATGTATTGGCGGAATGTCAACCAGTCTATGAGGAATTACCGGGTTGGACCGAGGATATCACCGGCGCTCGCAGTCTTTCGGACCTTCCCCTGGCAGCCCAGCACTACGTGGAGCGAATCACTCACTTGACGGGGATTCCCTTGACGCTGTTCTCGGTAGGTCCGGGACGTGAGCAGACCATCCAGGTTCGTCCGGTTTACGCATGAATGGATTAAAATTAGGGTCTGTCTGGTAATTCAATTTTCCGCAAGAACGAGAGAGGGTTGGTATGGCTACGGAGAGCCTTTGCACTCACAGAGCACAAGTCTCGCCAGGGTCACTGTTGTTCCCTGGTCTCGCTATGCGCTTTTTGCAACGAAACGAAGACAGCCATACCGACCCGGGATCTCGCCCTACGGATTGTTCAGACACGCCCTAGTATCGGCAGCAGGAATACCGGCAGAAGTGCAACTTTCACTTCTGCCGGTTTTTTGTTGGTGGCCATCTTTTTTATAGTTAATGAAGGAGTCCGATGGCTCATTAGGCAACCCCTTCCTTTTGGAGGATAATAAGCACCTCTATACCTAGGCTGAAGGATATATTTTTGTGTATAAGATGTCGACCCCTGTCGAATTTCCAGTCGTTTGCATTTAATAAATCTCTTATTTTTATAATCATAATAAATAAATAAAACCAAATCCCCTTATTATGCCATATTTCTCGGGGGAATCTTGACCCATTTCTAAAAATCACTAAAATCAAAGCGTCATTTCCTGATATTGTTTATCCAGTGAAAAGCGTGGTACGATTGTTTCCGGTCAAAAACGAAATAAATGATTGAGGGGAGAAGGAACGTTGCGAATTTTTTCGACGGTGATGGTTTTCCTGATGTTGTTTGCTGCCGTCATCCCTGGAGTCGCCTTTGCGGATGAACCGCAGACTTCGGAGGAAGTGACGGAAGAAACAGTTGTGAACCAAGAAGAAATGGAAACTGGACAGGAATCACAGCAGCAACCGGTTGAACCAGTGGTGGAACCGGAAGCAGATCCTCAGGATGATGCTGTGGAACAAAGAGAAGAAACTCCTCCAGCCACTGATGAAGATCAAGTTGAAGAAGAAGCTGGATTGACGGAAGAAGTCGATCAGTTGGAAGATATCGACAAAAGCGAAGAAGAAGTTCAGGAGATTCTGGATGAAGTAAACGCAGGCTTGAAACTGGAAGCCGGTGTGAATGTAGAGAAAAACAGTGCAACCGTAACGGCAAAGATGAATCACACCACCGAGCATGAGCTGACTGACGGTACGTTCACCTTTGATCTGGCTGGAAAAGCCCCGAGCAAGTTCAAAGAAAAAGAGACGGAGGCACAAGCGGTATTCAATAATTTGGAAGATGGCGAACATCAAGTTACCATCAAATATTCGGTACATGTGATGATCGATGGGCAACCTCATTCCGTTGCGCAAGAAAAAAACCTGACTTTTACCGTGGACGAAGACTGGGTGGAAGCGGATATTGAAGTTTACCACTACTATGATTCTGAATATAACTACTTGGTATTGGATGCCGATCTGCCCGACTATATAAAAGCGAACGGAACCTGGACTTTCCAGGTGGATGGTCAAAAACAGACTGTCAACACCAAACGTGAACCATATGCAGAAGCAGGATTTGAACTGTCCGATCCGAAGCCGGGTCAACGCTACGAAGCGGTGATCACATTTGAGGGCGAGGCAGACAAGGAGAAGGTGAAAGGCTCCACCACTTACGCCTTTACCCTGATCGATGCGAGTCTGGACTTAAACTGTACCGACAAAGGCCTGCATGTGACCGCTTCTCTAAATGGTGCCGACTCCGCTGAGGGTGAGTGGTGGCTGGGTCTTTGGAACTGGGATAAAGAAGATCACGTAGCGGAGCAGGAGTCCGACTGGAAAAAAGGAACCACCTACTCCCACACCTTTGACAAAAGCTATCTGGTTCCCGGATACTATGATCTGGACGTTTATTTTTACGGATTTGTTAATGGCGAAGAGGTAGGAGCAGATGCTATTTATGAGTTTGAGGTAGATAAAGACGATCCCTGTTCCGCCGGTGCTGTCGGCCCGAAGCCGGGCAACGGCGGTCAAAAACCGGATGATGGCAAAATCGTCACTCCGGAACAGCCGAAGCAAACCGCTGGAGAAATAAAACAGGGGGCAACGATGCCGAAAACGGCAACCGAGTACCCCTTGGGAATGCTGATCGGCACAGTGGTTGCGCTTCTGGGCGCAGGCCTGTACCTGAATCGTCGCCGGACGCTGCTTCAATAACAGAGGATAAAACGAAAAACCAGCCATCCCATGATCCGTTGGGTGGCTGGTTTTTCATTTCGGAAAAATCCATTTTCAGGTAAAATTCCGCGTTTTTAACGATACCACCCTTTAGGGTCGCAGGATCCCGCGCTACGGATTGTTCAGATACTCCCTAAGCGGGAAGCTCACGGCTTTAACCGTACGGAGTCCGTCACTTATGATAGGTTTCTCCCCGGTTAATTTTAAAGGAGCGATACACTTGTTCCAGCAGGATCATTCGCATCAATTGGTGGGGAAAGGTCATCTTGGAAAAGGACAGGGTATAATCCGCCCGCTGCAGCACTTTTTTGGACAGGCCGTGAGATCCCCCAATAACAAAAGCGATGCGGCTCTTTCCGTAAGTGGCCAGCTGTTCCAGATGATTGGCCAAGGTTTCCGAAGAAAGGGCGACTCCTTGGATGGCGAGTGCGATGGTGTAAGTGTCGGGAGTAAGATGCCGTAAGATTCGCTCCCCCTCCTTATGAATCACTTGCTGGATTTCCGCTTCACCCATGGGTTCCTGCCCCTTTTCTTCCGCGACCTCCGTCACCTCCACCTTGGCATACGGTGTGAGCCGTTCCAGGTAGTGGTCGACTCCCGTCTGTAAAAAACGCTCCTTCAGTTTTCCGACGGCAATCACTTGGATACGCATGCCCTGCCTCCTTCTCCCTGATTCACGCCGAGGCTGCTGTCAGATGATAAACCGGCGTGCCGCCACATTGGCGGCAACGGATCCTTTCCGGTGTTTTTGTCTGGTCCACATTCGTGCTTGGTTCGATTTCCGGTGCCAGCTGGTATCGGTCGACAAAATCATCGATCACCAGTTCGACATGTTCTTCACAAGCATACCATGAAACGACATTCGTCATCATGGTTTCTCCTTTCTTTTTGGCTGGAATGGAAACCCCGCCGGGTTACCGGCGGGGCTGTTTGATTACCGTTGCTTTTGCAGCGTGATTGTGGTGGTCTGTTTTTCTCCGTTGCGGTAGAAGGTGACTTCCATCTGATCCCCGATACTTTTCTTCTTCCAGAGATAGGACCGTAGTTCGGATCCGTTACGGATCCTGGTGTTATCCAGTTGAACGATCACATCCAAGGATTCCAGGCCGCCCCGGGCTGACGGAGAACCGGATTGAACGTCAGTGATAACAACGCCATCCATCACCTCATCCGGTAGATTGAGTCGTTGATCACGGGCTTGCTGGGAGATGGTTTCCACGTCCCGCAGGCTGACGCCCATAAACGCGCGGCGCACTTCACCGTGTTGGATCAGGTCGTTGATGATGGGTTTGGCGTCATTGGACGGGATGGCAAAACCAAGGCCTTCGATCCCCTGTTGGGCGATTTTCAAACTGTTGATACCGATCACTTGTCCGGCGGTGTTGATGAGAGCGCCTCCGCTGTTACCGGGGTTGATAGCCGCATCGGTCTGGATGACATCCATGTCCAATGTGGGTGATACGGAAATGGTTCGGTGAGGGGAACTGATCACTCCGGCTGTCACGGATTGGGAAAATTCTAATCCGAGGGGGTTCCCGATCGCGATGGCGGGTTCGCCGGCTTTCACCTTGTCGGAATTACCGAACTCGGCGACGGCTTGCACATGTTGGTCATCCATTTCCAGTACTGCCAAGTCGGTTGCTTTGTCGGCTCCCAACACCTTGGCTTCTACCGGCTTTCCACCGTTTTCATCGGGGATGACCACTCCAACCTGAGTGGCACCTTCAATCACATGTTGATTGGTGACGACTTTGGCTCTTCCGTCTTTCTTCTCAAAAATCACACCGGATCCGGTTCCCCGTTCCACGGGCTCCCGACCGAAAGGATCGTCAGATGCTTGTAGATTGACTACTCCTACCACTGCGGGTCGGGCTTTTTCCACGGCTTTCGTAATGTTTGTTTGGACATCGACACTGACCTGCTCTTCTGTCCCGTCCCCTTCGGCCAATGGTCGGTTTTGGCCGATGAAAAACTGAGGGGGCAGAATTCCGGCCTGGATCAGGGCCGGAGAGATGGTCAAAACCAACAATCCACCGATGACGGCGGAGATGAGAGCGATCAAAAACATCCCTAGGTATCGGCGTACGCGGTCTGTATTGTCGTAATAACCCACGGTCCCACGCCTCCTCTTTATTTCCTTCAACGTGGTGTTGCTCTTTCAGTATGCGGCTCGGTTAACCATATTATACTATTTCCCATACATCCCACAAGAGAAGTGTGCCATCGTTCAACCATTTGTGAAAAGTGTGGTTCGATCCCCAGTCCAGCCTGTTTGTCACTGTCAAACCAACCTTCTTGGAATGGGATGATAAAGGGGAGAAGTTCTCTATAACAGGTTTGGATAAGGGATCAGCGGTTTACAATGGGAAAGGAAAGGATTGTGAAGGTTTCGCCCGATAGGAGAGAGACCCTTCCAGGACGACAATGGGAGAGGACTTCATCGGAAAGGAGAGGAAGACGATGAAACGGATCAAACAGGAATCCAAGCGGGACCCGATGGTGGAAGTGCAATGGGGAGCGCAATTGGCAGACTTGAAAGAATCGCATTACCGCACGAGTCTCCTGTTAGGGGCATTGATTCAATGCCTGATTGAGAAGGAATGGCTGACAGAGGCGGATCTAAAGAGAGCGATGGAAGACTTGGACAGGGAATTGGACCCGTCTTTGGATGAATGGGAGCCCGAATGGACTAAACGATGAAGGGAAGTTGAAATATAGGAGCGGTAAAAAGCCTTCCGTTACTGCCGAATGGCAGTGACGGAAGGCTTTTTTAGACAGATGTAAGGTCTTCTTAGTGAACGGCTTTCCACGAAAAGCGGTAGAATCCTCGGATTATTGGGTGCGATATTCGTTCCCCTCTCCTAATGGCTTATACCAATAATGGGAAAATTTCCAATGAATTCGACGAGAATTCCCGCTTGTCATTCATAAAGCAGGGTTGCGACTTGTCTTTCGGTCCAACTGGCGCAGGGGGGTAGGACGGTCCGGATGGGTTTCCCACAAGCGGATGTCCTTTCCCACCTTTAGTCCCCCCTCTTCCAGGATGCCCTTTACTGTCAGGTGGGCCAGTTCTGTCAAATTGTTGTCCTGGCTGAGGTGCGCCAAATGGACGTCTTCTCCGTTGCCGCCCGTTACCTCCAGGAGAGCGTCGGCGGCATCTTCGTTGGACAGATGACCATGGTCGCTTAAGATGCGCCGTTTGACATTCCAGGGGTAGGACCCCATCCGTAACATCTCCACATCGTGATTGGATTCAAAGATGAGGGCATCGGCTCCCGCCACTTTTTCCACGATCCTTCGGCTGACATACCCCGTATCTGTCACTAAGGCTAGTGACCCTGTGGGGCCGTGGATACAAAATCCCATTGGATCGGCAGCATCATGGGAGAGAGGAAAGGATTCTACGGTTAGGTCCCCTATTTCCAGGGTGGAATAGGTGGAAAAAACCCGTTGTTGTTCCAACGGTATGGCTCCCACACTGGAGGGAAGGTGCTCCCAGGTGGATTCGTTCATATAGATGGGAAGCCGGTGGCGGCGGGCGAATACTCCTGCTCCTTTGACATGGTCGATGTGTTCATGGGTGACCAGGATGGCGTTCAGAGAGGAGGGGTCCGCCCCCACTGATTTCATTCGCTGATCCAGCTGTTTGCCGCTTAAACCGGCATCGATCAAAATCCGGATGCGGTCCGTCTCCAGATAAATGGCGTTCCCCGTGCTTCCACTGGCCAAAATGCTGTACCTCATCGAAAGTCTCATTCCCTCTTCTTTTCTGGTATGCCTTTTGAATCGGTGGTAACCACTTCGCTCACTCCTGTGATGGCGTTGACATAGGTATCTTTTTTGTCGGTCTGGATGCGCCACACAGGGGAAAGGATGCGGACGGTCGCTTCGTAAGATGAGCCGTGATAGCCCAATTCGACAGCTGTCACCGTCTCTCCTTTATTCAGTTTGCCGCTTTCGATCAGGCTGAGCAGGGCGGTGTGGGCTGTTACGCCCGTCTGAGCGGGTGTATTGTTTTGCTTGATTTCAAAATGAGTCTGTTGGATGGAGGCGATTTTTCCTTCCTCCACCTGTACCGTCAAGCTGGCATCAAACAGGGGGCGGTTGGCCCGATATTGATAGTACACCCGCTGGACAGGATTGGAATCATCCGCATGATAGCGGTAATCCGTAAAGTTTACCGCTTGTTTCTTCAGCTCCTGGACGGGGATGAGAGGGGTCTCCCATTTTTTGGAGTAACTGCCGTCCGCTTCGGTTTTCCACTCCGAACCCGGATTTGTCGGGGTCGCTTCCAAATAGGTAACGGGGGGGACATCGGTGGGCAGTTCCACCCGGATGTCGATCTCTTTCTCTTGAGCCAATTGATCCAGTTCCCTTTTGGTGCTTTCCGTGGTGTCAAGGTCTTCTGATTGTTCCACCCGCGCTTCCAGTAACTGACCGGCCAGAAACAGATTTAATGCCAGAAACGCCAGAATCAAAATGGTTTTCGCTTTACTCCAATCCATAGTCAAACCCTCCCCTCGTCATGGGATGAAGCTAATTTCTCCCCGGTTGTCGACGACGACCCAGACAGGGGTCAGATCCACCGACCCCTTTTGGGTTTCCGCTTGGTACCCGGGATAAATCCAGTGGATGCGGGATAAGGGAAGTTTCCTTTTTTCCAGCTCTTTTAAGAGTGTTTCTTTATTGGACAGCTCCGCCGGTTGTGCTTGTTCTGAATTGGTGATCAGGTAACGGAGAGAACGTTCATATGAAGCGACCCCCTGCTCGGTAGCGGCGAGCCGGATACGATCCGGCCGTCCCTCCTTCAATCCTTTCCAATAGACGGGATGGTTCCCGACGAACAAGCGGAAATCGTACAGAGTGGTTTCGTTGGCAGGATCTTTTTCTTCTCTTTCCAAGAGGTAGTTACTGGTCCATCCACCGTGACGGTTGATGAAACGGTTGATCCCGCTCAGTTCTTCCGGTGTTGACGAATGTCGGCCGATGCTGCTGCCAGGGTTACTGAATACCATTGTTTCTTGCTTTTCATTATGTTGAAGTGTGCGGCTGCGGTCGCTGTAAATGTAGACGGAGTCCCGCACCAGCGTTCGTTTGGCTAAAGAGGGGTCGGGAAACAGCGCCTTTCGCATGTCACCGATATCGATCGTGTTCAGGGTGTACGTTCGTTTGTCCATCCGCTGGACGTGCTCAGGAAGATAAAAGACTCGCGGCACGCCGCGAACCCCCTCCTCCACCTGGGATTCCCCGTCGGTAAACACGGGGGAGACGAGGGTGCTGTTCTCAAAGTCGGCCAATGCGGTCAACCAATCGGTGTAGTCAATGATCTGGCCCGTTCCTTCCCGTACTTCCTGCTCCTGGTCGGAAATCACCCACACGGAGACATTACCATTGTCGCCGACACTGTGGAACCAGATACGGCTGAAGGTGTCCAGCCCTTCCACCTCGGGCGACTGGGAAAAGAGAGCGGCCAACACCGCTGTATCGGTCTCTCGATTCATCCGAAGTTCGATTCCATCCGTTATCTCTAACAGTTCGTTCCAACGCTCAGCGGAAGGAGTAATCGGTTTAAACTCCCCGAATGTGGTGAAGTGGAGTTTTTCCATCAGATCCTGATGCTTGGCATTTTCAGGGAATAACTGCTGATGAATTCCTTCCCGGTGTAATAAGATTTCAGGAGGAGCGGTCAGTTCAAACAGATTCTGTTTTTCAAACTCTTCGTTCCCGATTTTAAACGGTCGTACGTAATCCGGCCGCAGCGGTTCTTCATACGAAGGAGAACTGTACCAGAGCAGGCCGGTTTGGACACAGCTGGCCATGATCAGCAGTAAGAGAGCGATGGATTTGAGATGCTCGGTCATCGAATCACCTCCGGTTCACAGGGAGGGAGGGAGAAAAGAACGGTGGTTCCTTCCCCCAGCTGGCTCTCCATGTGAATGTCGCCCCCGTGGGCCTTGACGATTTCCCTTGCGATTGCCAGGCCGAGACCGGTCCCTCCCAAACTGCGGGAGCGGGCCTTATCCACGCGGTAGAAGCGTTCAAAGATACGATCCAGATCCTTTTTAGGGATGCCCATCCCGGTGTCGGTGATCGCCACTTGAATAAATCCGTCATGACGGAGTCGAGCGGACAAGGTGATATTTTCCCCTTCTGGAGTATATTTGACCGCGTTGGAAAGGAGGTTGTCCAGCACTTGATCGATCTGGTCTCGGTCAGCGTAAATACGCGGCAACTGTTGTTCCGGAAGACGTAGCCGGAATTGGATGTCCTTTTGTTCACACTGGACGGAAAACCGATCCGCCGCCCCTTTCAGAATTTCGCCGAGAAAGAGGGGCTGTTTGTGAAAACGAGCCTGGTTGGCATCGAGGCGGGATAGGTGTAGTAAATCGTGGATAAGCCGGGTCATCCGTTCCGCCTCCTGTCGTGTCACCCCCAGGAAGCGCTCGGCCAATTCAGGATCCTTCATCGCCCCTCCTTCATCCAGTGCCTCCAGGTAACTTTTGATGGTGGTAAGAGGCGTACGCAATTCATGGGAGACATTGGCGACAAATTCCTTGCGTTGGCGATCCAGCTTTTCCTCTTCCGTCACATCCTGCAGGACGGCAATCAAACCGACGGTTTCTCGGGTGGAGCGGCGGATGGGGGTGAAGGTGATTTTAACGATGGTTCCTTCCCCATCGTTTTTCTCTTCATCCTGGTCTCGGCTCAATTCCAGGAACGTTTGCCTCTCTTCCAAAAGCGGCAAACGGACCGGCTTGGAGAGGGGGAGGACCCGCTGAATGGATTCCCCTTCTGCAATTGTTCGGTCCAGGATTTCCTCCGCGCGCAGATTGGAGACGATCACCCGGCCTTGTCGGTCCGTGGCAACCACCCCGTCACTCATATTGGCCAACACGGATTCCAGCTTGCCCTTCTCCTCTTCGTTTTGGGACAAAGCCTCCCGCAGATGGCGGGCCAAATGATTGAAGGCGGTGGCCAGTTGGCCGATTTCATCCTGGCTTTTTACAACCACCTGACGGTCGAAGTCCCCTTCCGCCATCACGGTCGCTTGTTGGGTGATCTCCTTTACCGGGTTGGTGATCGTTCGGGCCAGGACAACGCCGAGAAAGACGGTTCCTACCAGAGCGATGGCAGTGATTTTTATCAGAATCTGGTTGATTTGCCGGATCGTACTGTATATTTCCTGCATCGGTGCTTCGATATAGATGGCACCGATGATTCGTCCATCGTTTTCGATGGGGTAACTGCCCAACATCACCCGTTGACCTGACGCATCGCGGCGGATTTCGGGGCCCTCCTCCGCCAATCCTTGGATCACCTGATTTGCTTTGACGTTTTTTTGCCCCACCCGGGATTTGTCGTCATCGGTGGTACTGATCACCACTCCGTCCTGATCCACGATCTGAATCACGTTGTCCCGCCGGTTAAAGGCGAGTTGCTGGTTTAACCGATCTACTTCCTCGTTCCGGCTTTCCAAATCCAAGTCGGGATCCTCCAGCACATCCGATACGAGACCGTTTAACACATTGGCTTGATAGTTTAATTCATTTTTCAGGTTGTTTTCATAGTACTGCTCCAGTGAACGGAAGAAATAGACACCGATCAACTGAATGGCGATCAGGAGCAGGCAGACATAGATCACGACGACTTTCCATTGAACACTGTTGAAGAGATGCAACCATTTTTTCATACCCGATCACCGGTCGGAGTCCGGATTCCGCATCGTGTACCCGATTCCGCGCCGGGTGATAATGTACTGAGGCTGGCTAGGATCGTCCTCTATCTTTTCCCTCAGTCTCCGGATCGTGACATCCACGGTGCGTACATCACCGAAATAATCGTATCCCCATACGGATTGCAACAAGTGTTCACGGGTTAATACCTGGTTGACGTGTTTGGCCATGTATGAGAGCAGTTCAAATTCACGGTGGGTGAGATCGACAGGGTCATTTTCTTTTTTGACGATATAACTCCCCTGATCGATTGTCAGTGCCCCGACCCGCAGCGTGTTGGCGGCAGGGGCGGAACGGTTTCCATTGTCCTTGCTCCGTCTCAGATTGGCTTTGATGCGGGCTAAGAGCTCCCGGTTGCTGAATGGTTTGGTGACGTAGTCGTCCGCTCCGATTTCCAGACCCAGGACCTTGTCCACTTCCGAATCTTTGGCCGTCACCATGATGATGGGGATTTGGAACGATTGACGAACTTTGCGGCACACTTCTATTCCGTCGATTCCCGGGAGCATCAAGTCCAACAGAATCAGGTCCGGGGGCGTATCATACACCCGCTCGACGGCAGTGTCACCGTCGTAAACGCAATCTACTTCGTATCCTTCTTTTGACAGGTTGAATTGCAGAATATCCGCAATGGGACGTTCGTCTTCTACAACGAGGATTTTTGCGCTCATGAAAGGTACACTCCCCACACAAGGATTTGATGGGTTAGGGACCGGATACTAATGCCCCTTCTATCCAGATTGATCGTTTTTTTGGAGAGACGCTTGGAAGTCCTGCGGCGAGACGGGTGCTCTGTGAGTGCATGGGATGTAAGACGGAAAACCAAGGCGTGAAGGTCCAAGAAAAACAGATCGGGGTTACTTGATGAGGCACTAGCTGATCTGCCCCAACCAGCGATAGTGGGATTCAGCCGCCGACTCCCCAAATACCTGTTCCCAAGCGGTTTCAAAGGGAGTCCCCTGACCCAGGAGGCGGTGAAGTCGGTGAAGGGTTTCGATCCCCTGTTCTTCTACCATGTGACGAACCAACAGGAAGGATTGGCGGTAAGCCAATGCCTGATTGTCCAGTTGGTCAAAGTGATCCCGTAACTCTTCATAGCGATAAAGGTTTTGATGGGTTAGTCGGTTGGAGGGAACGATCCATTCATAGCCTAACTGATCATACTCCACCCATTGTGCAAACCCTTCGGTGTACCACAAGGGATAATTCCCTCCGGTAACCCGGTCCAGATAGAAGTGGGCTACTTCATGAACGAGTGGTCCCTTCTCCCGGAAAAGACGCGCCCACTCCTGGGGGTTTTCCTCGGCATGAGGAAAGCCCTTATACCATATTTCCGGGTTTAACAGATAGATGGATCCGGAAAAATAGACTCCGGTGGCGCTTTGGGAGTGGCTCCAGGAAAAGTGAGCCTGCAAAGACTCCCGGTCGGGAAAGAGAAAGATGGGAACCGGGCGGCTGGGGGTGAAATCGTACTCTTCCTCAAAAGTACGGAGAACCCGTTCCGCCTCTGCCGCCACGAGCTCTCCCTGCACTTTTTGGTCAGGTGAGCGGTAATATAGTTGGGCCCGGGGTCCTTCAATGACGTGGCCGTCCCGAAAGCGCCATGCTTCCCACCAGTGGTTACCCTGATGAAGGACCGGCTGGGCGATCACTTTTCCATAGTGAGTAAAGCCGAGTGTAAATAAAAGCAGAAACGAGAGGAGGAAAAGCAACCAACCTCTCCATGGATGATCGTGCGAGTTTGTGACCATTTTCCCACATTCCTTTGGTCGGCACAAATGCGCGTTTGTATATTTCCATTTTAACACATTCCAATCACGGCGAAGGCGCTCCCGGTGACAAAAAATGGGCGTACCTGGGATTCCCTGCGTTGGATGATCCGGAATAGACTATGGGTGTACTTACTTCACGGCTAGGAAGGAGAGCAGCCTTCAGGATGCGAACATACCGGCAGATCGCTAGTAAGGGATTGAAAACTAAGGTAATGATGGAAGAGCCTCTCCTCCGCCCTTTTATTCCCCATACCGCCTGGTTGACCAAGCGCGGACTATACCAGATGTTGGGAATATTTCCTACGGTCTTTGTGAAGCCGGACAAAGGGGGAGGAGGAGCGGGAATCGTAAGAATTCAACGAACAATCAATGGTTACCAAATCTGTTTTCAGAAAAGATGCCGTGAAGTGGATCGAAAGGGGCTGTACCGTGATTTAGAGTCCGTGCTTCTCCCTCATAAACGCTATCTCATGCAGGAAGGGGTCCATTTGGCCACGATCGATTCCCGTCCGTTCGATGTGCGGGTGCTGTTGCAAAAGCCGGGTCATCAATGGGTGATCAGCGGGATGGTGGCAAAACTGGCGGCACCCCGCCGGTTTGTCACGAATCATTGCAAGGGGGGGACTCCGGTTGCACTGGAGCAGGCCCTGGAGCGAATGAAAGGAATCCCGGCACAGCCCGCACATATTTTGGAGGAACTAAAGCGGGTCTCTCTATTGACGGCCCAAGTGCTGGATACCCGTTTTCCGGGGATTCGTGAGTTGGGCCTTGATGTGGGGATTGATCGACGAGGGCGGCTTCAGGTCATTGAGGTGAATACACGCCCTCAGTTTCAGATGTTTAGCAAAATCCGCGTTCCGGGGGTATATAAGAAAATATTGCAGCGACACCGTCAGGTGACGAATTGAATCGACTCGAGGAAACTTGTCCTGTTTCGACAAAATATTCTGTTGACGGATGGTTCAAGCCATTGATACTATATTTGGCAAAAGAAGGATTTGCAGCCGGAACGAGAGAAAAAAATGCGGCGCCGCCTTCTTTGCCTTTTTTGTTTGATGTGGAAAACCATTTCTGAAAGGTGGGTCCAAGATGACGATCACCGTTGGTGTATATCTGGGCAAGAAGGACCGATTTCTTCGCAATTGGTACGACATACTTCCTCGGGGCCAGTTTCCTTTGTTGGTGAAATACTGCATCCAATCTTATCTGAAGGGGGTTTACTTTCCTCTGGATACGATTTGTGACCGGGACGTCTTCCGCGAGAAATTAAGCACGTTGCAGGAGCTGGCTCCGACTCAGCGCAATGTCACGTTTTCATCGGAGGACGGTCCCGTGTTCAAGTGGGTAGAAGGAGTGGACAATGGGTATCGCAGTGAGGAAATAAAAAGCATTTTGAAGGATACTATCATACATACGCTACTGGAGGAGCATGAACGTACTCCTCTCTATCACCAGCGTTATCGCCAAGCCCGAGCCCATGCCTACGATTCTTCCTGGCAAGGAGAGCAGCGTGAACGCTGGTCCCAACCGGTTGTGGTGAAGGAATCGACTTCTGCTTATCCGCCTGCAGGGTCCATGAAAAAGGATTCCATCCAGCTGGAAGAGCTGTATAATCTGGAAGAAGCGCCGGTGCGTGAACCGTCACAGAGAGAGGAAACGGGGAAAAATCAAGAGCAGGGGGCGGAAAGCTACTCCCGATGGATGAACCGGTACGGTTGATGAATCACCGCTTGAATCGGGGATGGAAAAACGGCAGCGTACCCAAAGGGGGCTGCCGTTTTCCATCCAATATCCGGCGGCGGTTCATCAAACCAAAGCGTCGCGAACTCGTCCCTCTGCCTGTCTCAATCGTTCGCGGGCCACGGATGTTGTGCAACCGGTCAACAGCATCACGATGGCGGTTTTGGTTTCCCCTCCACAAGCAGCCAGTGCTCGTTTTACTTCCATCGGTGTCGAGCCGGTGGCCATTTCAACAATCCGGCGAGCCCGTTTGCACAGTTTGTCGTTGGACGGGATAAGGTCCACCATCAGATTTTGATAGGTTTTACCCAGGCGAACCATCGTACCGGTACTCAACATATTGAGGATCATTTTTTGGGCCGTCCCAGCCTTTAGGCGGGTGGAGCCCATCAAGATTTCAGGGCCTGTATCCACTTCCAAAGGGATGTCCGCCAAGCGGCCGGCGGGTGAGCCCGGATTGCAGGTAATGGCTGCCGTAGCGGCTCCCCGGTCATGAGCGTACTTCAGCGCTCCCCGTACATAAGGGGTATTTCCGCTGGCGGCGATTCCTACCAAAAAGTCGTGATCCGAAAACGAACGTTGAATCAAATCTTGTTTTCCCGCTTCCGGAGAATCTTCTGCTCCTTCCACTGGGAAGCGAAGGGCATGGTCGCCGCCGGCGATGATTCCTTGAACCAAATTCGGATCCGTGCCGAAGGTGGGGGGGCATTCGGATGCGTCCAACACACCCAGGCGGCCGCTGGTACCGGCACCGATATAGAAAAGGCGGCCCCCGTGGCGGATGGTATCTGTGATGCGGTCGATGGCTCGAGCAATGTCGGGAAGGATCGGTTTGATCGCACCAGCGATGCGACGGTCTTCCTCGTTCATCACTTGGACGATTTGACGGGTGTCCATCTTGTCTAACTCCCGGGTATCCGGATGGACTTGTTCCGTTTTGGCCTCAAATTCGTTTGGTTTCATGGTTCCTCCTCCATGGAAACACCGCCGACCCGAGAGTCGGCGGCATCGGGATTACAGGGACCTGGGTTCCTCCTGATCAGCCGGTCGTGGTGGTCATGGGAGAATCAGTGGACGTGCTTTTGCCGTACATCTGGTCCATGTCCCGACTGAAACCGAAGAAATAGGTGATGATAAAGCCGGCGATATAGGAGATTAACACTCCCAATAGATATAGCAGGATCTGTCCGGGCGCGATCAGCAGGGTCAAGGGTAATCCGGATACCCCCATCGCGACGGAGGCGATCCCCCATACCGCCTGGAAGGCACCACCGACAGCCGCTCCCAGGCAAGCCGTGATGAACGGGCGGCCCAGGGGCAGGGTGACTCCGAAGATCAGGGGTTCTCCAATCCCCAGAATGCCGACGGGGAGCCCTCCTTTAATCACGTTGCGCAGGGTTTGGTTCCGGGTTTTGACAAAGATCGCAAAAGCAGCACCTACCTGACCGGCTCCTGCCATGGCCAAGATGGGAAGCAAGGGGTCCAATCCCGTCTGGTCCAAAAGCTGGAGGTGGATCGGAGTGAGTCCCTGATGTAATCCCGTCATCACCAGGGGCAAGAAGGTTCCGGCAAGCACTCCCCCGGAGATCATGGCCATCATCGTTCCTCCCGCTTCCAACAGTGCCGTAAGGCCACCGGTGATCCCGTCTGAGATGAGCCCGCCCAGCGGCTGCAACACCACATAAGTGGCTAATCCGGTGATCAATACCGCAAGCGTGGGAGTGAAGATAATATCGACGACAGCGGGGATGAAGCGGCGGACCCCCCGTTCCACCACGGTGATAAACCAAGCGGCCAACAATGCGCCGATCAAACCGCCTCGTCCCGGAAGCAAGGCTTCACCGAATAAGGTGATTTCAGCGATATCAGGCAGGATGATCATGCCGCCGGCGACGCCTCCAAGGGCGGGTGTTCCGCCAAACTCCCTGGCGGTGTTAATGCCGACGAACACTGCCAGGTAAGCAAAGATCACTCGACTGATGGCCGTGAGCAATTGAATCCATTGGCTGTCTGCGTTGGCATCGAAGGAATGGATGAAAACATTGGTCAAACCCATGATCATCCCGCCGGCCACGATCGCTGGAATCAACGGGATGAAGATGTTGGCCAGTTTCCTTAAAAACAACTTGAACGGTGTCCGGTTCCTGTCGGAAATTTGCGACTTTAAATCCTGCACTTCATCCGCTTTCAATCCGGTTTCTTCTGACAGGAAACCGGCCACTTTGGTGACAATGCCCGGTCCCAGAATAATTTGGATTTGACCGGAAGTCTCCACGACACCCATAACGTCCGGATGAGCTTTTACTTCTTCCAGTTGTACCGATTCCGGATCTTTTGGTGTCACCCGCAGCCTTGTCATGCAGTGGCTGAGTCCTGCGATGTTCTCTTTTCCCCCTAACAAACCGAGCAGAGAACGGGCCAGGTTCCGCTCCTTTGTCAATGGGATCCCCTCCTTATCGGTGTGATTGGCAGATACATGAAGTTTCAAGGTTGTCCGTTCCAGGGTTTTTTTACAGTTCTCATTCTTACGCTTATCGCAACGTCCGCACACTTCCTGAGACGTACAACCCCGCATTCTTACCCTATGGACAGCGGTTTGAAAATATGCACTTGCTGCACAAGTTTCGCTATGTTCATTCTGGGTCATCTCTTTTTCGGTTCGATTTCTTTTCGCTATTTTTCGAATCGGAATTTGATAGATTTTGTCGAATGCCTGACTTCAGGGAGGAAATTTGAAAGCATAAATGGAATCCTATCGTTATTTATAATGATACATTGGTTGACATCTGTTCAGGGAACCAAACCTTTTTTGGAGGGAGCCAATCTGTCGATCCCCGCAGCCGATCGGGGTGAGCGGAAGGTGAAATGGGGGTTACACTCTTGGCCGAATGGTTAATCGCCCTAGCAACCTATTGGGAGATATTGTTTCAGCACCCGGGGGCAAGGTGGGCCGGAATTGTTTTCAGTTCGGCAATGATTGTTCTGCTGTTGGTCTACAGGCGCAGATGGTCCCTTTCTGTCCCATACCGCCTCTATTCATGGACGGCACTGGTCTTTGTGGCAGCCTTTGATTACCTGACGGGTGCGTGGTGGTCACTATGGCTGTACCTGGTTGTTCTGGGTATATTACATGACCGTAACTCCACCGATCACACGTTATTATCCGGTTTGCTATTTTTCGGCGTTTACACGTTGTTTGAATACGGAATCCCCGTCTCCGGTTCTTTCATTCATCTTCTGGGTGACTTTCTGTTGTTTGCGTTGGTGACATGGATGAGTATCTATCTTCGACGTGCCCACGAGCGGACGGAAGAGGTCAAGGAACAAAACCGCCGCTTGCTGGAGAAGGTGGATGAAGCGCATTCCCGACTACACGAGTACATCGAGGAGCTGGAAGAGACATCGAGACGGGATTACCTGACGGGTCTTTACAATTTCAGCGGGTTTCAGGAGCAAGTGTCCAAAAGCCTGTCTCGCTGTGGCATGGCGGGTCAGTATTACTATGTAGTCTGTTTGGATCTGGTTGATTTTCAGCAGGTGAATATGCGAGAAGGGATTAATGCCGGAGATCAGATGCTGGTGCAGATCGCCCGTCTGCTGAAGAAAAAACTCCCTCCCTATGCCCAAGTTGCCCGCTATGACGGGGACCAGTTCGCCGTCGGATTAACGGGGGACGACTCGGCCATGCGGCTCTGCTTGGATACGATCGAGACGGTGATTGGGGAATTGCGGACAGAACGGTCTCTGGTCAACTATTGTATCGGTACCGCCTCTTACCCTGCTGAAGCCCAAAACGCTTCAGAGCTGATCCGACTGGCGGAACATCGTCTCTCCATTGAACAGCGGCGTATTCGTCACCAGGAAGAAGAGCGGCGGCGTCATTTGGAGAAGCTGTCGGCGGTTGGTCAATTGGCTGCCGGCCTGGCTCATGAAATCCGCAATCCATTGACTTCCATCCGTGGATTTATCCAGATTTCGGCGATGGAATCTCCGGAAGTAAAAAAATGGGAGTCCATCATGTTGCCTGAAATCGACCGGATCAACGACTTGTTGAAGCAGTTCCTTCATTTAAGTGAATCCCGCCCGGCCCGCCATACCTTATTCAATGTGGATAGGCTCATTGACGATGTGCTTCAGCTTCTCAATCCTAAGGCGATTCTGATGGGACATGAATTGAAATCCCATCCGCCTCCCTCCCCGGTTATTATTGAAGCGGATGCGGAGCAGCTGAAACAGGTGTTGATCAATTTGGTGCAAAACGGTTTGGAGTCGCTCCATGATAAAGGAGTGGTTTGTGTCCGCTGGAAAGAGATGCGTGATCGGGTCAGTATCCGGATCCAGGACAGCGGTTCCGGGATTCCGCCCGAATACATGTCCCGCATCTTTGATCCGTTTTTCACTACCAAAGGGGATGGGACAGGCATGGGACTGTCCATCTGCCATCGCATTATCTCAGAACATGGGGGGCAAATCCATGTAACCAGCCAACCGGGACGGGGAACCACCTTTAATATCCACCTGCCTGTCAGGCAAGTAGTAAAAAAAGAAAAAGACCGGTCCGATTCTCAAACCGATTCCGACTCCCCGTTTCTCTCCAATGTAAACCGGAGCGAAGTAGTGGAACGAGTCAACATGCTGAAAAGTTTTTAGCCTGTGCACTCCCCTTTTGCAACCTTTTATCCGGGTAGGATAAGATGGAGGAAAGAAACCTGTCATAAGGGGGCGACAATGTGGCTAAAAAGAAGAACGCCGGCTTTAACATCATTAGTGGGGATTCCACCACCCATGGTGGTTACTACACAGGAACCCTCAACTTAAGCGATCTGTCATCCGTTCTTATCGACGGAGAGGATGCCCGGATTGACCTGGGTCTGATTCATGCCAAGAGCAAGGTGGAACGGGGGATCAAATTTTCCGGTGATCCGGCCGACACTCCCGGTGGACAGGATTACTGGGTGGTTTGGGTGGCGATTGATCGAAATGAAGAAGGGCCTTATTATGCCGGTGTGGCCGCTTGTCCGATGCGGGTGGACCGGGAGGCGCGCCGAGGGTGGAAAAATCTCGCCGATCATGTTAACCGTATGGATGATGCGCTGAAACGGCGTATTCGCTTGGATGGACTGGGAGCAACGGAAAAAAAGGCGTTAAAGAAACTGTTGCTCGAAAATGATGAAGCGATGTGGCACCGGTCTTCTGAGGAACTAAAAGAAGTTCTGGAGGAAAAATGAACGCTTTGTGAACCATAAGAAGGGCGGCTTGCTCCCTGTCGACGCCTTGCGTTACACTTAAGTCCAGGTTACGGAACCGATTTGCTAGGACACCAAAGAAGCGGGCAATGGGGGCCCGCTTTTTTGGTGTCCGTTTTTTTTCTTCCCGAGCCATATTGTGGCTCTTGTCCGTACACGCTAAAGGAAAGAAAGGAGGCGATCCGATGTCAGCCCACGAACAAGAGGAGCATTATGCGCGTCACGGCGGGGTCCACTTTACCCCCCGTGTTTCTCCGGAGAAGATTAATCGATTTGTGAACCAATTACCGGAAGAGCGGCGGGATAGTTTTTATGAAGTGATCAAAGCGTTACAGGAAGCAAACCTGATTACTGTACACAATGACGGGATCTTTACCGACGGGGAAGGAGAGGTCGGAGGAAGCGATGAATGCGGAGATAGGCGGGATGAAACGATTCAGTGAAGAACCCATGAATGAAACATGGTGGCCGGTTTACCCGGACCACCATTTTTTAATCCACTCCCACCACCAGGGTGTCTGTTTGTTGTCGGTGGGCTCGTGTCGGTGCAGGGAACAGGTTTGCCGCGGCTGTGTTCCCTCCATAAAATATGCAGTTACCGACCGAGGGCAGTCTGCTCCGGCCACCATTCCGCTTTGCGGATCGATTTTTACCCGTACGACTCCATGGGGGACAGGGAAGCGGTGCGGCTTGACGTTTGCCAAGGCATCCCGCATAAAGGTACCCCAGATCTGATGAGTTAAGCGTGAGGTCCCCCGCGGCAATTCCCGGTGCTGATCGTATCCCAGCCATACCGTAGTAGCCAGCTCCGGGGTAAACCCGGACAGCCACGAATCCCAATCGGTACTTCCTGTTTTGCCGGCGACGGGGCGATGGAGGATTTGCCCGACGCGGTTGGCTGTTCCCCCGGGTTGAAACACTCCCTCCAGCATATGGGTCATGACGAATGCTTCTCCCGGAGAGAGCACGGATTCGCCTTGTGGTTTGGATTGTGCCAGGATTCTTCCATCTGGAGCTTCAATCCGCAGAATCGCCGTCGGCGGGTGGTGCACCCCGCCAGCTGCCAATGTAGCATATACCTGTACCATCTCCAAGGGGCTGACATCACTGGTTCCCAGAGCCAGGGAAGGCACGGGGTTCAGCGGACTTTGGATACCCAGACGGCGGGCCATCCGGACCGCCTCCTCCTCTCCGATCGTCAAATGGGTGTGAACCGCGTATACATTATCCGATGTAGCGATGGCTTCCCCCATGGAGATCAGTCGATCCGCATAACGTCCGTGATAGTTGGTGGGACGGTATGTTTTTCCGTCATGGGTAAAGGCGGTCGGTTTGCTCTCAAAGCGGGTGGCGGGTGTGAGTCCCCGTTCCAAGGCAGCTAGGTAAACGACCGGTTTAAAGGTGGAACCCGGCTGTCGTTTGGCAAAAACGCGGTTGAATTGCGAGCGTTGGTAATTTCGTCCACCCACCATCGCCTTAATATGGCCGGTATGAGGGTCGATGCTGACCAAAGCGCCCTCCAAATCGGGTTGGGTGGCCAGGTTGCGTTCCATCGCTCGCTCCGCCCATTGTTGCACAGCCAGATCCAAGGTGGTATGGATACGCAGTCCGCCATTGCGCACCAGTGCTTCATCCAGTCCAAAGCGCGAGACGGCTTCATGCAGGACCGCATCCCGGAACCAGGGAGCACGGGCGGGACCGGGTTTGGGTGGAGTGGCGTATACCAGGTGTTCGTTTTTGGCCTGTTCCGCTGCACGAGCGGGAATCATCCCCTGTTGGGTCATGGCATCCAGGATAGCGGCTTGCCTCTGTTTGGCCCGTTTGGGATTGTCCAGGGGGGAATACCAGCGCGGCCCCCGGGGAATACCCGCTAACACGGCGCTTTCCGCCAACGTTAAGTGGCGGGCGGATTTACCAAAATAAGCGCGGGCGGCTCGTTCCGCTCCATATGCGCCGTGGCCGTAGTAGATTTTGTTCAGGTACATCTCCAGGATTTCATTTTTGTCAAAATGAAGTTCCAACTGGGAGGTGTAGACCGCCTCTTTCCATTTTCGCGACCATGTTCGGTCATGGGTCAGATACAGGTTGCGCGCCAGTTGTTGCGTGATCGTGCTGGCTCCCTGGGAAACCCGCCCATCTCGCAGGTTGACCCAGGCAGCACGCAGGATCCCCCGGGGAGAAAACCCGTGGTGTTCATAAAACTGGCGATCTTCCGCCGCCAGGGTGGCCTGGATCAATGGTTGGGGTAGCTCCTGTAAAGGGATATAATCCCGGTGCTCCCCCTGATCCCATTGATCGATGGCGCGGCCACGCACATCGAGGATTTTGGTGGTAATGCCGATATCCGGAGGAGGCAGGGGTTTGGATTTTAAATAGAGCACAGTCAGAAAAGAAAGTCCCATGGCCACCACCAGACAGAAGGAGGCCCAGCGCAGAAGGAAGCGCATCCGCCGCCACCAACGGCCAAAGGCGGGCGTCATGGGTGGAATGGGTTGGGTGGATGTATGACGGTCCATGCCGTCGGTCATTTCGATTCCCCCTGATTGATCACACCGGGATAAAAGCCGGTGCTCGTGCCTATCTACCAATATCGGAACTGGAGACGTAAATCAAGCCGACCGACCCCTCAGCGTGAAAAGTAAAAGTTTACCTAATGGCACATTCGTTTCATTCTTCATCGGTCTGGTAATCCTTACTAGTATGAGGAAGGGAGAAATTGATTATGCATGGGGGAGACGGTGCCGCGAACTTCACAATGGACCCCGTCCTTTCTGCTGACAAGGGGAATCCGGATTGATGATTGTCTTGAATCGGCGATTGGATTATTCTTAAGGAAGGCTTGTTGCAAAGGAGAAGAATGGAATCCATGGATATTGAGCTGTGGTATACGGAAAAGCAAACCCCCCACTTCGGAATCACTGCCAAAATCGAACAGACCCTTCATCATGAAAAAACCGAATTTCAACACGTGGATGTTATCGAAACGAAGGAATTCGGCCGGATGTTGGTTTTGGACGGGATGGTGATGACCACCGACCGGGATGAATTTGTTTACCATGAAATGCTGACACACGTAGGAATGGTGACTCACCCGGATCCGAAGCATGTGCTTGTCGTCGGCGGCGGGGATGGGGGGGTAATCCGCGAGGTGTTGAAACACCCCGGTGTAGAATCGGCTACCCTTTGCGAAATCGACGGACGGGTGATTGAAGTCTCCCGGGAATACTTTCCCAAAATCGCAGGCGCGTTGTCCGACCCCCGTGTTCGGATCCGTGTGGAAGACGGAATCCAACATATCGAAGCGCATCCGGACACCTATGATGTGATACTGGTAGACTCCACCGAACCGGTGGGGCCGGCGGTCGGCTTGTTTCAACGGCCTTTTTACGAAGGGATTCACCGAGCGCTTCGGGAAGGCGGCATCATGGTGGCTCAGACGGAATCCCCCTGGTTCAACCGGGATTTGATTGCACAAGTAAACCGGGACCTTCGCTCTCTGTTTCCGGTGACACGCCTGTATACAGCCAGTGTTCCCACCTATCCCAGCGGATTGTGGAGTTTTACCTTGGGATCCAAGGGCCGAGATCCGTTGACCCTGGATACAGGGGAGATTCCGGAGCTGGATACCCGCTATTACACCCCTGAACTGCACCATGCATTGTTTGCGTTGCCGGCGTTTGTCAAAGAATTAACCGAACGGGGGTGAGCGAGGTTGCGCTTTGACGAAGCTTATTCCGGTCGCGTCTTCATCGCATCCACTTCGGATTTGGAAGCGGCGGAGACGGTACTCTACGGGATGCCGATGGATTGGACCGTCAGTTTTCGTCCGGGTTCCCGCTTCGGTCCGAACCGGGTGCGGGAAGTGTCGCTCGTGTTGGAAGAATACAGCCCCTATCTGGACCGGGACTTATCCGACATTGATTACTATGATGCCGGCGACATCCCGCTTCCCTTTGGAAACCCGGAAAAGAGCATTCAGAAGATCGGGGAATTTGTCGGCCAAGTGCTGGAACGGAAAAAACGCCCCATCGGGATCGGCGGGGAGCACTTGGTTACGTGGCCGGCAGTGCAGGAGGTATATCGACACTATCCCCAACTGGCGGTGATTCATCTGGACGCCCATGCCGACTTGCGTCCCGATTATGAAGGGGAGATCTATTCTCATGCCACCCCTTTGCATAAAATCGTCCAGTTGCTGGGAGCGGATAACGTTTATCAGTTCGGCATTCGCTCCGGAACCCGGGAAGAGTTTCAAAGTGCGGAGCGTGAAGGCATTCACTTTCATCCGTTTGAGGTACTCCAACCTCTAATAGACGTGCTTCCCGGATTGGAAGGACGTCCCGTCTATGTGACTGTAGATATCGATGTGTTGGATCCCGCTTATGCACCGGGGACCGGTACACCGGAACCGGGAGGAATCACCTCGTCGGAATTACTAGCCTCGATCCACGCCATTGCCCGTTCCGGTGTACATGTGGTGGGAGCGGATCTAGTGGAAGTGGCCCCCGCTTACGATCCCACCGATCAAACGCCGGTGGTAGCAGCCAAGGTGTTGCGTGAAATGCTGCTGGGCTTTTCCCGATGAGAACAAAATGCGCCTTCCCTCCCCATGGAGGGAAGTTTGCGTTGGCAGAACAATGATGGAAAGGAGAAAGGCCGTGTGGGAGCGATACAGTTGGCGATCCAATCCCTCATTCACCCCAGTGACGGCGGGAAAGAGGAGACCATTGAACAAAAACTGGACGGCCGGCTGGAACGAAAAGGGGAGACCTGGATTCTCCGTTATCTAGAAAACGCCGGAAAGCAAGATCAGGTGAGAACCACGGTGAAAGCAGACCCGGCGGAAGTGGCGGTGATCCGTCAGGGGATGATCGCTTATCGACAGACTTACCGGCCGGGGGAAAGGACCTATAGTGTGATTGAGACCCCTGGGGGAACGTCGGAGATGGAAGTGGAGACAATCGATTACTTACGGGAAGACGGTCACATTCGGTTTTCATTTCGCTTGCATATGGAAAATGATCCGGTCGGCCACTATCAGCTGGATATTCGTTGGACGGAGGTGTCGGAGTAACATGAATGCATTGGAACGCATGCAGGAAGTTTTAAAGCTGGAATTGCGGGCAGCGGCAGTCCGAGCCGGACTGGCTGCGGAAGAGGAGATTCCTTCTGTACATCTGGAGGTGCCGCGGGAAAAAACACACGGAGACCTGGCCACCAACCTGGCTATGCAGCTGACCCGGATCGCCAGACAAAATCCCCGTCAGATTGCGACTGCGATTGTGGACAATCTCGACCGGAAAAAAGCCTTCATCAAAGAAGTCCAAGTGGCCGGCCCGGGATTTATCAACTTTTTTATCGACCGCTCGTTTCTTACCGCCGTATTGACAGAGATGGCTGCGCTCGGGGAGCGTTATGGAACGTCCGATGCCGGAGCAGGCGAAAAAGTACTGGTGGAGTTCGTCAGTGCCAACCCTACCGGCAGCCTTCACTTGGGACACGCCAGGGGGGCCGCCATCGGAGATGTCTTGTGTAACGTACTGAACGCCGCCGGTTACGATGTCACTCGTGAATACTATATCAATGATGCCGGCAACCAGATGAATCTGATGGCATTGTCGCTGGAAGCCCGTTACCGGGAGGCATTGGGTCTGGATGCCGCTTTTCCCGAGGACGGCTATCGCGGGCAGGATATCGCGGACTTGGGACGCAAATTGGCCGACGATGAGGGAGACCGCCTCGTCCACTTAAGCGATGATGAGCGCCTGACAACCATCCGGGAATACGGGTTGAAACATCTGCTGGAAAAAATCAAACAGGACCTGGAGGATTATCGTGTCCGGTTTGACAGCTGGTTCAGCGAAACCAGCCTGCATCAGTCCGGAGCGGTGAAAGAGGCGGTGGAAACGTTAACCCGGTTGGGTCACACCTATGAAAAAGAGGGGGCCGTCTGGTTGAAAGCCTCCGCTTTTGGTGACGATAAAGATCGGGTACTGGTCAAACAGGACGGTTCTTTCACTTATATCACCCCGGATATTGCTTACCACCGAGACAAGTATAACCGGGGCTTCGATCGGATCGTCAATATTTTCGGCGCCGATCATCACGGATATGTTCCCCGGATGAAAGCCGCCATGGCTGCACTCGGGTTTGACCCTGAGAAGATGACGTTTCTGATTACACAGATGGTGAAGCTGTATCAGGGCGGGGAACTGGTGAAAATGTCCAAGCGAACCGGCAAGGCGATCACCCTCGTCGACCTGATGGAAGAAGTGGGAGTAGATGCCACCCGCTACATCTTCGCCATGCGGAGTCCCGACAGCCACTTGGATTTTGATATGGATCTGGCTGTTTCTCATTCCAACGATAATCCGGTGTTTTATGTACAATACGCCCATGCCCGGATTAACAGCGTGTTTCAGCAAGCAGGGGATCAGGGGATCCCTGTCGCGCTGGATCCGGAATCCCTGTCCGCTTTGACGGAGGAACAAGAACACGACCTTCTGCAAAAACTGGCGGAGTTTCCCGGTGAAGTGGCGGTTGCGGCGGAACAGATGGCTCCGCATCGGGTGGTTCGTTATCTGCATGAGCTGGCGACCCAGTTGCACAGCTATTACAATGCCCATCGGGTGATCCAGGAGGACGAAACCCTGACCCGGGCACGTCTTTCCCTGTTGATCGGGGTTGCCCAGGCGTTGAAGAATGGCCTGTCGTTGATCGGTGTTCACGCCCCGGAGAAGATGTAATCACCCATTTTCATCTAAAGGAGGGTTACGCGTGGATCCATCGACCGCGCGGTGAACATGAAACTGTACATTCTCTCTTTGTTAACGGGTTTGGCGGTAGGTTTTTTGTTCGCCCTTCTGAGACTGCCGATCCCCGCTCCTCCCGCTCTTCCGGGGATACTGGGGATTGTGGGAATCTATTTGGGTTACAGGCTTTTTCTGTGGGTCAGTCAGTTCTGGGCCGGATGAAACTCCCCCTTTTTCCGCTAAGGAAAAAGGGGGAGTTTTTCAATGGAGGAGATAGGGACCTTGCGGGGAATTGTTGGAGGACTCCTTTTTGAAATATATTGAAATTTCAAATCGTTGCGGATATGATGGGGGTGATTCGGACAACCGTTGCGGCAAAAAGCCGGAAAGGGGTTGCAAAGATGCGCGGAAAACGATGGTGGTACGGGATGGCGGCTCTGTTGCTGGCGGTGTCGGCAGGGCCATGGGGATGGATGGAATCGCAGGCGCAGACGGTAGAGTCGGACCTGTCCATGGAGGAAGCGAAGCTTCCTTATCGCATCGATCAGGTGAAAACAAAGGAGGATCGAACAGCGATCGCCCGTACAGGCGTCTCGATTGACGAAGTGGGGGAGAACCACGTTTTGATCCATGCCTCCAAACAGGAGTTGGACCGACTGCGGAAGTTGGGCTTTCATCCTCGCCAGTATCTGCCTGCGATGGATTTTCCACCTAGGGACTCTGACTATCACAACTATCAGGAGATGGTGGACAAAATTCAGAGAACCGCCCGGGAGCATCCTGACATCGTGAAATTGTTCAGCATCGGCCAATCCCACGAAAGACGGGAACTGTGGGCGGCCAAAATTAGTGACAATGTACAGGTGGATGAAGACAAACCGGAAGTTCTCTTCGTTTCCTTGCATCACGCCCGGGAGCATCTGACGGTGGAGATGGCCTTGGATGTGCTGGATCTGTTTACGTCCGGTTATGGACAGGATGATCGGATCACCCGTCTGGTCAACTCCAGGGAGATTTATATCGTGTTTAATCTCAATCCCGATGGGGGTGAGTACGATATTCGGGACGGCCGCTACCGGTATTGGCGTAAAAACAGACAGCCCAATGGGAGAACCACCGCTGTCGGAACCGATTTAAACCGTAACTATGGTTACAAATGGGGTTGCTGCGGGGGCTCCAGCGGCAATCCATCCAGTGACACGTATCGGGGTGCCTCCCCTTTTTCCGCACCGGAAACGGCACGGCTGCGGGATTTCATCAACAGCAGGGTGATAAATGGTGAGCAGCAGATTCGTACTGCTATTACCTTCCACACTTACAGTGAGCTCATTTTGTGGCCTTACGGCTACACGTATACCGATGTTCCGCCGGATATGACCCGCGATGATCATGCGGTCTTTAAAACCATGGCGCGGCAAATGGCCCGGACCAATGGCTACAGACCCCAACAATCGAGCGACCTTTATATCACCGACGGGGATATGACCGACTGGGCTTATGGTGAACACGAGATCTTTGCCTTTACGTTTGAGATGTACCCCAGAACGGCCATTCCCGGCTTCTACCCTCCGGGTTCCGTAATCGGACGGGAGACCCGCCGCAATCGAGAAGCCGTCCTGTATCTAACGGAACAGGCGGATTGCCCCTATCGAACCATCGGCAAGGAAGGGACGTATTGTTCGTCGTGAAGTCCAAAGTAAATACCTTATTGCAAAGAAAGTGGGCGTTCTCTTCATTCCAGATTGGGGGATGTCGCTGGAAATAAAAGTAGTGGGATGTTCTAGTCTCGGGAGACGGACTTCTTCTGAGTGATGAACTCTTAGCTTAACGGGCCTGGTGGGTTACCGGGCTCGTAAATTTTTGTTTTTTGTACTTCTGTTACTTTAACCCAAAGTCAGATTGGAGCTATTCTATGAAGAGATCAATATAAATAAGTAAAATTGCTCATTTTATCTAATTGTTTTCTGTCACCAAACTAATAAATAAAATAATTTCTCGGAATATAATATTTTTTATATAGGTTAAATTTCGATAGGAAATCCATCTACCCTATGATAGCATAACAATATACTCGGTTTAGCCGTAGTAGACTTATTTCGAAATTCAACTGCTTGGCCAAACAAAAAAAGTGAAAGGATGAGGGAAGCTTGAACGGTAAATTGAATAAGATAGTATCCTTAACTCTTATTATTACATTATTTACCGCAATGGCAGTACCAAAAGGCACGTTTGCAGAGGCTACATCAGTAGAAATACCACCTAAAATTTTATTTGGTGAAGTGGACGAAAATAAACCTGACGAATTTGATTTCGACGACGAAGACTATATTGAAATGGATGAAAAGGATTTTTTTAGGGAGCTTGAAGAGGATGAGGATTTTGAAGCGTTAGACCAAATTGACGACTTAAGTGCGATGTCACCTGCTGAGAGAGAAGTCATTAAAAAAATTGATGACTATTTAGACTCGATACCTGTAACAAAAGAGGAGTTTAGTCTGCTTAGTGATGAAGAGCAGGATAAAATCATTGAAGAGTACCTATTTACTCCTGAGCTTTTTGATCTAGAAAGGGAGTTAGAAAGAGTATCTCTACAAGAAGGAGACGAACAAGTAGCAGCAGCATTACCTGCTGTTATAGTAGCTGTTGGTGCAGGGGTTATTGCCCGTGTTGCCATCCGGCTAATTATTAGACAAGGGGCTGCTGCTGCTTCGAAATACTTGAAGAAACGCCTTAAAAATGTGGGGAAAAATTACGAAGTAAAGTGGAATGTAACAAGCAAAACGGGTCATCAGGTGAATAGCTTAGTGGTTGTGTTTCAAAAGACAAAGAAAGGGAAGAAAAGAGTATTTGCCATTGATAAGGGTACGATCCCACTAAAAGGGCTAACGGGTAAAAGACCAAGAGTTTGGCATTATCATCATTATCCGGATGTTGCTCTACATCGGACACTTTGCTCACTGCTTCCTAAAGGAGCTAAAACAATACCAAACGGAAAGCCGGATAGGAGATCAGTCTGCTACTAAGCTATAATCCAATAACAATCAAATAACTCTGGAAACATAGTTTCATTTTTTTGATTTATAGAATACATGGGAGGTATACGTTTCAAAAGTCAACCTCCCCATGCATGATTGAAAGGTGAGGTGGATATTTATGGACAAGTTGGAATTGTCGAAGAGAAAATTGATTAATACTATGAAAATAGGACAAGATCAAAGTGAAATTAATTCTCTTTCGGATGAGTTTTCGTCGTTAGTGAAAGAGAGTATATTTTTATCTAATCAATCAAGCAATCGTGCTGATATCTATTTTTATTATAACCATACTGTTTCTGACTTATATATTGACCTTGATATTGAAATCAGCAAAGATCTGCCGATTATTACTCTGCAACTGGAAGGAAGTGATACCATTGGTGATACAGAAGAATGGGTCCGATTTTTTATATGCCTTCTCGAGGAATACAAACAAACACCTTTTAAGCTCATATGCCAAGCACAAGATGAAGAGTTGCTCTCCGAGTTAAATAACAAAGGGGTAGACTTTGATATCTATCATAAATACTTAGGAATACCGATGGCTTCTATTCAACATTCCGGGCCTCTGAGCTTAGAGGTGGCGATATCCTCCATACATCATTCAGGTACGGATCACTTCCCGAACCTGTTAGCACTTCACACAAAGGATCTGTTGCTGGTAGAAGAGTCGTGTAAGAGTAATATCTATCCTACTATTACCTATCAATCCGACTTTGAACATCCAGTCATCAACTTTGAAGATGGTGGGTTTGAGGCTCGTTTGATAGGTCGAAGCCTAACACTATCCACTATCATTGAAAAAATATCCACGATTAACTATTCTATCGGGGAACTAGGGTTATATGTTAAAACGGAAAATGGAACGGTTGGTCGCAGTTTATCTTTTGCAGGTTCATGAAAATTGCCGACAGGATAAAAATGTAAAATAGCCTTTGTAAACCGAAAGCCGAATGGGACTTGTCTCTAGTTAAGGAGAAATCCGTTGAATAAAGGCACTCTTTGACTTTAACACCCAAGCGACAAAGACACCCTAGGGGAGTAGGTTCTGCACATTTGGGAAGTCTAGTACCGTTTGTGCAGGGACTGTATCAGCATGACTGGTGCAGTACGGGTGGCTGTCAATCTGCCCTGATGCAAGGGTCAATTTAAGGTAGGAGCCTTTTGGCGTTTGCACTACTGGATGCCTGCAAGCTCACCATTTCAATGGTGAGTAGTTGACAAAAGGGTTTAAAGGGGGATGTCGCTTTTTACAGGATTACTCGTTTAGGCGGTACAATGTTAAAAGGGAAGCGGTGCAGAGGTACTCTGCACCGCTTTTATTTGATTCTTCCCTGTAGCGTGTTACGGTTTTGTCACCATCTCTAATTCCACAGGATAAAACGACTCCACCTTTTCCCCGTTGGCGGCTTTGACGGCAACCTCTACTCCCATTTTTCCGATATCAGCGGGTCTTTGGGCGATGGTGGCGGCCAGGGATCCTTCTTTGACGGCTTTTACTGCATCGTCGGTGGCGTCAAATCCGACGACGAGGATGTCTTGGTTGGCGGCTTGGATCGCCTGAACAGCACCGAGGGCCATCTCGTCATTGTGGGCGAAGATGGCGGTGATCTCTTTTTGACTCTGCAAAATGTTTTCCATTACGCTGAGTCCCTTCGCCCGATCAAAGTTGGCCGGCTGGGAAGCGACGACCTGAACGCCTTTTTCTCTGTCGATTGCCTCATGGAACCCTTTTCCTCGGTCATGGGCGGCAGAAGTTCCGGGGATTCCTTCCAACTCGACGATCGTTCCTTCGTTTTCGATCTGTTCCAAAATGTATTCGCCCGCCATTTTCCCGCCTTCCACATTATCGGAGGCGATATGGGAGAGTACGTTCCCCCCCTCCGCTTCCCGGTCTACGGTGATGACGGGGATCTCCGCCTGGTTGGCCGACTCGATGATCGAAGCGACCGCCTGGCTGTCAGTCGGGTTGATCAGCAAGATATCTACCTGCTTTTGGATGAGATCCTCTACGTCATTCGCCTGTTTGGCGGTGTCATCCTGAGCATCGGCGATGATCAGTTCCGCTCCCGCTTCCTGGGCCGCTTTTTCCGCCCCTTCCTTCAATGTGACGAAAAAGGGGTTGTTCAAGGTGGAGATGGACAAACCGATCTTCACCTTTTTCTCCTGCGGTTTTCCCCCTTCCAAATCGGACTTGGCGGAACATCCCACCAGTCCCGCCATTACAATCAGAACGGACAACAAGAAGGTTACGGTTTTTTTCATCATGGAATCTGCCTCCCGATCAGTTTTTTTGAAAACGGTCCAACAAGACTGCCACCAAGATCACGCTGCCTTTCACCACCTGTTGATAAAAGGAAGGAACATTAAGAAGATTGAGTCCGTTGTCCAGTACTCCGATAATCATCGAACCGATCAGGGTTCCGATGAGCCATCCCTTGCCCCCAGCCAGACTGGTTCCTCCTAGTACCACGGCGGCGATGGCGTCCAGTTCATAGCTTGCGCCGGCGGTGGGCTGGGCGGAGTTGAGGCGGGCCGTTAGGATAATTCCGCTGAAGCTGGCCAGTAGCCCGCTGATCGTGTACACGCCGATTTTGACCCGGTCGGTCCGGACTCCGGACAGCCTCGCCGCCTCCTCATTGCCGCCCACAGCATAGACATGACGTCCGAAAGAAGTGTGTTTTAATAGGAAGTACAGCGCGGCGAAGGCGAACCCCATCCAAATCACAGGGACTGGAATCTCCAGAAAGTATCCCTTCCCGAGCATACTAAACGCTTGGTTGTCGTAGGAAATGGGACGTCCCTCGGTATATACCAGAGTCAGTCCACGGAAAATGGTCATGGTCGCTAAAGTGGCGATAAAGGGAGCGACCCTACCCTTGCTGATGAGAACTCCGTTGGCCGCTCCCATCCATGCCCCTGCTGTCAGACTCACTAGAATCGCCAGCCAGGGATCCATTCCTCCAGCCAGCATGCCCGCAGTAAGTGCCCCGGATAGGGCCAAAATGGAACCCACGGAAAGGTCGATCCCTCCGGTTAAGATGACGAAGGTTATGCCAAAGGCAAGTAGAGCGTTGATGGAGATTTGTCGCAGGACATTGAAGACGTTCGAGGTGTTTAAAAAGTCCGGGCTGATGACGGACAGGACGAGTATCATTCCTCCCAGGCCGGCCAGGGGGCCCACTTTCTTCAGCCAATGGATTCGAATATCTCTTGGATTAATGGGAGTTTGCAACTTTTCTCCCTCCTCCTGTCGCTGCTGTCATCACATTTTCCCGAGTGGCCTCCTCCTTGGAAAAAAAATCGGCGGGACGTCCTTCGTGAAGAACGAGAACCCGGTCGCTCATACTAAGCAATTCCGGCAGATCCGAGGAGATGAGCAGGATCGCCATCCCTTCTCCGGTAAGTCGGTTCATCAACTGATAGATCTCTTTCTTGGCACTGATGTCGACGCCCCGCGTCGGCTCATCCAGAATACATACCTTGGGGCGGCGGGCGAGCCACTTTCCGATCACCACCTTCTGCTGATTCCCACCGCTTAGGAAGCCCACCTGTTGTTTGGTTCCATTGGTCCGGATCGAAAGCCGCCGCACGAGGTTTCGTGCCAGGGCTTCCTCCCGATGCCGGTGGATGACACCGGTGAAGGAAAGGGAAGTGAGGTGGGGAAGAGAGAGGTTTTCCTTTACCGTCATGGATAACAGGAGCCCGTTTCCTTTCCGATTCTCTGTGACATAGGTGAGACCGGCTTGAATGGCATCCCTGGGCTGCCGGATTCGAACCGGTTCGTGATCAATCCAAATCCGACCGGAATCTTTCCGTCTCACTCCGAACAGAAGGTCAGCCGTTTCTGTCCGACCGGCTCCCATCAAGCCGAACAACCCGAGAATCTCACCCGCACGGATGGAAAAATGGATTCCTTCCACCATGCCTCGGCGGGATAAGTTTTCCACCCGGATTCGCTCCTCTCCAAATAGGCGCGGCCTCTTCTGTGGAAAGCATTCCTTTATTTTTCGTCCGACCATCATCCGAACCAGTTCGTCCATATCCGTTTCAACGGTCTTCCGGGTGCTGACGATCTCTCCATCTCGAAGGACGGTGATCCGGTCTGAAATCCGGAAAATCTCTTCCATACGGTGGGAGATATAGACGATGCCTGTCCCTTGGCTTTTCAGGGAACGGATGGTCTCGAACAATGTCTTGGTTTCTCGGTGGGTTAAAGCAGCGGTGGGCTCGTCCAGTACAAGGATTTCCGCCTTCATGGAAAGGACCTTTGCGATCTCCACGAGCTGTTGCTGGCCTACGGAGAGTTCCTCTACTCTACGGGCTGGGTTTATGTTCACTCCGATCCGCTCTAGTAATGAGGAAGCCTCCTCTCTCATCCTCCTCCAACGAATGACCGGCCACCCGTCGATGATATGTTCCCGGCCGAGGAACAGGTTTTCCGCTACAGTCAACTGGGGAACGAGATTCAGTTCCTGGTGGATGATCCCGATCCCCAGGGACGCAGCCACCCGTGGGGAAACGATCGCTCTTTCTTTTCCCCTTACGCGGATCCGTCCGCCGTCTTTGGGGTAGATGCCGCCGAGCACCTTCATCAGAGTGGATTTCCCGGCCCCGTTTTGCCCTACCAGCGCGTGTACTTCACCGGAGAGAAGGGAAAAGTCGACCCCTTTCAGCACCTTCACCCCCGCAAAACTCTTTTGCACCCCCTTCATCTCCAGATAAGGCTCCATGTTGTCTTTCCCCTTTCCTCTCTTTTATTTTTCGTTTAAGGATGATGTCGTGACGAGGACTCTTGTGACAGAAAGTAGCTTTCCACTTCCTCTCGAGACGGCATTCCGGCTTGGGCTCCCAGGCGGGTTACAGCCAAGGAGGCCGTTTTAACGGCGAAGTCCACCGCTTCGATCCAATCCTTCTCCTCTGCTAGGCTACAGGCCAATCCCGCATTGAATGCGTCTCCCGCACCGGTGGTATCCACCACTTTCACCTTTTGGGCCGGGATCCGTACGACCCCTTTACCGGGAACCCGGAGAGCAGCCCCCTCCTGACCCAGGGTGGTCACCACCCGGACGGCACCTAGCGCGGCTAGGTGGGACATCGCCACTTCCAGACCTTCCTCTACTGCGGATATGCTAGAGAGCCGTTCCAGTTCAGAGAAGTTGGGAGTGATTACGTCGACATCCCTCAGCAGTTCTTCGGGAAGATCCTGGGCGGGGGCGGGATTCAGGATGACTCGCTTGCCCAGCTTCTTGGCTAGGTGGGCCGCTGCAGCCACTGTTTCCAGAGGAATCTCCAGTTGAAGGAGAACGACATCCGCCTCTTCGATCCGATCCCGATTGGCTTCCAGATATTCCGGTGTGAGGTGTGCATTGGCTCCGGGAACGACAATGATGCAGTTGTCCCTTTCTGCAAGCAGGATGGAAGCGACGCCCGTCGCCCCCGTGACGGCTTTGACGGAAGCGGCTTCCACTCCGTTCTCCCTCAAGGACGTCAATAGTGAATCTCCAAAAGGGTCATTTCCCACCAGCCCGATCATCGACGTCTTCGCGCCGAGCCGGGCAGCGGCGACAGCCTGATTGGCCCCCTTTCCTCCGGGAATAAAATGGACGTTTTTTCCGAGCAGTGTCTCTCCCATCCGGGGCTGCCGGGGGGCTTCTACCACCACATCCATGTTGAGGCTTCCGACAACGCAAATATGAGCCCGTCTCCTGTTCATTCTTTTCTCCACCTTGTTGACCCCCTCTCGATCAATCGGACATCCAGTTCCCTGACGGAATCTTCTCCTCGTTCTCCTTGCATCTGTTTAATCAACTCCAGCACCGCTGCCTCTCCCATCTCATAGATCGGCTGTGCGATTGTGGTCAGTTCCGGTTCCGTCATCTCCGTTACCGATACGCCGTCAAAACCACACAAAGCCATCTCTTTCGGCACGTTTACTCCCATACGAACCAGGGCTTTAAGAGCACCGACGGCCATGAGGTCGTTGCCGGCGAAAATGCCGTCCACATCTGGAAAGTGCTCCCGCAAGGCCCTGGCCGCGCCTTTTCCGCCCTGGATGGTGAAATGGCCTGGAACGATCAGGCCGGGATGAAACCAATCAGCTTCTCCGACCACATCGAGATATCCTTGCTGTCGTTCCCGGGCGGTGATAAACTCCTGCGGCCCGGCGATATGGGCCACCTTCCGGCAGCCGCCTTTGATCAGATGGTGAACGGCCATCCTGGCCCCCGCAGCATTTTTGGAGCGGACGACGCTACATCTTCCTTTTTTCGGGGCCCGGTCTATCAACACGAAGGGAATCCCTTTCTCTCGCATCATGTCGATTGCCCCGCCTTCCAATATATTGGAGGCGAAGAGGATCCCATCAATAGTTTTCATTTCCAGAACTTCGATGTAGGTTTTCTCTTTTGCGCCTTGATCGTCGGAATTGCAGAAGATGACAGTAAGCCGATGGGCCCTCGCCGTATCCTCCACCGCCCGTGCCAGTTCGGCGAAGAAGGGGTTGACGATATCCGGCAAGATGACCGCGATCGTCGCCGTTATCTCCGCTCCCAGCCCCTCGGATAGGGTGCTGGGTTCATAGTTCAAATCCCGGAGTGCTCGAAGTACCCGATTCTCTGTCTCCTTGTTAACGTCATTGATCTGATTGATGACACGGGAAACGGTTGCCACCGACACCCCCGCCATCTTTGCAACATCTCGAATGGTGGTCATATGCACCCTCTCCAGGTTTTTGATTTCAATCTATCTGCTATATCATTGGTTGTACGACGTCACATGCTTGTTTTTGCAAATGATTGATCAGCCATATCGCAATCAAACCGAAATCCGTTCTTCAATAGTAGGCGTTTAGATCCATTCAACTCCAGTTTTGGTCTCTAGGTCCAATAACGAATATTCTTCCTGCGGATTCGTATTACCTGCCGGATTCCGACAAAAAAAACAAAAAATCGTGTCTAACCTTTTTATGTGGGTATTTTTTCAGATATTTTCATCAATTGGATTTACTTTAGTCTGACCATCTGTTACAATATAGGCAAAAGTGAATCAATTCCGAAGGCAAAGGCGCCTACAATGATCGCGGTCATTGGGGGTGCCTTTTTGCAAAAAAAGGAGCTTTCTCACATTGCGGCTGGAAGAGATCTGCAAGAAATACACCGTCCTGTCGGACTCGGACATCGAACGGATCACACGCTTGGCCGATTCTCTACCCATGATTGCCGATCTGGCTCAGGCCAATATCTTTATTGACTGTCCCGTCAAAGAAGGGCGGCATGCCGTTGTGGTGGCCGAGGCCTCACCTCGAACCGCCCGATCCCTGTATGAGCGGCCGGTGGCGGGTCAATACGCCTATGAGTCCTACGAACCGGCGGTTAGCCTGACTCACCGGACAGGGGAACCCATTGTGGGCAACCGGGCCATTACGCAGGAGGGAAAACCGGTCAAGCAGAGTGTCGTTCCCATCAAAAACGGAGAGGGGAGTACGATTGGGTCGCTGATCATGGAGCAGGATATCAGCGATCAGCTGATGAACGAAGCCCGGATGAGAGCACTTTCCAACACAGCGGAGCATCTGAGCCGAACTCTAATGGATAGGGGGGAGCAGGCCGTTTTCCCCGACATTGTGCAGGAAGCGCTCTACCTTGTCGATCAAGAGGCGCGGGTGATCTATACCAATGCTCAGGGAACCAGCCTGGCTGCCGAATGGGGAGGGTCGGGGGAAGTGGTCGGAACGCCGGTGACCGAATTTCTCCCGTTTCTCGATCCACTCCCTTATCGAAACAGGGATGTCTGGTACCAGGAGGTGAATGCGGACCGGAAGACCTATGCTGTGAAAGGGATCGGTATTCAAAGAGAGTATCGGCGGGAAGGCACTCTCTTTTCGATCCGGGATCTGACGGAATTGAGGGAAAAGGAACGGGAACTGATGGTTAAATCCACGGTGATCATGGAGATCCATCACCGGGTGAAGAACAACCTGCAGATGATCGCCAGTCTCCTCCGCCTGCAAATGAGGCGGGGTATCCCCGAAGAAGCCCGGGTCGTTTTGCAGGAGAGCCTGAATCGGATTATCAGTATCGCCTTCGTTCACGAGATTTTCTCTAATAAGGGCGTGGAGGCGATCCCGGTGATGGAGATGATCCAACGGGTCGGGAACATGCTGGCGGCCCACAGTCGGCCGGACACAAAAATCAACGTCTCATACGAAGGCGAGCCCGGAGTTCTCTCTTCCGATCAAGCTGTTTCTCTGGCGCTGGTTGCCAACGAACTGATCCAAAACAGTGTGGAACACGCCTTTTCACTTCGCGAAGAGGGGGAGATAACGATCCGTTTCTCTCGGGATGAGGCATGGATGGAGGTTCAAATCATCGATGATGGGACGGGGTTTGACGGAAAACCGGAGGATTCCTCCCTCGGTCTTAAGATCGTTGAAAATTTAACCAGGCACGACCTGGGCGGTTCGTTTTCCATCCATTCCAGCCTAGAGGGAACGAAGGCCGTCGTCCGATTTCCGACAGAGGAGGGGTAGGGTTGTCCGTATCCAGTATATTGCTGGCGGAAGATGAATCGATTTTGCGCATGGATTTGAGGGAGATGCTGTTGGAAGCCTGTTATGAGATCGCAGGAGAGGCGGGCAACGGAGATCAAGCCGTCGAACTGGCCCATATAAAGCGCCCGGATCTCGTCATCATGGATATCAAAATGCCGGGAATGAACGGATTGAAAGCGGGGAGGATCATCTCCCGGTCCCTGGGGATCCCGATCTTGTATTTGACTGCTTACAGTCAGCGGGATTTGATCGAAGAAGCGAAACAGGCTTTTGTCACCGGGTATCTAGTCAAACCGGTACGGGAGTGCGAGTTGATCCCTGCTGTGGAAGTCTCTCTCAACCAGGCAGAGCGGTTTTCTATCCTTCGCCGGGACCTGTCACAGTTGGAGAAGAAACTGTCGAGCCGCAAGTGGGTGGAACGGGCTAAAGGAATCCTGATGAAAAAATACGCCTGGTCCGAAGAAGAAGCCTATCAAGCCTTGCGCAGAGACAGTATGAAACAGCGGGTCTCCCTGGAAGAGCTGTCTAAACGAATCTGGCAGGAAGAAACCCAAAATCCGGCCTGAAAAAAGAATAAAAAAGGCAACGGCGCCCCAGTGGATGTGTTTTCGGGGTGCTTTTTTTCTTGGAAAGGAGTGAGGAAGACATGAACCGACCGATGTCGAGGCGGATCATCGGTATCACCGGTTATCACGTGCGGGGAGAAGAGGGGGTCGGCGGCACCTTTCGCTGGCTGATGGAACAAATCGAGGAGATCGGAGGGAGTGCGCGTGAATGGGAACACGTGGATGGATGAGGCGCTCTGTTGGATCAATGGGGAAAGACGAACCCTTTTCGAGAGTATGGAAGTAATCGATCCTTCCAATGGAGAGAGGATCGGGAACGTTCCCCTGGGAGGGGCTGAGTTGGCCGAGGAGGCGGTGACTGCGGCCTGGGAAGCCTTTCCCGCCTGGTCTTCCCTGCTGCCCCGGGAACGTGCCTGCTATTTAACGCGATGGGCCGAGAAAATCCTCCAACATAAAGAGGAGCTGGCGCCTCTCCTGACCAGGGAGCAGGGAAAACCCCTCGCGGAATCCACGGGGGAACTGGAAGTGGCCGCTTCTTTTGTTCAGTGGTATGCGGAGGAAGCCAAAAGAGTCAGCGGTGAGGTGTTGCCGCCTTATAAACCGAACCAGCGAATCACGGTGATCCGACAGCCCGTGGGGGTGGCCGCTCTGATCACCCCCTGGAACTATCCGGCGGCGATGGTGACACGCAAGGCGGCTCCGGCACTTGCCGCCGGATGCACGGTGGTCTTAAAACCCGCAAAGCAAACCCCTCTGATCGCCATCGCCTTGTTCCGGCTCCTAATGGAAACGGGCCTGCCGGCGGGGGCGGCCAATCTGGTGACGGGGGCGGCTTCCGCAATCGGGGAGGCCTGGCTGGGGGATCCGCGGGTGAGGAAGGTTTCCTTTACGGGTTCCACGGAAGTGGGGAAAAAATTGATGCGGCAAGCGGCGGATCAAGTGAAGCGGGTTTCCCTGGAGCTGGGGGGAAACGCCCCTGCCATCGTTTTCGGGGATGCGGATCTGGAGCGGGCGGCGGCCGCCATCGCGGATAATAAATTTGAAAATTGCGGACAGATGTGTAACGGGATCAACCGGATTTATGCAGAGGAGACGGTGGCCGAAGAACTGGCGGAACGGATGGTTGCCAAGGTGAAACAGATGAGAGTCGGCCCGGGGATCCGGCCCGGTATCCACATCGGTCCCTTAATCCATGATTCCGCTCGGCGGAATGTGCACCGGCTCGTTTCTGACGCGGTGGAAAAAGGGGCCCGTCTGCGGACGGGAGGACACCCGTTAACCGAGGGGGAATGGGCGGGCGGTTCTTATTACGCACCGACGGTGTTGACCGGCGTGGACGAGTCGATGGATCTCACCCGGGAGGAAGTGTTCGGTCCGGTGGCACCGATTCTCTCCTTCCGGACCGAGGAGGAAGTGGTGGATCAGGCCAACCAAACCCCCTACGGCTTGGCCGCCTATCTGTTCACCCGTGACGTTGCACGGACTCACCGGGTTAGCGAAAAGTTGGAGTTCGGGATGGTGGGTGTCAACGGAACGTCCCTCAGTGTTCCCCAGGCTCCTTTCGGGGGGATCAAAGAGAGCGGGGTGGGACGGGAGGGAGGCCGTTACGGACTGGAGGAGTTCCTGGAACTAAAAACCATCACCGCCATGGTGGATTAAACCAAAAGGAGAGTGATCAGATGGACCGTACGGTCGAGGCTATCGGTAATAAGGGGCTTCTTTCCAAAGAGGAACTGGTAGAGCGGATCGGCGACGGACGCGTGGACACCGTCATTATCGCCATCTGCGATATGCAGGGGCGATTAATGGGCAAACGGGTGACGGGAGATTTTTTTCTGGAAAGTGTGATGGCTCACGGCACCCATTTTTGCAATTACCTGCTCGGAACGGATATGGAGATGGGCACACCGGCGGGCTATCGCCATATGAACTGGAACGGCGGTTACGGAGACTGGCTGGCCCGACCGGCTTGGGAGACCCTGAGGCTGATTCCCTGGCTGGATAAGACGGCGTTGGTTTTGGCGGATGCGGTGGATGAAAAAACGGGAGAATCGATTGAGGTGGCTCCCCGCAGTGTGCTGAAGAAGCAGATTGAGCGGGCCGAACAAGCGGGTTACCGCCTCTTGATGGCTAGCGAGCTGGAATTTTACCTGATGAAGGAGACGTATGAAGCGATTCACGACAATGGGTACGAGACGATGCAGGCGGCTGGTCACTATAACGAGGATTACAACCTGTTGCAGGCTACCCGCAATGAACCGGTTTATCACAAGCTGCGGACGTGGATGTCCCAGGCAGGTATTCCCATCGAGTCTTCCAAGGGGGAAGCCTGGATTGGGCAGCATGAGGTCAACATCCGGTATGCCGACGCTCTCACTTCCGCCGACCGGCACGTGTTATTCAAACACGGAGCCAAGGAGATCGGGATGGGAGAAGGGGTTTCCCTCACGTTTATGGCCAAACCGGATCACCGCTGGACCGGTTCCAGCGGCCACATCCACATCAGCCTGTGGGATCGGGAGGAGAAAGAAAACCGATTTTACCAAGAAGGTGTCGAGCCGGGAAATCTATCACCGATCATGGGCCATTTCCTGGCTGGTGTGATGAAATACACCCGGGATTTCTCCCTTTGCTTCGCTCCTAATATCAACTCCTACAAACGGTTTGCCCCTGAGAGCTGGGCTCCCGTCCATATTGTGTGGAGCCGGGACAATCGATCAGCGGGGTTTCGGATCGTGGGCGAGAAACAGAGCTTACGTTTTGAGAACCGGATCACGGGGGCGGACATCAACCCCTATCTGGCCTATGCCGCCATGATAGGGGCGGGGCTTTCCGGAATCGAAGAGAAACTGGACCTGTCGGTTGAGGGAAAGGGGAATGCTTATCATGCGGTGGATGCTCCCCGGATCCCGGGATCCCTGTATGAAGCGATCCGTTGCTGGGAGGAAAGTGAAGTGGTGAAAAAGGTGTTTGGAGAAGGCGTTCACTACCATTACGGCCATGCGGCCAAACTGGAACAGCAAGCTTATGATGCGGTTGTGACCAATTGGGAGCGGGCTCGGTATTTTGAACAGGGATGATCGATAGAGAGGGAGGGGAAACGATGCGGTTGAAAGAGAAAGTCTGCCTCATTACCGGGGCGGGCGGGGGAATGGGAAAGACGGCGGCTCGCATGTTTGCGGAGGAAGGAGCCAACGTCGCTGTGCTGGAGATCGATGAAACGGCAGGAAGGCAGACAGCGGCGGAAATTCAGGCAGCCGGGGGGGCGGCGGAGTATTTTCACTGTGACGTTGCAAGCGAGGAGAGTGTCAAACAGGCGGTAGAACGGGCCGTTCAGTCACTCGGACCCGTGGAGGTGCTTTATAACAACGCCGGTATCATGCCGCCGGATGACCGATCGGTGATTGACACGGAGGAGGCGGTCTGGGACCGGGTCTACGGAATCAATGTCAAAGGGATCTATCTGATGTGTAAACACACCATCCCTCGGATGATGGATCAGGGGAAGGGATCGATTATCAACATCGCTTCCTTTGTCGCCTTCATGGGATGCAGCGTACCCCAGGATGCTTACACCGCTTCCAAGGGGGCCGTCGTATCCCTGACCAAATCGCTGGCCATCCAGTTTCGACCCCAGGGGATTCGAAGCAATGCCATCTGTCCCGGTCCCATCGAGACCCCGCTGATGACCGATTGGCTGCTTCAGGATGAACAGGCGCGCCAGATCCGGCTCAGCCGACAGCCCAGCGGCCGCTTTGGACGGGCGGAAGACATCGTTCATTGCGCGGTTTATCTGGCCTCCGATGAAGCGGAATGGACCAACGGCTCCATCATCCACATTGATGGAGGCATTACCAGCAACTATTTTTAAACGGTAAAACAGGAGGGCCGTTCTGATCATTACGATTTTTTACATCAATTTCATTTTTAGGAAATGCGAGCGGGAGTCCCCCTCATTATCCTCTCCGTCTTCGGAGCCGTACTCATGTATTGCCTCAGCATGATCTCCCTCTTCATTCTGCGCAAAAAAGAGCCCCATCTGGAGCGGCCCTTTCGCGTCTATTACCCGGTCATGCGAGGTATCGCCCTCGCTTTGGGACTGTTGTCCCTGTACAGTGTGGTCAAATACAGCCTGCCGTTCCTGGGCTTCCATATCCCGCTTATCATCGTCATCCTGGGAACCTTTTGTTTGGCCATTTTCTACTGCCCGCATGTTCGATGTTCAAGCGGGATGTCGGCTCTATCACTTATCGGACCGGGTCGGGTAACCCGTACCGGCGGGGATGTTCCATATGTAGATCCAGGCCCACTTCTCACCATTTTGTGGGCGCTGGGACGACAGGGTCAGACACTCCTTAGAAGAAGCTTCCGAAGAAGGTTACAAATTCTCCCCTGCGGAGATTGATGGTACCCCGGTTGAAAGCGAAGAATGAGTTAAAAACAACCACTCTTCTTCCCAAACAGGTCACGGTGATGAAATCACCGGGTCTTAACCGGATCCTGGCTACTTGTAAGCCGAAGAAAACACAGGCTAGATTGAATGCAGTCCCAGGGCGAACGTTGATCGTTCCGGGCGTCTGCCCGATGATACCGCTACTAATTTGACGGGTTTTGACAGCCACTGTTTTTCAACCTCCTTTACTTTTTATCTATCTATGCAAAAAAGGTTGATCAGGATATAATCTTCTGTCCATGCGAGGAATATTGGACGCAAACAAAAAAGAACCCATTTTTTCGATTCAATTGAATCTCTGAGAGGTTCCAAGTTTATTATCATCCACCATGGAGGATCAATTTCTAGGTTTCTTTATGATCGATTCGGAATCCGTTTTTTTTCTGCTGTCTTCAAGCACAGAAGCAGGAATAGCTTGATAGCGAATGCAATGCCGATAGATAAAAGAATCAAATCATCGTTTTCATTCCGGGTTCTCCGCTTTTAACTCCGCCTCCATCGCTTTTCTTTCCGGACTCCCCTCCGGAGCCCATCGGATATGGCCCGGCACCAGCAGATCGGGATTCGTTCCAAAATGGCGGATCAATCCTGCTCGGATCGCTTCAGGAAACAGGTGGGCATGATGGGCGAGGAATCCGGCCCCATACCGCTTGTAGCTGGGGTGGCGTTCGTCCCAGTTCCGGTCGTACCAAAACTCCACACTCTGGTTCCAATACGCCTCCAAGATCCCCATCGCCGCTTCCATTTGTTCCCGTGCCGGCAGGGAAGGATCTTTCACCCGCGGCCACAGCTCGTTTTTTATTTCCTCCCGTTCTTCCTCGGTCCATGCCATGTTCCATCCCTCCGGAAAGCGTGGTTGCATCTAGACTATAACGAATCCTTCACCTAAAATGAAGATGACGAATTTTCGGCACATTATGACGGCGATTCGGCAGCTTGTACGGGGGAGGGATCGAGATGGACCGATTGCAGCAAGGGATGTTGTTGGAAGTGCTACGTTCGATCGATGAGGGGATTCACGTGGTGGATGTGGATGGAATCACGGTGTTTTACAACGAACAGGCAGCGGCGCTGGACGGCCTCTCCCGGGAGGAGGTGACCGGGGTGCACGTGCTGGAGGTGTTCCCTTCCCTTACTCCCAAGACCAGCACATTGATCAAGGTGTTGGAGACGGGCAAGCCCATTTACAATCAGCAGCAGGCCTATGCCAACCGGCATGGTGAGCGGATCGTCACCGTTAATACGACATTGCCGTTAGTAGTGGAAGGTCGGCTGGTAGGGGCGTTGGAGGTGGCCAAGGATGTGACGCGGATTCAGGAGCTGTCGGAACGACTGATCGATCTGGAGCAGCGGGTGGGGGCCGGCGTCCGTAAATCACCTGTACAGGGGCAGGAACTCTACCGCTTTGACCAGATCATAACCCAGGATCCGGCCATGGAACGAGAGATTCTGCGGGCACGGCGGGCGACCGCCACCCGCTCTCCCGTTCTGGTGGTGGGAGAGACGGGAACAGGGAAGGAATTGGTGGTGCAATCGATCCACTCCGGTTCCCCTCGTAAGGGGCAGCCGTTTATCGCTCAGAACTGTGCCGCCATCCCCGCCTCCTTGCTGGAAGGGGTTTTGTTCGGAACGGCCAAGGGAGCGTTCACAGGGGCGGAGGATCGGCCGGGGTTGTTTGAGCTGGCGGCTGGAGGAACCCTCTTTCTGGACGAAATCCACACGATGCCGGTGGAACTGCAGGCGAAACTGCTGCGGGTGTTGGAGGATCAGATGGTGCGGCGGGTGGGGGATGTGCGGTTGCGCCCTGTCGATGTCCGCATTTTGGCTGCCACCAATGAGGATCCTGTCGTCAGTCTGAAGGAGGGGAGGCTGCGTAAGGATTTGTTTTATCGGTTGCATGTGGTTCGTATTCAACTTCCCCCCCTGCGGGAGCGGCCGGGGGACATCCCCTTGTTGACCCGTCACTTTATTCGTAAGCTCAACTATCAGTTCGGCACGCTGGTGACGGATGTTTCCCCGGAAGTAGCGGATCGGTTTCAGCGTTATGCCTGGCCTGGTAATGTGCGGGAGTTGGAACATGCGATTGAAGGGGCGATGAACCAAGTGGAGGGAGACCGGATCGAGATGGAGCATCTGCCGCCCCACCTCGATGAGGATCGGTCCCTGGCTAAGCCGGGTGAGGCGGAAATGCCTCTTCCCCTTTGGCTGGAGTCCATGGAAAGGGAAGCAATCCGGCAAGCCCTTGCGGCAACCAGTGGCAATGTCAGACAGGCAGCCTGCCGCCTGGGGATTCCCCGCCAAACACTCCAGTATAAGCTAAAAAAATGGGAGATGCGTTGATCTTGATGGAAGGAGAGGTGCTGAAAATTCGGCGCCTTTTTTGGTGTGGAAACGGCTCATCATGCGTTTGAAAGCCACCGAACCATTGGCACAAGAATTGCAGTATTACTTATGTGACCGTTATCGGGGAGGTGAATCGTTGGAATGGAATTACTTGGGGATCAATCGCATCCGTTGGGGTTGCACCGGGTGATCGAGCCTCGGGGAATGTTGCCGCAACCGGCGTGGAAAGTGGATGCGGAACCGGTGTGCCGGGATCGGGAACTCTTGATTGATGTGCAATGTCTCAATATCGACTCCGCCTCCTTCAACCAGCTGAAAGAAGCGGCCGGACAGGATCCCGAAAAGGTAAAGGATCGGATTGCGGCGATTGTGGCGGAACGGGGAAAGATGCATAACCCCGTCACCGGTTCCGGCGGGATGTTGATCGGTACCGTCTTCGAAGTGGGAGCCCGCTTTCCCGGTGCCGACCGGCTGTGCAAAGGTGATCGCTTGGCTACACTGGTCTCTCTTACCCTCACCCCGCTTCATCTGGTCTCGATTGATGAGGTGGATATGAAAACGGGGCAGGTGCGGGTCCAGGGGAAGGCGGTCCTGTTCGCAAGCGGTCCGTTCGCCCTGTTGCCGCATGATTTGCCGGAACATCTGTCCCTGGCTGTGCTGGATGTATGCGGCGCTCCTGCTCAAACCGCCCGGATCGTAGGACGGGGCCAGACGGTAGTGGTGCTGGGAGCCGGGGGGAAATCGGGATTGTTGTGCCTCGCCCAGGCCCGGCGGCGGCTGGGCGATTCCGGATGTCTGCTTGCGCTGGAGTCACGACAGGAAGCGTGTGACGAGATTCGTCGGTTACAACTGGCGGATAATGTGATTCAGGTGGATGCGCGCAATCCCGTAGCCGTGCTGGAGGCGGTGGAGGCGGCTACCGGGGGCGGGTTGGCCGATTGGACGATCAATTGCGTCAATGTGACGGATACCGAGCTCTCCTCCATCTTGGCGACCCGTGACGGCGGAGGGGTCTACTTTTTCAGCACCGCGATTCGTTTCACAGCGGCCGCCCTCGGGGCGGAAGGAGTGGGGCGGGATGTGCGGATGTGGATCGGCAACGGGTACGCCCCTGGACATGCAGACCTGGCTCTAAACACCTTACGGGAGAGGCCGGATCTTCTGCGGTTGTTCCAGTCCCGCTACGCTGCGCCTGTTCACGGTTGATGCTGCATGTTTCTATTACGATCCCGATAATACGATGAAAGGGTGGAATCGCATGCGAGATTGGCGCGAAGTGGAACTGTGGAAAGACGTAACGGAGGAGCAGTGGAATGATTGGTTGTGGCAGTTGACCCATACCATTCGCAAGATGGAAGATCTGGAGAAGGTGATCAATCTCACTCCGGATGAAACCGGAGGCGTGGGGATCGCCAACCAGACGATCCCGCTGAATATCACCCCTTATTACGCGCTGCAGATGGACCCTGATGATCCCTCCGATCCGATCCGGATGCAGTCGGTTCCCATCTCCACTGAATTGGAACAGACGCGCTACGATATGGAGGATCCCCTGTTGGAGGATACGGATTCCCCGGTTCCGGGATTAACCCATCGGTATCCGGACCGGGTATTGTTCCTCATCACCAACCAGTGCTCCATGTATTGCCGGTATTGCACCCGCCGCCGTTTTTCCGGTCAGATCGGGATGGGCGTTCCCAAGAAGCAGATGGATGCCTGTATCGATTACATCCGCAACACACCGGAGGTACGGGATGTTCTCTTGTCCGGCGGGGACGGGCTGCTGGTTAACGACCGCATCCTGGAGTATCTGCTGAAGAACTTGCGGGACATTCCCCATTTGGAGATTATCCGCATCGGCACCCGCGCCCCGGTGGTGTTTCCGCAACGAATCACGGAGGATCTCTGCACCATTTTGAAAAAATATCACCCGGTTTGGCTCAACACCCACTTTAACCATCCCAAGGAGCTGACACCGGAAGCAAAGCGGGCTTGTGAAATGCTGGCAGATGCCGGTGTTCCCCTGGGGAATCAGGCTGTCATCCTGGCCGGGATCAATGACTGCCCACATGTGATGAAAAAATTGAACTACGAATTGGTCAAAATCCGGGTCCGTCCCTACTATATCTATCAGTGCGACTTGTCCGAAGGCATCGGCCACTTCCGCGCCCCCATTTCCAAGGGATTGGAAATCATGGAATACCTGCGGGGTCATACCTCCGGTTACTCGGTGCCCACTTTTGTGGTTGACGCTCCCGGCGGCGGCGGTAAAATCCCCGTCATGCCCAACTACGTCGTCTCACAAAGCTCTCAGAAGACCATCCTGCGTAACTTTGAAGGAGTGATCACCTCTTATCCCGAGCCGCGGAACTATCAGGAGCACGACAAAGAAAATTGCGACTTTTGCCGCGATGCAGCTGGTAGAAACGCTGGGGTCGCCTCTCTGATGGCTGATGAGCGTCTCAATCTGGAGCCCAAAGTCCTCTACCGAGAGGAACGTCGTGGTGACTTTGAGCGGCGGAAACGCAAGGTGCCCAAAGCGGCCGCTGCCGCCAAATCCACCACTTGAGGATGTTGGAATGAAGCGGATCCAATCCTGTGCGGTGTTCGGCCTGGCGAAAAATGTGGGAAAGACCACCGTCCTCAACGCGATGGCAGAACGGGCCGACAGGGACCGGGTGAGGGTGGGGCTCGTCAGCGTCGGAGTGGATGGGGAGAAGTGGGACGTATGGAGTCTGCGGGAGAAGCCGCCCATTCAGGTTCCTGCTGATGGATGGGTGGCGACCGCGGCCTCCCTGTTGGAGATCGAGAAGGGAGATTGGGAGTGGGTGGAGGAAACCGGCATCCATTCCCCGCTGGGGCCGGTGATGATCGCCCGTGCCCGCACAACGACAACGGTTAAGTTGGCCGGAGTTCATCGCAGCCGGGGTGTGTCGGAGGTGTTGAAACGGATGGATCGCCTGGGGGTGGAGCTGGCCCTGGTGGATGGCGCCTACGATCGCAAGGTGGCTGGTGATCCCTGGTTGACCGATACGGCTGTGGCCGTCGCCGGTGCGGTCATGGGGCCGTCATTGGATGAGGTCGTGAAAGGGGTATCCCATTGGTGGTCTGTCGCCGGTTTACCGGCGGCAACGGATCCTGTGCTGCGGCAGGCGGGGATGAAAGCCCGTACTACGGGCCGGTTGGTGGGGGTGCGGGGAGAAGCGATTGTTCCCCTTCCCTATCCCTCCCTGCTCATGCAGGGGGAAGAGTGGCAGCGGGAACTGGAACGGGAAGAATGGACCGGATTGGCCGTTCCCGGTGCGTTGACAGAGTCCGGCCTGGCGATGTTGTTGCGGAGCAAACGTCCGCTGGAGTTGATCCTGTCCGATCCCACCCGCTGTTTTGTTTCTCGAAGCGGTTTGCGCCGTTGGTTTCGCATCGGGGGGCAGTTGGGCTATTTACGTCCGCTCCGCTTGCGGGCTTGGGCAGTCAATCCGGTTTCTCCCGATGGATATGGACTGAACCCCCGTTCTCTGTGTGAACGGATCGGGGAGGTGGTTCACCCCGTTCCCGTGGTGGACGTCAAACGCGAGGGCTGGCCCTACTCCGTGCTGCGAAAGGAGGGAGAAACCGGTGCCGTGGATGGATAACCAGTCCCGGCGGGCGCTTCGGTGGGCGGAGATATGGGATCGATTCCGACCGCTTACCCCGATGGGGCAGCGTGCGAAGAAAGCGCTGTCCCCATTTATGCCTACTGAAGTGGCAACTTGGGAATGCCATTTGGATGAACAGGAGCGTTGCCTAAAGCGAGCGGAACAAGATCCGGACTGGGAGAGCCGCGTGGGGGAAAGCCTTTCCAGAATCCCCGATGTAGAACCGGTGGTAACCCAATTGGAACGGGGAGGGGTTCCGCCGATTGTAGGCTGGTTCCGGTTAAAGGCGCTGGTATGGCATGGCCGAAAGCTGGCAGCCGAGTGGCCGTTGGGAGAGAGAGAGTCGATTCTGCGTGATCGCAAAGCCTGGGAAGCGGTGTGGCGTATTGTAAACCCCGGCCCGGTGGCACAACCGTCCTTTGCTCTGGATGACGCCCTTGATCCCCGACTGTCTTCGTTGAGGCGGAAGGTAGCCCAATGGGAGAGGGAACGGATGGATGCCGAAGAGGAACGGGCCCGTGAGGTGGAACGGCAGCATCATGTGAGACGGAACAGGGACGGGGAGTGGATCGTGGAAAGAGAGAGCGTTCCTTATCGAGCCTTGCTGTCGGATCCTCGGGTGGAGCGGGTGCGGGAGACTCCCTTTGAAGGGGTGTTCCGTCCGCTTGGTACGGATCGGGGACGACAGGCTTTCTCCCGTCGTCAACAAGCGGAAGAAGAATTGGAACAGGTGGAACAGGAAGTGCTCGCCTCTCTGGCGGAACAGATGCGCCCCCATCTCCATAATCTGCGGCAGATGCTCTTAGAAGTGGTCCGGATTGATCTTCAGTGGGCTCGTATTCAGACTGCCCGGGAATGGAACGGGATCCGTCCCCGCCTAGATGCAGATGCTTTCCGCCTGGAGGGGGCGGTTCATCCCTTGACAGCGTCAGCACTAGCACGGCAGGGGCGTACGTTTACCCCGCTTGATGTGACGATCGATCGGGGGGCGACGGTAGTGATCGGCCCCAATATGGGGGGGAAAACGATGGCTATAAAGACGGTGGGGCTGATTGCCGCTCTGGGTCAGTTCGGCTTTTTTGTGCCGGCTCGTTCCTGTCGGATGCCCCTGGTTTCCTGGATTCGGGCGGTAATCGGGGACGGCCAGGATGAACGGGATGGTCTCAGCACCTTTGCTGCCGAGGTGGTGCGAGTGGCGGAGGGGATGAACCGGACGGACGGCGGGTTGTTGCTGTTAGACGAAGTGGGCCGCGGAACCAATCCCGACGAGGGAGCGGCTTTGGCAGCGGCGGTGGCGGAAGCCTTGGCCGCCTCCCCGTTCTGGTCGTTTCAGTCCACCCATTTTCGCGAGGTGTTGGAGGTGGCGGGAATTCGTATTTACCGTACGGCCGGTCTGAAAAATCCGCACACATGGAAGGACGATGGCGGTGTATCGGTGGATTACCGACTGCTCCCCGGTGCCGGGGAGGGGGTTCCTCGCCAGGCCCTCCTCATCGCCGAGGGATTGGGACTAGCGCCAAACGTGTTGGAAGGGGCGCGGAGACGGATCAAAGGGACGCTGCTCAGAGAGGAGGAAGGGGATGGAAGCCAAACTGCGGTTGGACGAAAATCAGATTAAACAGGCCCGTCAAGCCGCTGCACGCATCGCGCAAAACGTGGACGGATGGATCGCCAAGCGGACCACGGTGGCGGTGGAACGAACGGTGCTGCGATTGATGGGGGTGGACGGAGTAGATGGGGAAGGAATCCCCCTGCCCAACGTCCTGGTGGACCACGTACGGGAGCGGGATGGATTGGATCGCGGCGTGGCGCCCTGGGTGATCAACGCTTCCCTCCAGTTGGGCGTGGATCCGCAAACGGTGGCGGAACGGGTGGGCACCGACACGATCGACCTGGGGACACTTCCATGGGCGGAGGAGGAAATCATCCGGAAAAAAGGGCGGGAATGGGCGATGGCGGGGCTGAACCGGATTCGGGATCGACGCCGGGAGCGGGAGCATTTGCTCCAAACGTGGGGAGAAGGACGCCAGCCGTATCTGTATGTGATCGTCGCTACCGGCGATATTCGCGAGGATGCGGTTCAAGGCCGTTCCGCCGCCCGTCAGGGGGCGGACATCGTAGCTGTCATCCGCAGCACGGGCCAATCCCTGATCGATTATGTTCCCTACGGGGAAACCCGGGAAGGATTCGGCGGCACGTACGCCACCCAGGAAAATTTCCGCATCATGCGGCAGGCGTTGGATAAGGTGGGGCGGGAAGAGGGGCGATATATCCGGCTTTGCAATTATTGCTCGGGCCTCTGTATGCCGGAGATTGCCGCGATGGGGGCGCTGGAACGGTTGGATGTCATGCTGAACGACGCTCTGTACGGTATTTTGTTCCGGGACATCAACATGCAGCGCACTTTGATTGACCAATCCTTCTCCCGCATGATCAACGGTTACGCCGGTATTATGATCAACACGGGGGAAGACAACTACCTGACCACCGCCGATGCGGTGGAAGCGGCCCATACCGTACTCGCTTCTCAGTTTATCAATGAGCAGTTTGCAAGGCTGGCAGGCTTGCCGCCGGAGCAGATGGGGCTGGGTCACGCCTTTGAGATGGATCCCGGCTTGGAGGACGGCTTTCTGATGGAACTAGCTCAGGCACAGATGGCTCGTCAGATTTTCCCCGAGGCGCCGCTGAAATACATGCCGCCCACCAAACATATGACGGGCAACATTTTCAAAGGGCACATCCAGGATGCAATGTTCAACCTGGCCGGTGTCTGGACGGGTCAAGGGGTCCAATTGCTGGGGATGATGACGGAGGCGATGCATACCCCGCACATCCATGACCGCCAGTTGGCGATTGAAAATGCCAAGTACATTTTTAACAACGCCCGTCATCTTGGCGAAGAGATCCTATTTCGTCCCAACGGCCGCGTGGAGAACCGGGCGAGGGACGTGCTGGCCAAGGCTTTGGCCATGTTGGAAGAAGTGGAACAAATCGGCTTGTTTCAAGCCTTGGAACGGGGGATGCTGGCAGACGTCAAACGCGGGCTGAAAAGCGGCAAAGGGTTGGCAGGGGTGGTGGAGAAAGGAGATCATTATTACAACCCCTTTGAAATCGAGCTGAGAAAGCGGGTTGGCCTGGCCCAACGGGAGGGGGCGGACATGCATGAGCCTGGATTTCAAGCGAATTAAGCCTTATGGGGATACCCTGGACGATGGAGCGGTCCAGCTCAGTTTTTCGCTGCCGGTTCCTTGCGGAGAAGAGGCCCGGGAGGCGGCGCGGCAGTTGGCGGCCCGGATGGGGATTGAAGAACCCCAGGTTTACCACATGGCGGACCTGGGGGAAAACTACACCTACTTTATCGTTTACGGTCGTCTGGTCCATACGATTGACTTCACCTCGATTCGGGTCCCCAAAGTGGACTCGGAACGGATGGATTTCTATGGCGTCAACCGTTTGATTCGAGAAGAGATCGGGCGCAAGGTGGTAGTGATCGGAGCCTGCACCGGTACGGATGCTCACACCGTCGGCATCGACGCCATCATGAACATGAAGGGGTACAACGGGGAGTACGGCTTGGAACGATATCCGGAAATCGATGCCTACAACCTGGGCAGCCAGGTTCCCAACGAGGAGATGCTCGCCCGCGCGCTGGAACTGGATGCCGATGCGATCCTGGTCTCCCAGGTGGTCACCCAAAAAGGCGTACACATCCAAAACCTGACCGAGCTGGTGGAATTGGCGGAAGCGGAAGGCATCCGCGAACGGCTCATCCTCATTTGCGGCGGTCCCCGCATCAATCATGAGATGGCTCTGGAGCTGGGCTACGACGCCGGCTTTGGCCCCGGTTCCCTCGCACCGGATGTGGCTTCTTTTATCGTGCACGAGTTGAAGCGGCGAATGGAAGGGAGGATCCAATAGGCGGAAGGCCGTTCCCATTCGGGGCGGTCTTTTTCATTCTGTGATGTAAAAAACCGCGATCTTTAAGGAGATCGACGGTTTTTATAGAATACTGATGGCTCCAATGCTAGAATATTGATAAGGGTAAGAAAGATCGAAGTCTCACTCCTGGGGCCAGGTGATGGCGAAAGGGGGTGGGACGATGGGCGAAATCGCTGCTTTATTGGTTGCGATCGTCGCAGCCGTCCGCCTCGGCTTGGATTGGTGGTATGACTACCGATCCAAGCATCGGGGCAAATAGCATCCCTCACTCGATAGGCCGGATGTAGAAAAGCTCATCTAAGCGGCAACTTAGATGAGCTCCGGTCCCGGTGAGTGGGACAACGCCTCGACTTTCTTACCCTTATTATAGTATCCAACACACCGTTTGACAATTCCCGGACTCAAAAAAAGGGCCGGATTTTTGCGGAGAGGGATCCCCTGAACAAGTCAGTGTTTGTCGGAAACCACCGAGCGCCTTCCTCTTGGCTTTCCCTGCATCGATCCCTTTCGCATATAACTAACTTCCTATCTTCAATAACCATTCCCGTAATTTGGATTTTGGAAAATATACCTTTCCGTTTAATTGAATATGAGGAATATCAGGGTGTTCTTGAATGAGTACTTTTGCATCTTCTTTGGTTACACCAAGAAAATAGTGAACATCACTTTCTGGAATCAGTTTGTGCTCATCTTCTTCGTCCAATAGATCAAAACCACTTTTTGTCCCTTGATTAAAATTACTCAATCCATTTCCAACAAAGTATCCGGCTACAGCAATTCCAAAACCTAGCATAAAAAAGTCCATATTTGATCCTCCCTGAATCGTCGATCTGGCATGGAAAGTATACGAAATAAACGTCCCTACTTAGCTTACGAACACTTGTATGATTCTTCCTTGCTCAACCCGCTCCGTAAACAACCCCTTCGTATACTCAGCAATGACTTTTCTCCAAAAATGTTGTGCTGGGATATTCCTCTCGATTTGGAACACTTCCCATTTGCCCTTATGCAAATCGAACATGGTGTGTGCCACATTCCTCCCTAGACCGGAGTGACGGTATTTCTTCATGATAAAAAATTCGGCGATTGAAAAAACACTCTTTTCTTCTGATTGAATGAGTCGAACGAGTACAAACCCAGCATATTTTCCATTTATCTTCACGAAGTAAGGAAAGCGGTTATTTTTGTCTGTCCAATAGTCGTCGAGATGGGTATATTCCCCGAATAGACCAGTCTCCTCAACATCGGATTTAACATACTCAGAGAAGTCATAGAAGTAAAATTGCATAAGGTTTTTCAGTATATCTTTTTCTTCCTCAGCAGCCTTGTAAACATGGTAATCTATATCCATCACATCCCCTGAATGTAAACTCGTTTTTTGTATGACAATCGGGACCTTCTTTTTCCCTCCAAAATCATTCGCCGTTACAGCATATTACCCTTTTTTGAAGATGTGGAAAGAATGTGTTTGGTATAAAAGAGAACATATGTTCTTGATTTAGGTGTCTACTTTGTGTATCCTATAACTAATCGATACCAGGAGAATTTCAAATCGTGTTATGTAGATGGTTCCCGCCATCTTCTTTACTCCACACGGACCAAACATATGTCTTTTTATCTGGATAGCAAAGGGTAAAGCCTATTTTTTTACCCAAAAAACCGAACGTATGTTCGTATTTTAATTGTTATGGAAAATCTACTTAGGGGTGATCGGATGAAAGAATGGATCCAAGAATACCGGGAGTCGTTGGAACGAGTGCGAAAGGCGAAAAAAAATCTGCCGAAAGGGCCGCGTGGAGAAGCGGACCGCCGTTTGCTAAACGATATGGAACGGGACCTGGTGTGGGTGATCGAGTGGCTGTCCAACGGATGTCAACCCGGAAACCGGCGCGGGATGGAGAATCGGTCTTATGATCAACGGGAAGTGCTGTGGAGCCGGCTTTCCGAAAAGGCGAAACGAAAAATCGAATGGCGAGAAAATCTAAAACCTGCCGGAACAAGCCGTTCCCCTCAGTGGCTGGAGCAATTGCCCAAACTGCTTTCTGATAGTGAATATGAAGCTTTTGTGGCCGTAAGGGGACAAGCCCTTAGTTTTGGACGGGCCGCCTCCCTCCTGCATTGCTCCAAGTCCACCGTTCAGTCCTATGTCAGGCGTGCGGAAAAAAAGCTTCGTCAGGCAGTGGCAGAGGGAAGACTGCATCCCGGTGATTCCTCTGGATTGAAACGTGTTCGTTGACCGAGATGACGGGTTTGAACCTTCATGACATCGGTTTCTTCCCTCTGCCATACGAAAACCACCTACAGATGAATACGAACATATGTTCGTATTCTCATTCGCAAGGAGGTGGCACATACGTACAGTGCATTGGAGCCGATCCGGCAAACGATTTTGACTCGTCTGCGTTCAGACGAAGTGTTGATGGCCAAGGTGACGGGGGTGTTCGATGAAGCGCCGGAGGGACAGCCGCTTCCCTATATCGCATTCGGCGGGGTTCGTTCTTCTTCCATCCGCACCTTGTCCCGTTTGAGGGAAGAAGTGACCGTGACGCTCGTGATCTGGTCCGACACGACGGGATTTGGCGAGGCCAACGGGATTCTGGATGATCTAAACCGGCTGCTCGCGGACCAGGAGTTAACCGGGGCCGACAATGGAAAGATCCCTTGCCGTTATATGGAGAGTGAAGCGGGTACAAACCCGGATCATCCCAATCGGAAAGGGACCGTCTCTTACCGTTTACTCTACTAAAAAAACCATGATAAGAGGAGTGTTCGACGATGGCGACACAAGCGATTCCCGGATTTAAAGGAAGTTTATCCATTTCCGTTGACGAAGGCAATACCTATCAAATGATCGCCGAGATGAGAGAGGCGACTTTGACCATCAGTCAGGAGGAACTAGAAGCCAGTAGTTTTTCCAGTAACGGGTGGATGGAATATATCCCTGGATTAAAAGAGTGGGAGCTGGAAGCGGAAGGCATTTATCTACTCGCGGATGCGGGCCAAGATCAGCTCTATAGCGCCTTGGTTCAGGGCGAAACTGTGATGGTACGCCTGTTTCCCAGCGATGAGAGCGGCAATGAGGGGTATGAAGGCCAGGCCTTCATCACTTCGTGGGAAGTGAGCAATGCGGCCGACGATGTCGTTTCCATCTCCGCCACGTTCCGGGGCTCCGGTGCTCTCGGTCAGGTGACGGCTGCTTAAGCTTGTCTGATACCGGAATGATCCAAACCTTAAAGGAGGAGAACCATGGCAAACAAACAGCGCGGGGTTGTAGATGTGACTTTAGATAAGAAACGGCGATTGAAATTTGATCTAAACGCCCTCTCCGAACTGGAAGACGCCCTCGGAAAACCGGTGACGCAACTAAACGACGGCACCGTCGGCATGCGGGAGCTGCGGGCGATGGTGTGGGCGGGCCTTCTCCACGAAGATCCGGGTTTGACCCTGCGGGATACAGGTGAGTTGATCGATCTGGCGCGGATCGAGGAGATTACGGAGAAGGTGACGGAAGCTTTGACAGCGGCGTTTCCGCAAGGTGGGGGAAAAAACGGGAAGGGCGGTCCGAATGGAACTGGGCGGAAGCCAAACGCCTCGCCTTCGGGCCGCTCGGCCTAAAGCCCGATGAATTTTGGCGCCTGACACCGTTGGAACTTCAGGATCTGACGGAAGGATATCAGGAGCGGGTGGACCTCGAAATGCACCGGCTGGCCTGGCATGCCGCCAATCTGATGAACGTTCATCTGAAGAAAAAGGTGACCGTGAAAAAGCTGTTGGGCAAGGAACGAAACATGGCCATGGAGGAGCGGGAACGCCAGTTCACCCGCTTAATGGAGGCCAGGAAGGGATGAGGGGGCTTGACACCTTCAGTTTGATGACAAAGATACTGGGCTGGTTAAAACAGGGAGGGGTGGTTTTCCGGCGAGCGACTTGCCACGCATTGGAGCGGAGGCGGAAAACCACCCCGACCGTCCCGTCATGATTTGTCAGCAGCGTGGGGCTTTACGCCCCTTTTTTCTTTTTATCATTACTGACTGTCATCCACAGTCGGGTACAGATCTCCGGTTAGGAAGAGGTGAAAAAAAGACATGACTGCTTCCAATGAAGTGGAATTCAATAAAAAGATCAAAGGATTGTCCGAGGCGATGGACAAGGTGAATTCTCAGCTGAAGGCGGCGGCTACTTCCGTGGGTGGAACGATTACGGTGGTGCTGGGATTGTCGGTGGCAGCCAGTCCGGAAGTGAATGAAGCCTTCGGTCAGTTGCAGGAGTCATTGAATCTGGCGAAGGAAAACATCGGGGAGGCGCTGGCGCCCGCCATTTTAACGGTGATTAACGTTGTAAAGGACTTTGTGGACGCGTTTAATCAGCTTCCGGCACCGATCCAGACGTTTTTGGTATTTGCCGGAACATTCATGATTGTTTTATTGGGATTGCTGCCGGTGATCGCCAGCTTGGCTTCCGCGTTTGTGGCCCTGGCGGTCGCGGAGTGGTCGGCACTGGCACCGGTGTTGGCGATTGTCGCGGCCATTGTGGCTATCCTTGCCATATTCGCCCTTTTAGGATATGCGCTCATTCAGGCATATAATCGGTTTTCCTGGTTCCGTGAGGTGGTGGACACGGTCTGGTTAGCGATCAAAGAGGCTTTTAACACGGCTCTCACCTTTATCCAAGGAATTGTTCAAAGCGTGATGACAGCGGTCACCGAGTTTTTTCAATCCCAGTTGCAAAGAATTCAAGCGTTTTGGCAGGAGAATGGCGAGCTTATCATGGCTGCGGTGCGGCGGGTGTGGGGATGGATCCAACCTTTTATCTCCGTCGTGATGGCGGCGATTGCGGGAACTATCCGAATGGCTTGGATGCTGATCCAGGCGGTGACGATGTTCGTATGGAACGGGATTAAAGGGTTTATATCCACGGCTCTGACCGCGATCATGGGGATTGTCAAGGCGGTCGCCCAGTTGATCACGGGAGATTGGCGGGGAGCGTTAAATACCTTGCGGACCGCTACGGGGAATGTCTTGAAAGGCATAGTAAACACATTTAACAACATGCTGGGCGGTCTTCCTGCTAAGGCTGTTACCTGGGGGAAAAATCTGATTAAAGGGTTTATCGACGGGATTAAAGGGATGCTGGGCAAGCTGTCAGGGGTGGTGGGGGACGTGGTTGGAGTGGTCGGTGATTTCCTCGGCTTCTCCTCCCCGACAAAACGGGGACCGGGACGTACGTCCCATCGCTGGGCCCCCAATTTTATGGAGATGTTTACCGCAGGGATTCAAGCGGGTGTTCCCGATGTGCGCACGGCGGCAACCGATGTGGCGTCTACCCTGGCGATCGTCGGACAGAATGAGGCGGGATCGACTCCTCCTTCGATCCGGCAGCCGATGGAGATCCACATCTCACTGGATGGAGAAAAAATCATGCCGACGGTGCGCCGGGAATTAACCCTGGATCTGCAGGCGTCCATGGGAAGGGTGAGATAAGATGCAAGGGACGATCTTTGAAAGCCGTGACGGATCATTTGATTCTCTTGACTTTTCCTTCCGCCAGGTCGGCTGGGTCGAGCTGGATCGAATCGCGCTGGAAATGGAATCCACGCCGATCCCCGGTAGTGACCCGCTGTTTTTTCAACCGCAACAAGGAGAGCGTTCCTTTTCCCTCTCTTATGTGTACCGCGGGCGGGATTATCACAACGACTTAACCAAATTCGCCAACAAACTGTACCATTCCCGGTTGCCGCTGAGGATCATCCTGGCTGAAGAGGATGATCGTTTTTATGTGGCGCAGGTGGTCCAGCTTCCCACAAAAGGGCAGCATCGGCAGCTCGGAACGGTTGAGATATCGGTGCAGCTGCACCGGAATTACGCTTTTCGGCGGTGGCGGGACGACGAGATTCACCCGGATAATCGGGATATCCATTTTCAGATGCCGATTGTCCCGGTTCGGACTGAATATGACCTGACCGGCTCTACGGCGGTGATTCCATATTTTAACGAGGGGATGGATCTTTCTCCCGTCCTCGAACTGAATGGGGTGGATTATCCCACCGTGTTGGCTGGCGATTCCACCGCCATGTATAAGGGCCGAAGCCGTCGGAAGATCCAGCTGGATTTTAACACGCTGAAAGCACGGGAAAATGGAACGGATCAAAGTGTCCTTCTCACCGGTGATCAAGTGGTGATTCCCCACGGGTATCAGTTGTTGCGTCTTCATTACCACAAGCCGGATGAAGTGGTGAAAAAGATCATTCACGATACGGAAAATGATTTTCGAGCTGGAGAGATGCAAAACTTGAGAATCGGCGGGGACACGGAAACGGGTGGGGCGGTGGAATCACGAATCCGGGCGGCACCTGCTTTTTTACGCCCTTCCGACGGTTACCATGACGACGGAACCGAAGTGGGGCCGGATCAACCGCGTTTGACAGAGGGCCGGTTTCGGCAGGCGATCCGGATAGAAGAGGCAGTCACCCAGCACCTTTCCCATGCGGACTGGAATAGCCTGTCCACTTGGGTCACATCTGCCGGCATTTCCCCAACCGGCAACAATCAGGGAGTGGCACGAACCCTACAGGCCTCAGCGGATGCAGGGAAGAGCCGGGTTTGGCTGTATCAAAGCGTCGCAGCCGCTCCCGGTGAAACCATTACCCTTCAGACTTTTCTTCGAAAAGCGGGGGCGGTGGATTATGCGGAATTGCGCCTGTCTTTTTATGACAGCAGTCAAACCTTTATCAGCAATTCCGCTGTGACCAACGATGTCACCTCACAGCTGAGTGATGAGTTTGACAGCTATTCCGTTACCGCTGTCGCCCCTGCAAATACGGCTTCTGTTCGGGCTTATGTCCTATACGACGGCGGCACGCAACGCCAAAACTGTGAATACGAAGCCGTCATGCCGATGCTCACCAAGACGCCGCATGTCTGGGGATGGCACCGCGATGGAACAAAAGCGGCGGAAACGTTGACAGTGGAAAATACCGGTCTCTTTCACAATGGGGAAGGATCGATCGGCGTATGGGCATATGAGGATGGGTCCAACAGAAGGGGCTGTTTGTGGCAGCTGACCCCGCCGGGGAGCGGTCTTCAGTTGAATCGGCGGGACAATGGAACCATGAATGTGGAAACGACGGATGGTTTGTTGTTTGAAATATTGACTCCAGAGGCGGGTTGGCATTACTGGGAGGTACGATGGCAGAATCACACCATGGAGGTATACCTGGACGGAGAGATCGCTCAGCAAACGGACGGGACCGATGCCCGTCTTACCAACCATCCGCTGGATCTGGAAACGGCCGATCAGTTTCAAATCGGTCACCGTGACGGACTGCTGCAATGGAACCACAAGATCAACAGCGTGAAGATTACCACTGCTGCACCGCTTCCCTATGATATCCAACGGGAACCGAAAGCGGACGGGATCACTTCCTATCTCCTTTTACCGAATCGAGAGATGACGCCGAAATCGGGTGGGGAATATACGTCTGCTTCGTTGGATATTTCCACGGATCGAACCATTCGGCATGGGCAGCTGGATTTCGAGCAGAGTGCGGGGGGTTCCGTGATCTTTGAATCCAGTTTGTTTCTCGGAGGGGAGTGGACGATGTTTGAGCCGGTCGCCTATGACGGGACCCTTCCCGGAATTGGTCCGGATACCGATTTGACCGGGGCCAGGCTGCGGTATCGGGTCCGGTTCCAGACATATGACGCGACAAAACTCCACCGTTTGTATCAAGTGGGGCTAACTCTCACCTCAGAAAGAGAAGGAAAGCTGATCATCAAAAACCGGAAGCGGTTGATCTAAAGGGGGAGAACTGATGCCAGCATATCGGAAGATTGAGAACCGAGACACACTGGTTGATTGGAAGGAGAAATTTAACTACAATGCCGACCGGAACACGGACTTGAAAAACCGCTTGGATGTCCTGGAAGCGGGAGGAACGACGGATGGTGAAGTGATCGGACTGCGTTCCTCCACTACATTCCAATATATCGGGGAAACCGCCGATGCCCGGGTGGAACATGCCGAACAACAAATCGTGGAGACGCAAAATCGACTGGGTGAGTTGGAGAATCGGGATCTGAAAATCATCAATGTACGGGAGTACGGGGCTGCGGGAGACGGGGTGACGGATGATTCCGCCGCCATCCAGGCGGCATTGGATAAAGCCCGGGAATATGGCGGAGGGGAAGTCTATGTTCCGGACGGGAGTTATGCCATTAAGGCCCCTCTGCGGATCTACAGTTATACACGGTTGAAATTGTCCTCACAGGTTGCGATCATCCGGGCGGGGGCGTTTTCCCCGATGATCATCTCGGGGATTGGAAACGTGGACGAGTATGACGGAGTTCAGCATGTAGAGATCTGCGGAGGCACCTGGAATGGAAACGGAACCCAATTCCCCTCTTCCTTTACCCATATCATGTTTGGTCACGCCAAAGACATCGTCATCCGGGATACCCGGATGTTGGACAATTACAACAGTCACTGCATCGAGCTTAACGCTGTCCAAAACGCTTCTGTGATCCATTGTTTGTTTAAGGGATTCCAGGGGGTGCGGTTTACAGAGGCGGTGCAGCTGGATCTGGCGAAAAGCGCTTCTCAGTTCCCGTATTACGGGAACTATGACGACACGCCCTGTGACAATATCTTGATCACCGGCTGTACGTTTGAGGATTGGAACCGGGGAGTCGGTAGCCACAGTGCCACGGCTGGAGTGTTTCACACCAACATCCGGATCATTGGAAACCACTTTCGGAACCTGACCGGGCAGGCGATTCGGGGCTATCAATATAAGCATGCAGCCGTCATCGGGAACACATTTGAAAACGTCCGGATGGCGATCGAAATGCGGCCCGGGATTGGAGTGGATGCCAGTCCGAGCGGGTTTTACGTCATCCAGGGAAATACCATCACCAAAACAACCGACCCGTCATTGGGGCACGGCATCTGGGTCAACGGCGACAGCGGGGTTTCCATCCACGATGTGATTATCGAGGGAAATGTGGTGGATTCCACAGCGGTTAACGGAATTTATGTGGAATACACGGACCGAGTAATTATCCGCGGCAATCTGATTCGGGAAGCCGGAAACCAAGGGATCTCCGTACTAGGGATGAATAACAGCCAGGTAAGCGGAAATATCGTCTATCATGCCCAGCAAAACGGGATTGTGTTAAACAGCAGCAACGATAATGTGGTCCATGATAATCTGGCTCACGGCAATGGACGAAGCGGTGCAGGAGTGGGAAACCTCTCTCTGGTGACCAGCTCCCATCGGAATAATGTTCAGAAAAACACGGTGCGAAGGTCCGGGGGGTTTCCCGAGTGGGGAATCCGAGTCACCAATACATGCCAAGACAATATGGTTACCAACAACGATGCTCTCAACGGTGGTCAGGCCTCCCCCATCCAAGACAATGGATTGCGTACGGTGACGACGGCCGGCAACCGTACCTAGGAGGGCATCCGGATGATTGAAGTATGTGATTTGAACTTAAATCCGATCGGACGGATCTGGGACACCTGGGATAATAAGCAGACGAATGCGCTAAACCAATCCGGCGAATTTGAATTTTCGATGGCGATGGAATCCTTGGAGATCGAGTCTTTGTCCTTCCGGCAGAATGATGCCCTGTCTTTTTTGCAACATCAAACCTTTATTCGCTGGGAAGAAGGCGGGCGCTATTGGTTTACCGGGCAGCCCTATCAGATTGAACGGAGTGAGGAGAGCTCCGGGGATCGGACCGCTCATGTCAAATGTTACGGGGTGATGCATCACCTCTCCCGATACAACGTGGGTGTGCGCTCTTACTCACGAACCCGTGCATGGGTGATTCTGCAAGAGTTATTAAACCTGCAACCGTTGATTCGCCTGGGAACGGTGGAAATGGCCGAAGAAATTTCCATCGACTTTTCCCGAGAACCCCTCCTCGATGCCATACACGCTCTGCGGGATACACTGGGCGGAGACATTTACGTGGACCCGGATGAGCTGACACTCCATTGGGTTCGACGGCAAGGCGATATCGGTCCGGAGATCCGGTATCAGAAAAACATGGGATTTATCCGTTTTCTGTCCGATACGACCGAGCATTTCACTCGTATCATCCCGCTGGGAGCAGGCGAAGGAGAAAACCGGGTGACGATCGCTTCGGTCAACGGAGGGGTGGAGTACCTGGAGGCGGATACCGTCCGGGATTACGGCGTGATCGAGCAGGTGTGGGAGGATGAACGTTATAAAAACCCCGACACACTGAGAAGGGCGGCTCAACGCCGCCTGGAAGAACATAAACATCCTTCTGTCGCTTATGAAACCGCGATGATCGATCTATCACAGTGGCGGGATGAATGGGGGGAACGGCCCTATCGAGGCCGGGTTCCGGAAGTGGGCGATGAGATCCGGATTCACCATCCGCAAATGGGGTTGGACATTCAGGAGCGGCTGGTCAAAGTGTCACGAAATTGGGATGAGGGCAAACGGCATGAGATCGGGATTGAGTTGTCGGAGCGAAAACGAACCTGGGCCGATATCGTTACCGGCATTCAGGACCGATTGAAAACCACGTTGTATGACCGCGGTTTTGTGTTTACGGCCAATTATGCCCTTTCTCACGAGATCGGCGGCACCGAAACGGCGCGGTTGCGTTTCCGCTTGGATTCCGCGATCACCCGGATCAACTATGCCCGTCTTTTTCGGGAGGGATCCGAGGCGGAAGGAGAGACGGAGGATCCGCTGTCTAGCAGCATCACCGTTACCGTGAACGGAACCCCGGTGGACAGCTCAAACGCGGTGCAACGAGAGTTGGAGATAGGAAACTATTTGCAGATCGGCCGGTGGAACACGGTGGATTTTCGTACCAACGGTTCACTCCAGTTGGATGCGTCCTTGGACATTAAAAGCTTTTTTGAACGTTGATGATACGTCTCGATCCGGAATAAAGGGGGTGACGGGGTGAGGGACGGGGTGGTGATTTCTCACAAAGAGATGTTTGAAGCCCAACAGGAGGTGGTGAAGTCGCTTCATCGCTTGGAAAGCCGCATGGAATCGAGGATGGACGTCTTGGAGTCCAAAGTGGAGGCGTCGATCCGGGCGGATGAGCGCAGTCGAAAGGCGTTGGAGAAAGCGGAGGGGGCCATGAAAGCGGCGAAGGAAGCGAGAAGGGTGGCGGATGGAAACCGCGAGATCATCACCCGTCTGTTGGTGGCAGTGATGACCGGGTTGATCGGAGGCGCGATTGCTGCGCTTTTTTATTTTGCACAATTGGGATTGGGAGGGTGATCCGATGGTAGGAATGGATGATGCAGTTTTAATTGCGGTCGTCACTTCTCTGGTGTCGCTGGCCAAACGTGTCGGCTTTCCCGCTAAGTTTGCTCCCCTGCTCGCCCTGGTTTTGGGAGTGGCGGCAGGGGTCATCTATGCAGTCCCTGATGATCTTTACGCCGGTATCCTGGTGGGGATCGTGATGGGGCTTGCCAGTGTGGGACTGTACAGCGGCCCGAAAAACGTGAAACAGGGGGTGAAGTCCTTATGACAAAGGTGATCGTATTGGATCCGGGTCACGGGGGAAAGGATCCGGGAGCCGTGGCGAATGGACTTCAGGAAAAAAAACTGGTGCTGGACATTGCCAAGCGGGTTCGAAAAGAACTCAACGATCAATACAGCGGCCACCGGGTGATCCTGACTCGGGATCGGGATCAATTCGTCTCCCTCCAGAAACGGTGTGACATCGCCAATCAAGCAAAGGCGGCCTGTTTTGTCTCCATCCATGTCAACGCGGGAGGCGGGACGGGATTTGAGTCCTTTGTGGTTCCCAACGCTCATCCCCGGAGTGCGGGTTTGCTGCAGCGGAACATCCACCAGGCGATGGCACCGGTATTGAAGAAATACAGCATGCGGGATCGGGGACGAAAGGTGGATACACAGGCAGCCAGCCGCCGCATCCATGTAGTGCGCGCCACCCGCATGAAAGCCTGTCTGACGGAAAACTTGTTTATCGATGCCAAGAAGGATGCGGCTCTTTTGAAGAAGTCGTCTTTCCTAGCGGAGGTGGCGGCGGCCCATGCGGATGCCATCGCTCGGACGGAAGGGCTGAAGACGAAAGCAAAATCGGATCCTAAGCCTGCGGATGAGTGGATCCGGGTGTCGGTAAACGGTCAACAGAAGCACGCGTTCCAGAAGCGTGAAAGTGTCCTTTCGTTTGTACGGGATCATGTGAAGGCGGGGGATACGGTGGATATTAAACGGTAGGATGTCGAGGCACGGCTGATCGGGATCCATCCCGTTTATCGCCAGGGAGAATGGAAGTTGACCCCGTGATTCGTTTGTGCTAACCTAGTTTCAATTTTACAAAAATCGTCGATGAGGGAGAGAGTATTCCACGGGAAAGCGACAGCGACGCGGGGAGGGTGGAAGCCTGCGGCGGAACCGGGGAGGAAGCGGACTCCCGAGATGCTTCTTCAAACAGCCGATACGCTTCGGCTAAGTAGGAGCGGCCGGTTATGCCTCCGTTATGGTTGAAAGCGGTCTCCTTCCAAGGGGGCAATGAGAGTGGTACCGCGGGAACAAACCCGTCTCTTCATAATAGAAGAGGCGGGTTTTTTTAGATGAAAGGAGATGGGTGTCAGGTGAAACAGGAGTGGAAAGCGTTCGCCCGTGCGATTGCCGCTGCTTCCAAAAGAGAGGCTTCTGTCGAGGAGGTGGAAGCCTTATTGGAGCGTCCGCGGGATCCCGCTCACGGGGATGTGGCCTTTCCCTGTTTTCGATGGGCGAAAAAATGGAAGCAACCTCCGCAAGCAATCGCTCAAATGTTAGCCGAACAGATCTCCCATCCCAAGTGGGAACAGGTGGAAGCGGTCGGTCCATATGTCAACGTCCGCTTCAATCGGGAGCGGGTCACTCAGGAGGTGTTATCCCGCATTCTTCACGAGCAGGGCTCATACGGGTCTTCTTATCGTGGAGAGGGAAAAACGGTGGTCATCGATTTTAGTTCCCCCAATATCGCCAAACCCTTTTCCATGGGGCATCTCCGCTCCACCGTCATTGGACACTCCCTTGTACGGATTGCACGAAAGCAGGGGTTTCGCGTGGAAGGGGTGAACCACCTGGGGGATTGGGGTACCCAGTTTGGCAAGCTGATCGCCGCTTTCCGCCGCTGGGGGTCAGAGGAAGCGGTAAAGGCGGATCCGATCAGAGAGCTGTTGCGGCTGTATGTCCGTTTCCATGAGGAGATGACGGCAAACCCGGAGTTGGAAGAGGAAGGACGCCGCTGGTTCAAGAAGCTGGAGGACGGCGATTCCGAGGCACAGCACCTTTGGCATTGGTTCCGGAAGGAATCGCTTCGGGAATTTCACCGCATCTATGACTGGATGGGAGTCACCATCGACCATGATCATGGGGAAGCCTTTTACAACGACCGCATGGGACCGGTGGTGGATGCCTTGCGGGAAATGGGGCTGTTGCGTCATTCAGAAGGGGCGCAAGTGGTGGATTTGACAGAGGAGGGCTTGCCCCCTTGCCTGATTACGAAATCCGATGGGGCCACGCTGTATGCGACCCGGGACCTGGCGGCGGCGCTTTATCGCCGGGAAACCTTTGGCTTTGACTATGCCTGGTATGTGACTGGACGGGAGCAAGCCGTCCATTTTCGCCAGGTGTTCGCTGTATTGAAGCGAATGGGACATGTTTGGGCGGATCGCATGGAGCACATTCCCTTTGGCATGATGCTGCAGAACGGCAAGAAAATGTCCACCCGAAAAGGGAACGTGGTGTTGCTGGAAGAGGTGCTGCAACAAGCCGTGGCACGGGCGCAAAAGCTGATCGAGCAGAAAAACGGCACCCTCGCCGATCCGGAGGAAACCGCCCGTCAGGTGGGAATCGGGGCGGTAATCTTTCACGATTTGAAACATGACCGCCTCCATGATGTGGAGTTTTCCCTGGATCAGATGCTCCATTTTGATGGGGAGACAGGGCCATACCTGCAATATACCCATGCCCGGGCCTGTTCGTTGCTGCGAAAAGGAAAGGCGGCGAACGTGGTGCCCGGATCGTTGTCATTGCCCGTGGTGATGGAAGAATCCTGGCGGGTGGTTACGTATCTGAGTGATTTTCCGGCAGTGGCGGCACAAGCCTTTGACTATCGGGACCCATCGCGAATCGCCCGTTACTTGCTCCAGCTGGGCCAAGCATTTAACCACTATTACGCCCACGTACACATCTTGCAGGAGGATGGAGGAAAAGAGGCACGCCTGGCTCTTGTTTCCGCTGTGGCGATCGTGTTAAAGGAAGGGCTTCATCTTTTGGGAATGGAAGCCCCGGAAGAGGTGTGAGAGGGGGGAATAAAAAAACCGCTTCGCCGGTTGGGCCAAGCGGTTTTTTGGATAGGACCCTCATCATCCCCGGTATTCAATCGGAGAGCCGGGACCCAGGTCGATCCCGAAGAACATCCACACGATCAACATGATGGTCCACGCAATGGTGAAGACGATGGAGTAAGGCAACATGGTGGAAATGAGGGTTCCAATCCCCGTCTTTTTATCATATTTCTGAGCGAAGGCGATAATAATGGCGAAATACGTCATCAGCGGACAGCAGAAAGCACACCGGAAACCAAGATGACCAACAAGGCGAGGATAGCGATTGGGTGTGGCAGAGCATTTCCCACCCGTTCTATGAAATCCAAAAAACGAGTGAGGAGTCCTTTTCATCCGGTTTCTTCCATTCTCTAATCTCCTTCCTGTATAAAAAGTGAACCATGAAGAGTGCTGCAGACTCCCGTTCGCAAAAAGGCCATCATGAAGCGCCCGGAATAGAAGTCCATCCGGGGAAGCCTGTTCAGACTCCCGAGCAAGTGCTCCTCTTTCTCTGTATGCCGGAAATGTTAGCACTTTCATAAATTTAGACTGCAGAAACACTCCCTCGCTACTATAAATAAAATGAGGATCCTCGTTTCAACCCGAGGGAATGATTGCTTTATCATCGATGATTATGGATTTTTATAAATGATATTCTAATCTGGTCATGAGAGGTTGCCTGTGATACCATCTGTTATACTAGGCGTTCAGGACAGGGGTGCGGCTACACCACGGTCCTAAACGCCTGCCATGGATCCGTCCCCGCCGGGCGGATTTTTTCTTTGCATGAGCCATGGCATGCTCCCAAAGGAAAGGCCATGGACGTTACGGGATTTCTGAAAGAGGAATGGTTCCAATTCGAGTCGAAAGATAAAGAAAGGGCCAGTCGGAAATAAATGAATGAATACCCACTCATTTTGTGTTACAATGTTTCACAAAGGCATATATCCATGACAGCATGGGTGGTGTGAAACCGCTGTCAAATGGATTGGAAAACGAATCGAGGAAAGCGGTCTTTCCCGGAACGTCGTAGATGCGCGATGCAATCTGTACAGAAGGGTGTGAATAGAGTGTCGGTATGGCAATTGGTGAACCTCATCCTGTTTATCGGGGCGTTCGGTTACGCGTTTTATCTGTTCGCCCGTGTCGTGTATGCCCGTTATACCTATGTGAAGCTGGGAAGACAGGCGGATTTCTCTACGGATATGAAGGCGCGCCTTCATGAAGTATTGGTCCAAGTGTTCGGTCAAAAGAAGTTGTTGAAAGACAAAAAAAGCGGCATCATGCACGTGGTGATGTTTTACGGTTTCATCATCATCCAATTTGGTGCGATCGATCTGTTCTACAAAGGGCTGTCTCCGGGGAGTCACCTGCCGCTCCCGGCTTATCCGGCTTTTACTTTCATTCAGGAGCTGACGGTCTTTTCCGTGCTGTTGGCCACCCTATATGCGTTTTACCGTCGTTATGTGGAGAAGTTGGCCCGCCTGAAAAGAGGCTGGAAGGCGGGACTGGTGATCCTTTTCTTGACTTCTCTGATGTTCTCCATCCTGATGAGCACCGCCTTTGAATTGGTGTGGCTGGGAATCGAACCGTCCTGGGCGTTGCCCATCTCTTCTCTGTTGGCCATGCCCTTTGCCTGGATGCCGGAATTGGCGTCGGCTGTGATGTTTTACGTGTTCTGGTGGATGCATGCATTGGTGGTGCTAACCTTTTTGGTCTATGTGCCCCAGTCCAAACACTTTCATTTGCTGGTGGCGCCGCTCAATGTCTTTCTGAAACGGCAGGACCCCCCGTCCAAACTGAAAGCGATCGATTTTGAAGATGAGTCGCTGACGGAATACGGTGTGGGCAAAATCGAACAGTTTGATCAAAATCAGTTGGTCGACCTGTACGCCTGTGTGGAGTGCGGCCGATGCACCAATGTCTGTCCTGCCGCCGGTACCGGCAAGATGCTTTCCCCGATGGATCTGTTGGTCAAGATGCGGGATCATCTGACAGAAAAAGGAGCAGCCATCACTTCCCGCTCCCCCTGGATGCCAGCATATGCGTTCAGCGGGGCTAACGCTGCCACGGAAGTGGCCGCCACCAAAGAAGAGGACGGCTCCTACGATTACCCGGTTCAGTTGATCGGCGATGTGATCACTGAGGAAGAGCTGTGGGCCTGCACCACCTGCCGCAACTGTGAGGATGCCTGTCCCGTCTCCAATGAGCATGTGGACAAAATCATCGACATGCGGCGTCATCTGGTGATGACCCAGGGGAAAATGCCCGCGGAAGCCACCCGTACTTTCCAAAATATCGAGCGGCAGGGGAATCCCTGGGGGATTAGCCGCAAGGATCGGGAAAAGTGGAAGGAAGGGTTGGAAGAAGGGATTGACGCTCCGACAGTGAAGGAGAAGAAGGAATTTGATTATCTCCTGTTTGTCGGCTCCATGGGATCCTATGATAACCGGAGTCAAAAAATCACGTGGGATCTGGTGAAGCTGTTGAACCATGCCGGGGTCTCATTCGCCACCCTGGGCAAGAAGGAGAAAAACTCCGGTGATACCGCCCGCCGTATGGGGAACGAATTTTTATTCCAGCAGCTGGCAATGGACAACATCGCCCTGTTCCAAAAACACAACGTGAAAAAGATTGTGACGGCTGATCCTCACGCCTTCAACGTCTTTAAAAACGAATACCCCGATTTCGGCTTGGAAGATGTGGAAGTCGTTCACCATACGCAATTGTTAGCCGAATTGATCCGGGAAGGCCGTTTGAAGCCGGTCAAAGAGGTGAAGGAGCGGGTCACCTACCATGACTCTTGCTACCTGGGCCGTTACAACGAGGAGTATGATGCACCCCGCTTCATCTTCCGCTCCATTCCGGGCATCGAGTTGGTGGAAATGGAACGCAACCGGGAGAACGGCATGTGCTGCGGAGCCGGGGGCGGCATGATGTGGCTGGAGGAGGATGCCGGTGTGCGGGTCAACACCGCCCGGACCGAGCAGGCTCTCGCCACCAACCCCAGCCTGATCGGCAGCGGCTGCCCTTATTGCTTAACCATGATGAGCGACGGTACCAAGGCCAAGGAAGTAGAAGAAAGTGTGAAGACGATGGACGTGGCCGAAGTGTTGTCCCTCTCCATCGATTTTGCCGACAAACCGGCCCCGGTTGCCGACGGCGTGCATTAAAGATTAAAGAAAAAGGAAACCCGCGGTAAAAACCGCGGGTTTTTTGTCGTTTTGGAGTATAGTCACATTTTATTGTTTTTTTAAAGCCAGGTGTGAAAACGGCGGCTCCGTGGTATAAAGTAAGGACTTTACATAATGGAAGGAGGAATCATTGTGGGCCTGCCGCGGAAACTGGGGGATACCGTCACATTGAACAACGGCGTTGAAATACCCTGGGTGGGATTGGGAGTGTGGAAGGTAAAGCAGGGCGGCGAGGTGGAGGAGGCTGTCCAAACGGCGATCCGCTGCGGATACCGCAGCATCGACACCGCCAAGATATATGGGAACGAAGAGGGGGTTGGCCGGGGGATCCGGGCAGCCGGTGTTCCCCGGGAGGAACTGTTCATCACCACCAAAGTGTGGAACGATGACCAGGGGTATGATAAGACTCTGAACGCCATCGATGAAAGCCTCGCCCGTCTGGGACTGGACTATGTGGATCTGTATCTGATTCATTGGCCGGGGAAAGACCGGTACGTCGATACCTGGCGCGCCCTGGAAAAAATTCAGCAGGAGGGCAAAGCCCGGGCCATCGGTGTTTGCAATTTCAACATTCACCATCTGGAGGAGCTACTCCGGCGTACGGATACCATTCCCGCTGTGAATCAGGTGGAATACCATCCCCGTCTGGCCCAGAAAGAACTGCTGGCTTTTTGCCGGGACAAAGGGATTCAGCTGGAAGCCTGGAGCCCGCTGATGCAGGGAGCGATCTTGGATGAACCCGTGATCAAAAAGGTTGCGGAACGGCACGGGAAAAATCCGGCTCAGGTGGTGTTGCGCTGGGACTTGCAAAACGGGGTGGTTACCATCCCCAAATCGGTCAAGGAACACCGGATTCGGTCCAATGCGGATCTGTTTGACTTTGAACTTTCCCGCAATGAGATGGATCAGATCGACGCTCTCAACCAAAATCGCCGTGTCGGGCCGGACCCCGACGAATTGCTTTTCTAAACGATCCATCTCCTGAAAATATACCAAACCGGACAGATGATTCTGTCCGGTTTTTTGGTGTCTGGAATCATGCCGAATAGAAATACAGGTTTTAAAACATGGGCTGAAATCGAGGCGAAAAAGGCTGGTTTTTGTGTCGAATCACGTCGAAAAAGATGAAAGTTTTAAAACACTGAATAAGTATTCATTTTTTTGTCTGTCTATGTTAGGATGTGCCTGCAAGAAAAACCAAATTTAAGGAGTGATGAGTTTTGAGAAAAGCTGTCTCTGTATTTACTGCATTCGCACTTCTCATGACACTCGTGGTCCATCCATCTCTGGCAAGTGCAACACAGACACCAAAGGATCAAAGTTATAAGGACGTTCTTCTGGACAATATAGGGAATTACTATTCAGAAGAGATTCCCGAAATCACTGATTTGGTTTTTATCACTCAGACAGAGGAAAAACTGGAATACACGTATACCAAGGATAACAAACAGTATAAAAACGTTGAATTTTTTAACGAGGATGGTACAGAGGTAACAAGTCATATTTACGAGAAAAATCAAAGTGCCAACGGGTATGAGAAGAAGGATCACCTTGTCATTTCATTGAATACAGAGGAAAGTAAGGTCACAACAGTGTCAAAAATGACTAATGAAAGCACTGTGTTGGATCTCGGAGAAGATGTAACAGAAGTAAAGGAAGATGGATTGATAGATATCGCGGCATGGAAGTATAAAAGTACGAGCTACGGGTCCAATAAACCACAAAAATGGACTGTGGCGTATATAGGGATAGTTATATCTTACATTACAAAATTACCGGTTACAGCAAGATTGGTCACAAGTCTGGCAGCTGCCGCATACGGTTTTAAGACAGACACTATTTATTACAAAACAGTTACCTATCTAAAAACAGGTCGTCCTAAATTGAACCCTTGTATGAAAAGGGTAAGTAATTTATACGCAAACAAGAAAAGAACTAAGGTCATAAAAACTGGTGTCGTTTCATATACAGGAAGAAGCCGTTGTCCTTAATTCGGTAAAACTTACCCTCCCTCATATGTGCAAGATAGAGGGAGGTTAGTGTTTTTACCACTTGTTGTTTAATCTAAAAGGGTTTACTATTTTATTGATACCTTTAAAGGGAGAGGATACAAGTTGAAAATACTAGAATTTATCGTAAATACTTTGCTTGCATTGGGATGTTTACTGGCGTTCGCTTATGGAGGCGTGTTTTTTCTATATTGGTCTATCGTAATTGTAGTGTTTGTCTGTTTTCACATCTATAAAAATTGGGACTCCCGTCGTCATAGGTATTTATACTTCTCGCTCCTCATTTTTACGTTACTGTGGTTTGACATCTTATACGGTGGGCCCTTATCACAACTACTTAACATTTAATAATAAAGGATAAGGCCAAGGCTTTGGCTTATAGATAAATAAAAGCCCCGCCAAACATCGGGGCACGCCGGACGGGGATAATACCAGAAACCCTGTCCGGTTTTTTTGATGATAACCAGGGATCCCGGTGGGGAGTATGCGGCATCGGTCGGTCAGCCGGTTTTCCTGATCCTGTCATACACCTCCAGTGCTTTCGTTACCACTTGGGGATCGATGCCTGCGACGTCATGGATCTGTTTCGGCCAGTGGGTAGCGGTGGATGGGGAATCAAGCCGGACCAGCCCGCGGGAGGTGGAGAGGACGGCCTTGTTTCCGTCCCACTCCCACAAAGCCGTCTCTTTCTCCCAAGGGATCCGGATTTCCAGAAGGGGACGCTTCTTCAGGTGATCCTGGGACCATGCACAGGCCCGGGAAAATGTATCCCGATCAACCGGGCACAGGTTATAGGTTTGATCACTTTTCTTGCCGCCATGGCGATGATAGCACACGGTAAGTGCATTTCCGTTTCGGGAGAGGGAAACAGACGCTCCTGGAAAAAGACCGGCTGTCGGTTTCCGGGGGAAAGCCTCATGCTCCGCATCTACCGGCACCGGCTGGATCCATTGGTCCCCCAGGTCGCATAACCATTCGGCTCCAACCCTATCCTTGGCTAAGACAGCGGCATGGGCGCGGGAGGTAAACCATCCGTGTCCCACGGGTTCAGCCTCCACTCCCGCTTCCTGCAGTGCGTACAGCAGCCACAGAGTGAGATCGTAACAGTTTCCCGATGTCCCCAGGGACTTCCGGTGGGATTCCATCATCGTCACACTTCGTTGCCGCATCCCTTTCGGTGCTTGGGTCATCCACCAGGCTTTGGTCAAAGTCTCCATCGGATGATGGTCAAATGTTCGCCAAACGGCCTCGATTTCCTCAGAGGATCGCATTTTTTCGTCTCTTCCTCTCTCAGATCCGTTTGATCTTTTATCATTTGCGCTATGAATTCGGCTCCTTCCTCTCTTTCAGGTTGGCGTAACGGAAGGGGTGATGCAAGTCGTATAGGTAGTCTAATTCATTTGGAAAACCATGAAAAAAAGTGATCCCCGTAGCCTGGAGACAACCAAGGGGTCACTTTTCGTGTGAAATAAACCTAGTGCCCCTTCTACCAATATCGATCGTGTTTACGTGGAGGGAGGCTTGGTTTTCCGGCGGAGTCGACTCTGCCACGCATGGAGCGAAGACGGAAAACCAAGCCGACCGACTTGTCCGCGTAAAGGCCAAGAAAAACAGATCGAAGTTACCTGAAGGGGCACTAGATCACACTCTCGGGTTGTTCTTCGTGGGGAAACAAGCCGTGAATGTCGATATGGATGGATCTAACTGATAATCCCGCTCCCCGTAATCTCCACCTTCACTTTTGAATGAAATCGGACTTTGGGATAGTCCCGTGACCACTTCTTTTTCTTCCATACCTCGGGATGGTAGGCGATCAGCTGTCTGCCGACGCCAAAGGCGTCGCAGCGGGCTTTCTGCATTTTCCGGATCATGTTTTCCGCCTTTTTGGTCAGGGCTTTGGACAGGGCTTCGTTCAGCCGTTCCACCTCTTTTTCATCGTCCAGATTGTTGGGAGGATACTCGGGAACGGCCACGTCCAGATCCAGTTCGATCGTGGCATCGATTTCCCCGTCCGGCCGGACCTTCACCTTCAATTGGTGTTTTGCCTTTGCCACGTCGATGGTGATATAGTTGGCCGGATTGGACGATTTGCCGGGATTCACTTTTTCAGTGAACCGGGCAACCGTCCCCTCTTTTCCCATACCGAGTAAATACAGGGTGCTCTCTTCGGTATCGAGGGTACCGGTGAAACGGTGGCCATGGAACATCGCCGACCGGTCGGCGATGATTTCATCGCCTTTTTTCTCGATGTAGGGCAGGATAAAGTCACGTCCCGGGTCCAGCATGATCGGGCGGATCGATTCCAGGCTCTCCTCTGGGACGATACTCAACTCCTCCTTGCTCTTCACATGTTGGAACAGAAATTCTCCGATCAGTAAGTTCCCCGCCTTTTTCATCCGCAGGATGTCGGCCCCTTTTCCGCCCACCACAACCAACTTGGCGTAAATCGGATCTTTCGGATCCCGGTAGAGAACGTCGAGATAAGGGTAGATATCCGTTTTGGCCAAAGACTTTCCCATTAGAACAACTTGCGCTTTATAAACGCGGTAACTGCCGGCGATTTTTTTTTCCAAAGATCGAGTGGAGTCCCTTGAAGTATCTCCGATGGCAGAATGGACTTCACTAATGGGTTCCCCCTGTTCCGCTTGCGGCATATCCCGGATGACAACGGTTTGCATCAGCTTTCCCCCGGGCGCACGATCAAAGGCCAAAGCGGTCATCAAGCGGGCGTCTTTGAGTAGATCCTGGTCCCAGCACCCCGGAAGCAATAGAAGAATCGAGGTGATCATCAACCAGCAGATCCCTTTTCTCACAACGTTCGTTCTCCTTTCTTTTTCCAGAGGATGGCCAGCAGCAATAGCAGCAAGGGCAACCCCCCGATGAAGACATACGTGACCTTGTCGACCATCTTGCTCAAGGTGTCGACATCTGCCGGAGTTTGGGGGATAAGAGCGATGGCGGAGCAGATCAAAGCGGCGTAGAGGACCGCCTTTTTGTGATTTCCGCGGTGGAAGAGATAGCCTAACCCGTTGGCGCTGGCATAGATGTAACTGATGATGGAGGCGGCCACATTGGGAAACCACATGGCCAGGAAGATCAGATCGGCACGGTCCACTACCGGGACTTGAAAGGTCTTTAACATGAACAGAACGGGTTCGGGGGTCAGAGCGATTTCTTCCGGTGCAAAAAAGATGAGGCAGGAAATCGTCACATAGGCGTAAAAGAGGGTGACCAAGCCGACCGCCGATGAGGCGGCCTTCCACTTTCCCCCGTCCTTCCCTTCCACGAAGGGGTAAACCACCAGCAGCATCTCAAAGCCGTACATCGCCGTTACCGCTTCCCTGGCACCTTTCACAATATTTCCCCACCCCGCTTCCTGAACGGGGAGAAAATAATTAAAGTAGTCGACTTTTGGATAACCGTAAGAGATTAAAAAGAAAAACACGGGAATGAGCAGAGAGACCAGTACATAAAAACGGACGATTGTTCTTATGTTTTCCCGGGCGAGGTAAACGGCCGTCACTGCCACCAGAGCCACCAGAGCCCAGCGGGGGGTGTCCGTCAGCATCCATTTGTTGATGATTCCGACCGCCCTTACCAAAACGGTTCCTCCGACTACTAAAAAAAAAGCAATATAAGCCAGTGCGATCGCTTTCCCCAGAAAGCGGCCCGTGATCCGGGAAGCAAAATCAAACACGGTCGAGGAGGGAAAACGGCGCAACAGCGCCCACATCACCAGGATGATCAATTGCGCGGCGATTCCCGCGATCAAGACGGAAATCCATCCTCCTCCCTTGGCCACGGATTGGACGTCGTGGGCCAGGGAGAGGATGCCGGTTCCGATTTGCGTCTGTAGGATAAAAAAGGTGAGTTGTCCCTGGGTGATTCTACTCTGTTCCCGGATCACTGTGCTTCCATCCCCTTGAGTAGGCTTCCTGTTTCATTCGCTGCGGGTGCGAATCGTGGGGGCGTTGGTTCATTTTCCAAATCGGTGCTCGCAGGAAGGCATCCTTCATGTCCTTTAATCGAAGGGGAGCCAAGGGGGCGAGATAGGGCGTGCCGAAGGATTTCAATTTGCACAGATGAATGAAGATAATCATTAAACCAAAACTGATTCCGATGTAACCGAAGGTGGCTGCGGCGAACATCAAAGGGAACCGCAGCAAGCGGGTTGCCGAACTCATCTCGTGGGAGGGTACGAGAAAGGAAGAAATGGCCGTCAGGGCGACTACGATGATCATCGTATAGGAGACCAGGCCCGCCTGCACGATGGCTTCGCCGATGACCAGACCGCCGACGATGCCGATGGTCTGGCCAACGCGGCTGGGAAGGCGGACCCCGGCTTCCCGGAGCAGCTCAAAGATCAATTCCATCAGCATCGCTTCGAGCAAAGGCGGAAAGGGAACCTGCTCCAATGTGTCTTTAATGGTAAAAATCAATTCGATCGGCAAGATTTCAGGATGAAACGAAATCGTAGCAATATACAGAGCCGGCAAGTGAGTCGTGATCATAAAGCTCATGAACCGGAGCACCCGTATAAAGGAGCCGATCAGCCAGCGGCTGTTGTAATCATCCGGTGCTTGGTAAAACGCGTACAGGGTGACCGGCACAATCAAAGCTGTCGGGTCTTCCTCCGCGAGAAGCGCCACCCTTCCCTCCATCAGGTTGGATACCGTTCGGTCCGGCCGTTCCGTATTCAAGTGTTGGGGAAAGGGGGAGTAGGGATTATCCTCGGTAAACTCCTGAATGAAACCCGGTGACAGCACTGCATCGGAAGAGACGGACTGAATTCTCCTCTCGACTTCCTCGACCAAGTCCGGGTTGGTCAGATCCCGCATGTACACGATGGCGATTTTCGTTTTGGTCACTCTGCCCACTTCGATAAAACGGACAGTCAAATGAGGACTCTCGATCCGTTTTCGGATGCTGTACAGGTTGACGGTCAATTGTTCTACAAACCCGTTATGGGGTCCGCGGATGACGCTTTCGTTTTCCGGTTCGCTTAGGTTCCGCTTGTGGACAACAGCGGTGCTTAAGACAAAAAACTCCCGGTTTCCATCCAGGATCAATACCGATTCGCCTGCAACGACAGCTTCTACGGCGTTCGCCAAATTTCGTTCCTTCTGGATATCCACGGAGAGGAGGGTCTCTTCCAAATCGCCTTCCTGTTGTCGAATCAGCGGCTGCAACACTTCCCGACGGATCAAATTGGTGTCCGTCAAGGACTCGATGTATAAGATGACCCCTTCCTGGTCGTTGAAGCGGATCGTTCTTTTTTTCAGTTCCTCACTGTGAAAAAGCATTTCTTCGATATACGCAATATTCTTTTGCAGAGAGGAATCGAGTTCCACTTCTTTTTGAGCAATCGATCGCTTTTTACGCTTTAGAGGAAGGGGACGCTTCCCTTTTTTAAACACGTCCTCCTCACCCCTTTCATCCCTGGTTTCTCTTAATATGACCTCATGAGATCGGTGTATACGGAGCCTGCTGCATGAACACCTGTTGACCCATTTTTCGTCTATACAAATGGTTACGTTTAAGATGAAAAGTAATATCGCACTATTTCGTACTTTTACAAGTCGAGGAAAAACATTGTCAACATAGAAGAAACCAAGTAATCTAACTATTGAAGGCGTTTTCACATGGACCAAAACCGAACGAGCGCTCAGTTGGAATCTAGGCCAAACTTGATGGAGGTGCATTAGGATGTCGGAAACCGTTGTATTGGGAGGGGCGCGAACCCCTTTTGCAAAGTTTGGAGGCGCGTTGAAGGATGTTCCGGCGGTGGAATTGGGTGGAACCGCCATCCGGGGTGCGTTGGAAAATGCCGGTGTGCCCGCGGACCAAGTGGAACACGTGCTTATGGGTATGGTGCTTCAGGGGGGAGTCGGTCAGATTCCGTCACGCCAAGCGTCCCGTCGGGCGGGTCTCTCCTGGGAAGTGGGATCGGAGACGATCAACAAAGTGTGCGCTTCCGGGCTGCGCAGTGCCACAATGGCTGATCAGATCATCCGGGCGGGAGACGGCGAGGTTATTGTGGCGGGAGGGATGGAGAGTATGTCCCAAGCTCCCTATATCCTACCGAGCGGTCGTTGGGGTCAGCGGATGGGAGACGGCAAGATGGTGGATTTGATGATCCATGACGGGTTATGGTGTGCCTTTGACGGTGTGCACATGGTCGTCCATGGAAGCAATGTTGCCGCTGAACACCGAGTTTCCAGAGAAGAGCAGGACCGTTGGGCCCTTCGCAGCCACGAGCGGGCGATCGCTGCCATCGAAGCCGGGAAACTGGCGGAAGAGATCGTACCCGTAACAGTGAAGACCCGCAAAGGAGAAACGGTGGTGGATACGGATGAAGCCCCGCGCAAGGACACCACTTATGAGAGATTGAGCGGACTGAAGCCGGTCTTTCTCCAGGATGGTTCCGTTACGGCGGGCAACGCTCCCGGTGTCAACGATGGCGCCAGCGCATTGGTATTGTCTTCCGCAGCCAAGGCGAAAGAGCTGGGTGTGGATCCCGTAGCCCGCATCCTGGGACATGCGGCGGTGGCGATGGAAGCGAAACACTTCCCCATCACCCCGGCCTATGCAATCCAAAAGCTGTTGAAACAGCAGGGTTTGGAGCTGTCTGAGATTGACCGGTTTGAAGTAAACGAGGCATTTGCCGCTGTCGCTTTGGCCAATGGGAAAATCCTCGGTTGGGATGAAGAGAAAGTGAATGTGAACGGGGGAGCCGTCGCCTTAGGCCATCCCATCGGTGCCAGTGGTTCCCGAATCCTGCTCACGCTGATTCAGGAGCTGCGCCGCCGCGGCGGCGGACTGGGCATCGCCGCCATCTGCAGCGGTGCAGCCCAAGGGGATGCCGTGTTGGTTCGGGTGGATTAAGGTGTATCTGGTCATACCGACTGCCTCCTGTACTCGGATGTCTCTGGTAATTCGATTTTACGAGAGGATCGGTGTGGTCGGCGAAGAGCCTTTGCGCTTTTTGCAAGAGCTCGAAGGCGATTACACCGGGCCGGGCAAACGCCTAACGGATTGTTCACACACGCTCTAGAATCGGTTTAATAGGATGGAGAGAAACCACGAACGGACCGGGGGCGGGGAGACCGTTACCATAAAAATAGAGCGGGCTTTTTTCGTCCCCAAAGAGAGAGTACTGGAGCGGGGCGGTCGGATTCGATCCATAGGAATCCGACCCCGACATCCAGTGAGACCGGAATCGATAGAGAAAGGAAGAGTGCCATGGGCATCCAACGCGTGACAGTCATTGGCGCGGGCCAGATGGGGAGCGGCATTGCCCAAGTGGCGGCCCAAGCCGGATATCGCGTCCAGCTGCACGACCTGACGGAAGAGCAGGTGGAAAAAGGGCTGGCTGTCATCAGCCGCAATTTGTCGCGGCAGGTGGAGAAGGGACGTTTTCAACAGCTGGAAAAAGAGGCGATCCTCAGCCGGCTGGATGGGGCGACAGATTTAAGGAAGGCAGCGGGAGAAGCGGATATTGTCGTGGAGGCCGTCGTGGAGAATATGGCGGTGAAGGCGGATTTATTCCGCCAACTGGATGATGTCTGCCCCGCTCACACCATCCTGGCCAGCAACACCTCCTCCTTGCCGATTACAGAGATCGCCGCCGTCACCAAGCGGCCGGAACAGGTGATCGGCATGCACTTTATGAACCCGGTACCGGTCATGAAACTGGTGGAAGTGATCCGGGGACTGGCCACCTCGGATGAAGTCACCCAAACGGTGGAGGCGCTGGCGAAGGAAATGGGGAAAACCCCGGTTGAAGTTAACGATTTCCCCGGTTTTGTTTCCAATCGCATCCTGATGCCGATGATCAACGAGGCGGTCTATGCGTTGTACGAAGGAGTCGCCGAAAAAGAGGCCATCGATGAGGTGATGAAACTGGGGATGAATCACCCGATGGGCCCCCTCACCCTGGCGGATTTTATCGGTCTGGATACCTGCCTCTCCATTATGGAAATCCTGCACGAAGGTTTCGGGGATCCCAAATACCGCCCCTGTCCGCTTTTGCGTAAGTATGTAAAAGCGGGTTGGCTGGGGCGAAAAACAGGCCGAGGCTTCTACGTCTACGAATAACTTTTTTATGGCCTATGGCTCGGTCGGCCGGTAGGAGGAAACGGACATGAATTTGCATTTCAACCAAGAGCAAGAAATGATGCGCAAGATGGTACGGGAGTTCGCCCAAAAAGAAATCCGTCCTTTTCTGGAAGAGATGGATGAAGCGGACCGTTTTCCCCGTGAAGTGGTGCAAAAGATGGGAGAGTTGGGCCTGATGGGGATTCCCATTCCCGAACAGTGGGGCGGAGTCGGCTCTGATTTTCTCTCCTACATTCTGGCATTGGAGGAGCTGTCCAAGGTGAGTCCCACAGTGGGAGTCATCCTGGCGGTCCACACCTCTTTGGGCACCCTGCCCGTCTTGCGCTACGGCACCGAAGAGCAAAAGCATAAATATGTCACCAAACTGGCCGGCGGTAAGTATCTGGGTGCCTTTGCTCTGACAGAACCCCATGCGGGATCCGATGCCGCCAACATTCGCACCCGTGCGGTCAGAGACGGGGACCGGTATCTTTTGAACGGAAACAAAGTATTTATCACCAATGCAGGGGAAGCGGACCTTTATGTCACCTTCGCCGTCACGGATCCGAACAAGGGGTCTGAGGGAATCACCGCCTTTATCGTGGAGAAGGACACTCCCGGGCTCTCTGTCGGAAAAAAAGAGAAAAAGATGGGCCTGGGTGGTTCCAACACCTGTGAATTGATCTTTGAACAGGCGGAAGTCCCGGTGGAAAACCGGCTCGGAGAGGAGGGGCAAGGGTATGAAATCGCCTTGTCCAACCTGGCTGGCGGCCGGATAGGGATTGCAGCCCAGGCTTTGGGGATCGCGGGTGCAGCCCTGGAAGCATCCCGGGATTACGCCCAAAATCGGGTTCAGTTCGGCAAACCCCTGAGCCAACTGCAGGCGATCCAGTTTAAATTGGCCGACATGGCCACCGCTGTTGAAGCGGCGCGTCTGTTGACGTACCGGGCGGCATGGTTGCGTGATCGGAACCGCGACTGCAAACGGGAAGCCGCCATGGCCAAACTGGCTGCTTCCGATACGGCTATGAGTGTCACCACGGAAGCGATCCAGGTATTCGGCGGTTACGGATACACCCGCGAGTATCCGGTGGAGCGCCTCTTCCGCGATGCGAAAGTGACCCAGATTTATGAAGGCACCAATGAGATTCAACGGATTGTGATCGCCAACCAGCTGCTGAAAGGATGAACGATGCGGGAAAATTCTCTTGGATTTTTCCTGGCAAGGGTGATTGGCCTGATTCATACAGGCCGCAGCGCCGCACGATCCGAGCAAAAGGAGTGAAACCCGATGCAATTTCAGTTGAGCGAAGAACATGAGATGATGCGGAAGATGGTGCGGGAGTTCGCCCTGAACGAAGTGGCCCCCACCGCTTCACAACGGGATGAGGATGAAGTTTTTGACCGCTCCATCTTTGATCAGATGGGACAGCTGGGGATGACCGGAATCCCCTGGCCGGAGGAAGAGGGAGGAGTCGGCTCCGATTTCTTAAGCTATGTGATCGCCGTCGAAGAATTGTCCCGGGTGTGTGCCTCCACGGGGGTTACGCTGTCGGCTCACCTTTCCCTGGCCAGCTGGCCTCTCCACAAGTTTGGAAACCCGGAGCAGAAAGAGCGTTTTCTCAAGCCGCTGGCCCAAGGGACTAAACTGGGTGCCTACGGTTTAACGGAACCGGGTTCCGGCTCCGACGCCGCCAGAATGAAGACGACGGCGGTGCGCGACGGGGACCACTACGTCCTCAACGGAAACAAGATCTTTATCACCAACGGGGGCGAAGCGGAGATCTACATCGTATTTGCCGTCACTGATCCCGAACAAAAACACCGGGGAGTCACTGCCTTCATCGTGGAAAAGGATACCCCCGGTTTCTCCATCGGCAAAAAGGAGAAGAAACTGGGGATCCGGTCTTCTCCCACCACAGAGATCATCTTCGAGGATTGCCGGATCCCGGTGGAAAACCGGTTGGGTGAGGAGGGGCAGGGGTTCAAGATTGCCATGATGACCCTGGACGGGGGCAGAAACGGCATCGCCGCCCAAGCGGTGGGGATCGCTCAGGGAGCCCTGGACGCCGCTGTGGACTACGCAAAAGAGCGGAAACAGTTTGGGCAGCCCATCGGCAAACTGCAAGCCATCCAGTTCAAACTGGCGGATATGGCCACCCAGATCGAGGCGGCCCGCCTGTTAACCTACCAGGCGGCTTGGTTAGAGAGCGAGGGGCTTCCCTATGGGAAAGCGTCCGCCATGGCGAAGCTGTATGCTGGTGACATCGCCATGCAGGTGACTACCGAGGCGGTCCAGGTGTTCGGCGGATATGGCTACACCCGTGAATATCCGGTGGAGCGGATGATGCGGGATGCCAAGATCACTCAGATCTATGAGGGGACCAACGAAATTCAGCGGATCGTCATCGCCGGTCACCTGATGAAAGAATGAGCGCGGTAAATCGTGCCGCAATCGAGGATTGGTCCGCCCGTATCCGGCGCGGGGAAAAACGTGCCGTCGCCCGCGGGATCAGCTGGATCGAAAACCGGGATCCGCGTCGGGAACCCTTGCTGGAATCCTTGCATCCCCATACCGGAAACGCTTTTCTCATCGGGGTGACCGGTGCGCCGGGAGCGGGGAAGAGTTCGCTGGTGGACCGTTTGATCGACGGAATCCGGCGAGAAGGCAAGACTGTCGGCGTGGTGGCCGTTGATCCCACCAGCCCCTTTACCGGCGGATCGTTGCTGGGGGATCGGGTGCGGATGACCCGCCATGCGTTGGATAAAGGGGTATTTATCCGCAGCATGGGCAGCCGCGGTAATCTGGGTGGTTTGTCCCGCGGAACACGGGAGGCGGTACGTGTATTGGATGCCGCCGGTTTGGATGTCATCTTTGTGGAAACGGTCGGCGTGGGCCAATCGGAAATCGACATTATGCACATGGTGGATACGGTGGCCCTGGTGCTGACGCCCGGAAGCGGTGACGCCGTTCAGGTGTTCAAGGCGGGCATTATGGAAGCAGCTGACTTGTTTGTCGTCAACAAAGCAGATCAGCCTGGGACCCAGCGGCTGGTGAAGGATATCGGAGAGTTGCTGGACCTGACGGGGCGATCCCGCTCCTGGAGGCCGCCCATTGTGGAAACGACGGTGAAAGAGGGGCGGAGCATCGATGCACTGTGGCGGGAATTGCTGCGGCATCGTCACCACTTGACGGAGACAGGGGAGGGGGAACGCCGCCACCGGGATCACCTGCGCCGTGAAGTGGAGGCGATCATGGAAGAGGAGCTGCGAAGCCGTTTGCAAAAGCGCATGCGGGAATCCCGCTTTACAGCGGATCTGGACCGAGTCCATGGACGGGAGTGGACACCCCACGAAATGGCGCGGAACTGGCTGGATCGCCTGTCCGGCAGGGAAAGGGGGAATGGGGGATGACGCGGGAATCCAATCGGATCCCCTCCATGGTGAAAAACCGCAAACTGGTGGAAGAACGGCGGGCCCAAATCATCCGCGGGGCACAGGAGCTGTTTATGCGCAAGGGATTCCACAAGACCACCACTCGTGAGATCGCCCGGGAGTGCGGCCTCAGTATCGGGACGATGTACGAGTACATCCAGACCAAGGAAGATGTCTTGTACCTGGTTTGCGATCATATCCATTCCGAATTGGAAGCACGGCTGAAGGAAGCCTTGTCCGAGACGGAAACCGGGCGGGAGAGCCTCATGAAAGCGATGGCCCAGCACTTCAGGGTGATGGGGGAACTGTCCGACTGGGTTCTCCTTATTTACCAAGAGACGAAGTCCCTGCCCAAAGAAGCGCGCAAGGCGATCCTGGAGCGGGAAAAAGAGATTACGGCCTTGTTCCAGGAGATCCTGGAGCGGGGGATCCGGGATCATACCCTGCACCTGGATCCCACCTCCGTCCCCTTGATGGCCCACAACATCATGGTGATGGGTCAGATGTGGACCTTTCGCCGTTGGGCCCTGGCGGAGCACTACACCTTAGAAGAGTTCACCCGACGGCAAACCGCGTGGTTGCTGCAGGAATGTACCCCATGAGTCAGGAGGGAATACAGATGGAGGTGTACCGACCCAAATATCCGGTCCGTTTTGTAACGGCGGCCAGCCTGTTTGACGGTCACGATGCGTCGATCAATCTATTTCGCCGCTTGCTGCAGGCAAGCGGGGTGGAAGTGATCCATCTGGGCCACGACCGCTCCGTCGATCTGATTGTGGAAGCGGCCATCCAGGAAGACGTTCAGGGAATTGCTGTCTCTTCCTATCAGGGAGGACATGTGGAATTCTTCCAATATATGATTGACCGGTTAAAGGAAGAAGGGGCCTCTCACATCCGGGTGTTCGCCGGCGGAGGCGGGGTGATCGTTCCCCAGGAAATCAGGCAGTTGGAAGCCTATGGTGTCGTCAAAGTGTTTTCCCCTGAGGATGGGCGCCAGATGGGGTTGCAGGGGATGATCAATCATATGGTGGAAGCCTGTGACTTCCCCACTGTGACGGACGTGATCGATGAGTGGGAAGGATTAGCCCGGGGAGATCGGCGTGCCATCGCCCGCCTGATCACCCTGGCAGAACAGGATGCCCTGAAGGAGAAAACCCAGGCGGCGGCGGTGGAGGCACTGCCGGTCCATGATGTTCCGGTGGTCGGTCTGACGGGAACGGGAGGGGCCGGCAAAAGTTCTCTCACCGATGAGCTGGTGCGCCGATTCCTGGAGGATTTTCCGGAAAAGCGAGTGGCCGTCCTTTCGATCGATCCGTCCAAGCAAAAAACGGGGGGCGCGCTCCTGGGCGACCGCATCCGTATGAACGCGGTCCATCACCCCCGCGTGTTTATGCGCAGTCTGGCAACGCGAAAAAACCGTTCCGAACTTTCCGGCGCGACCCGGGAAGCGATCGGTATTTTAAAACGGTCCGGTTATGATCTCATCCTGCTGGAAACCAGCGGCATCGGACAAGGAGATGCCGATGTGGTCGAGGTAAGCGATCTTTCCGTCTACGTCATGACCTCCGAATTCGGTGCGCCGTCCCAACTGGAAAAAATCGAGATGCTGGATTATGCAGACCTGGTGGCGATCAATAAATTTGACCGCAAAGGGTCTGAGGATGCCCTACGGGATGTCCGTAAGCAATTTCGGCGCAACCATCAGCTGTTTGAGGCTCCGGATCCAGATATTCCGGTGTACGGCACGATGGCCAGCCGCTTCAACGATCCGGGCACCAACCGATTTTACAAGGCGTTGATCGACCGGTTGTGCGACAAGTGCGGGGTGGATTGGGAATCCCGATGGGATGCCGCTGGGGAAGAGGGGGAAGTGCGCCACATCATTCCGCCGGAACGGACTCACTATCTGCGCGAGATCGCGACCACTGTCCGCCGTTATCACGAATATACCCGGGAGCAGGCGGAACGCGCCCGGCGATGGCAACAGGTGAAGGAGACACGTCGGTGGTTGCAGGCGGAGTCCACTGGGGAAAGCGATTCCGAGAAAACGTTGGCCCCGTTGGAACAACGCTTGGAAAGCGAAGTGGATCCGGAAACGAAAGCCATATTGGAGGAATGGCCCAAGCTGAAGGAACAGTACCGTCAGGATGAGCTGGTGATCCGCGTGCGGGACAGGGAGATTCGCAACCCGCTCTTCACCACTTCCCTGTCCGGCAGCCGCATTCCCAAAGTGGCGCTTCCCCGCTACCGGGATTGGGGTGAAATCGTTCGCTGGATGATGGCGGAAAATGTGCCGGGCCGTTTTCCCTTCACGGCCGGGGTCTTCCCCTTGAAGCGAGGGGACGAAGATCCCAAGCGCATGTTTGCCGGTGAAGGGACGCCGGAGCGAACCAACCGCCGCTTCCACTATCTGTCCGAGGGAGAACCGGCCAAACGTCTTTCCACCGCCTTTGACAGCGTCACCCTCTACGGCCGCGATCCCGATAAACGTCCGGATATCTACGGCAAGGTGGGGGAATCCGGAGTTAGTATCTGCACCTTGGATGATATGAAAAAGCTGTATGCAGGCTTTGATCTGTGTGCGCCCAATACCAGTGTTTCCATGACCATCAACGGTCCCGCTCCCATCATCCTGGCCATGTTCCTCAACACGGCCATCGATCAGCAGATCGACCGCTTCCGGGAGAAAGAAGGACGGGAGCCGTCAGCCGAGGAGCGGGAAACGATTCGCGCCCAGGCGCTGGCAACCGTGCGGGGGACGGTGCAGGCGGATATCCTGAAGGAAGACCAAGGACAAAACACTTGTATCTTTTCCACTGAATTCGCCCTTAAGATGATGGGGGACATCCAGCAGTTTTTCATCGACAATCGGGTGCGCAACTACTATTCCGTCTCCATCAGCGGCTATCATATCGCCGAGGCCGGAGCCAACCCCATCTCCCAGCTGGCCTTCACCCTGGCCAACGCGTTCACCTATGTAGAGTATTACCGCAGCCGCGGCATGGATGTGGATCGATTCGCTCCCAATCTCTCCTTCTTCTTCAGCAACGGACTGGATCCAGAGTACACCGTGATCGGCCGGGTGGCCCGCCGCATCTGGGCCGTGGTGATGAAGCTTCTGTACGGGGCCAATGATCGAAGTCAGAAACTGAAATACCATATCCAGACTTCGGGCCGCAGCTTGCACGCGCAGGAAGTCAACTTCAACGACATCCGCACCACGCTGCAGGCGCTGATGGCCTTATATGACCAGTGCAACTCCCTTCACACCAACGCCTATGATGAAGCCATCACCACCCCGACAGAGGAATCGGTCCGCCGGGCGATGGCGATCCAAATGATTATTACCAAAGAGTTGGGTCTCGCCAAAAACGAAAACCCCCTGCAGGGCTCCTTTATCATCGAGGAACTGACCGATTTGGTAGAGGAGGCTGTCCTGAAGGAATTCGATCGGATCAGCGACCGCGGCGGGGTGCTGGGAGCGATGGAAACCCAGTACCAGCGGGGCAAGATTCAGGAGGAATCTCTCTATTACGAAACGAAAAAACACTCCGGCGAACTGCCCATCATCGGAGTCAACACCTTCCTCAAGGAAGGGGAAGAAGACGCCGAACCGGAGTATCAATTAACCCGGGCCTCCCAGGAAGAAAAGGACACCCAGATCACAAACCTCCGCGCCTTCCAGGAGCGCCACAGCGACCAGGCTCCCCAAGCCCTGGCGCAGTTGAAAGAGGTGGCCCGAAACAACGGCAACCTGTTTGCCGAACTGATGAAAACCGTCCGCGTTGCCAGCCTCGGCCAGATCACCGATGCCCTGTTCGAAGTGGGCGGGCAGTACCGGCGGAATATGTGATTGGTACGATGGAGAATGAAACCACACACCTGCTCTTTAAGGGTGTGTGGTTTTGTGATAAAAGCAGGTAAGGTCATCATTACTAATCTCCTAAAAACAACATGATCAAATGTGTATACGCATTTATGGGGGTTAGCGACATGATGGTTTATAAATGTTTATTCGTTGGGAGGATTAAATCCAAAATGAATGTTATAAAACCTCTACCGTCCATTCGATTGCAACCATTAAGGATTTATCCAGGTTGGACGATTAAGTACAATAAGTTTATGGATTTGGACCCACAAACCGTTGGCCCAGATGATGCTTGGTTTTACGTATTTACTCAAGATTTGTTGCAAATGGAGCAGGGAAACATATTGTTGGATCTTAGTTGGTATCCTGAAGGCGATCCAAACGGTAGATATGGATTGGAACTGATAAAGAATGATGATTGGGAAGCTCCACTTGTAGACTATTCCTCCAGAAAAAAAGAGGAGATTGCTCACTATATAGAAAAATGGACTTGGGAAGTAGACCAAGGCCGCTTTCGTTAGTCATGACGAAACATTCGCATTGGCTTTGATTGGGAATGGGAGGTGTGGGTATTGGCTCGAATGTTATGTAAATGCGGCCATACCTTGTCGACAGTAGCAACCCCGAATGATATTGAATTGCATGTTTATACCGATCGTGAAATGGATGCTATTATTGCAATGGACACGATGGATCCTCTCGATATTCCAGATCCGGAAAGAGAGGTGTGGCGTTGTCCGCAGTGTGAGAGAGTGTACGTGTTTAAGGGGAATAAAGTGGTAAAGACTTATGTTTTGGAAAGCGATGATGAGTAGAAAATGAGTCTTTATTTATTTTTTATCTACCGGGAACCCCCCCACTCTCTCCATTGAGTGAGAGAAGGGAGTTTCTTTTTTACTTTAAATAAATAGATGAAAAGATGGATTTTCTTAAAATGATGAAACTTACATGAAATCGGTACCGTTTCATTTACTGAAGGCTTATTCAGCCAAGAAAGAGTCTTTTTTTCTGGAGGCTCAACCAAAATTCGATTGGGGACAGCGAGCGTTTTTAGATAATTTATCTACGGTTTCGCACGTTCCCGTGAATGATGAAGGAGGGTTTGACTATTACCAAAAATAAGAATATTTGATCTATTAAGTCCGTCTGTTTGTGGTTTTCTTTCGGGTGTTTTTAGATGTGGGTAAAAATTTTCATCATTGAGGGTTCGCGATTATAAGGAGGACGATAACATGGTGTTAAGAGGCTCCACACTGCTTGTGGCTTTCGGGACGATGCTCCTACTGATGGCCGGTATGTTGGTATTTGCCGAGAGTGCTTCTGCTCACGGTTATGTCGAGTCACCGACCAGCCGCGCCTATCTGTGCAAACAGGGCGACAACACCAATTGTGGTCAAGTGCAATATGAGCCGCAGAGTGTGGAAGGACCGGGAAAGTTCCCGGCAGAGGGTCCGCCGGATGGTCAAATTGCCGGTGGCACGGTTTTTCCTGAGTTGGATGAACAAACGGCTGATCGCTGGAAAAAAGTCAATCTCAATGGCGGAAAAAACACCTTCAAATGGCACCTAACCGCTCCACACAGTACCACCGATTGGAGATATTATATTACCAAGAAAGATTGGGATCCCAATAAACCGCTGGGCCGCGATGCTTTGGAGCTGGAACCCTTTTGCTCTTTCGAAGATGGCGGTGCCAGACCGTCCCCTAGCGTCACACACGAATGTAACGTACCGACGGATCGCAGCGGCTACCACCTGATTCTGGCCGTCTGGGAAATCGATGATACCCCGATGGCTTTCTATCAAGTGATTGACGTCAACCTGAATAACGGAAATCCCGGCGATGACCCGGAACAGCCCGGCGACGATCCGGAACAACCCGGTGACGATCCGGAACAACCCGGCGACGACCCGGAACAGCCCGGTGACGATCCGGAACAACCCGGTGACGACCCGGAACAACCTGGTAACGAAGGCGATTGGCAGGCTCAAGCGTCTTATCAAGTGGGAGATCAGATAACCTATCAAGGAAAAACGTATACCTGTATTCAAGCCCATACATCCCAGGAAGGTTGGGAACCGCCGAATGTTCCTGCATTGTGGGGTGAAGCAGAGGGATCCGATTACGGTGCGGAACCCGAACAACAGAAGTCATTCTGGGAGACCCTTCGATCCTTTTTCGGTTGGGGCGACTGATCATAAGCTCCTAAATACGAAGGGGTAAGGGGAAATAACCAGTAGGAAACTGGAAATAATTCGGAACAGTCCGAATTATACTTGTTGGATTCAGCTGAAAACCCTTTCCATCTTTTGACGAGGATGGAGAGGGTTTTTCCATGGACTATTATTCTTTCGGGAATCGTCAACTCTTCTAAAGATGTTTTTTGTTACGAAAAACTTCTGCTCCTGACTTTCTCATGATTACGTTTGTTGACTTCACCACTCTTTTGGTTAAAATAGACATACATGCATGGTCACAGAGCGGAATGGAAATGTGACATGCTTGGGAGATTGGAAGGAAAGGGAGGGCATCCCGCTATGTCTGAACAATTGGCTAAACAAATGTCGCCCGATGAGATCCGCGAGACGGCTATGGTGGATCTGGCGTTTCATATGTTGAAGGAAAAAGGGGAACCGATCCTGTATCGGAATCTGATGCAGGAAGTGGCTCAGTTGAAGGGATTCACAGAAGAACAAATCAACCATTACATCTCCCAGCTCTATACGGAGATGAACATTGACGGTCGTTTTATTTGCGTGGGAAAAAGCTTGTGGGGCCTGCGGGGATGGTATCCGACGGAGCAGGCCACCGATTCCGCCGTCGCGCAAAATGTGAAAGATGATTATTCCGATGAACTGGATGAAGAGGATCTGTTTGACGGAGAAGAAGACGGCTTTGAAAGTGAAGCCGACACCGATGATGCTGACTTTGAGGCCGATTTTGAAGAAGACGGCGAATATGACGAAGATGGAGATGGAGACGACGAGGACGATGCGGAGGAAGAGGAAGAATCTTGACAAGTGATGTCCAGGGATGTAAACTATCCACTGGGCTAATAGTAATTATATCGGAACGATTCAATCCCGCACCTTATCCAAATAGGTAGCGGGATCCTTGATGGTATTTGTTTCAAGCGCCCCTTACATTCGGGGGCGCTTTTTCTAATTGTCCCGTGATCGGGGAAGTCTAATCGGAGGAGGTCCAAACCATGACCAAGTTTATCTTTGTAACCGGCGGTGTCGTGTCGTCCTTGGGCAAGGGGATTACGGCAGCATCACTGGGCCGGCTCCTGAAAAACCGAGGACTGAGCGTAACCATTCAAAAATTTGATCCCTACATCAATGTGGACCCTGGTACGATGAGCCCTTACCAGCATGGAGAAGTATTTGTCACGGATGACGGGGCGGAAACGGACCTGGACCTGGGCCACTATGAACGTTTCATCGACATCAACCTGTCCAAAAACAGCAATGTGACCACCGGCAAGGTGTACTCCGCTGTGATCAACAAAGAGCGGCGGGGGGATTATCTGGGGGGAACCGTACAAGTGATCCCTCACATCACCAACGAGATTAAGGATCGGGTGTTCCGTGCCGCTCGTGAAACCCATCCGGATGTGGTGATCACCGAGATCGGCGGCACGGTCGGCGATATCGAAAGCTTGCCGTTTTTGGAGGCGATCCGCCAGATTAAAAGCGAAGTGGGCCGGGAGCATGTAATGTATATCCACTGCACCTTGATTCCGGAGCTTTCCGCCACCGGTGAACTGAAGACCAAACCCACTCAGCACAGCGTCAAGGAACTGCGTGGAATCGGGATTCAGCCCCATGTGATCGTCTGTCGGACCGGACGTCCCCTGTCAGAGGACATGAAACGAAAACTGGCGTTGTTCTGCGACATCGATTATGAGGCTGTGATTGAGTGTCGTGACGCGGAAACACTTTATGAAGTTCCCCTGATGCTCCAGAATGAGGGGCTGGATGACATCGTCGTCAAACATCTCGGTCTGAAGACGGGTGAGGCGGACATGAGCGAGTGGGTCGCACTGGTCGATAAGGTAAAAAACCTGTCTCATACCACCCGGATTGCGATTGTCGGAAAGTATGTGGCTTTGAAGGACGCTTATATGAGCGTGGTGGAATCCCTTAACCACGCAGGGTTTGAAAATGATACCGAAGTGGACATGCGCTGGGTCAACGCAGAAGAAGTGACCGATGCTAACGCCGCCACTCTTTTGGAAGGAGTGGATGGTATTCTGGTTCCCGGCGGATTTGGTGATCGCGGGATCGAGGGCAAAATTGCCGCCGTCCGTTATGCACGGGAGCAACGCATTCCCATGTTTGGAATCTGCCTCGGCATGCAAGTGGCCTGTATCGAGGGCGCACGCCACCTGCTGGGAATGGAAAGTGCCAATAGCTCTGAGATCGATCCGGAGACTCCTCATCCCTTGATCGACCTGTTGCCTGAACAAAAGGAGATTGAGGATCTGGGCGGTACCATGCGTTTGGGATTGTATCCCTGTAAATTGGCCCCGGGTTCCAAAGCGCAGGAGGCGTATGGAAACGGTTTGACTTATGAGCGGCACCGCCACCGATATGAATTCAACAACGAGTATCGGGAGGCGATGGTACGAGCCGGGTATCTCTTTTCGGGTACCTCTCCCGACGGTCGTCTGGTGGAGATCGTGGAGCTGAAAGACCACCCCTGGTTTGTGGGTTGCCAGTTCCACCCGGAATTCACCTCCCGTCCCAACCGTCCTCAGCCGTTGTTCCGGGACTTCGTGGCTGCCGCACTGGGTGTGCGCCTCAATACGGTTCAACGATAAGCAAAAGAATTGGTTACAGGATGCGATGGATTCTTTAATACCGGCCATCATGGGAGGCTAGGGCCTCTCTGGTAATTTATCTTCCGTGAGCAAAAGGGAGGGCCGGTATGGCTGGCGGAGAGCCTTTGCACTCATAGAGCACAAGTCTCGCCTTGTCGCATTCGCTCCCGGTCTCGCTATGCGCTTTTTGCAACGAAACGAAGACAGCCATACCGACCCGGGTTCTCGCGCTGTGGATTTAGCGACTTGCCACGCATAGCGAGACCGGGGAACAAGTGACCCAGGCTAGACTTATGCTCTTTGAGTCGATTGGAACGGAGACGGATCACCACCCCGTCCGTTCCGGTTGTTTGTCAGCAGACCGCACCAACCGGTGCGGTTTTTTCGTATGTCGAAAAAGTTCGATGCTTTTTGAGATCAAGTGCAGGAAATCGCACGCCTCATTCGCGAATTAGTTATACGGTATGAAATGGGACGATCGTGTTGATTTCTTGGATAGAAAAGAGGGATGACATCGGATTGGCAGGGGGAGTGGAAGGGAGGGGGAAGTGGAATGGCTCTGTCCAACATGAAACTGCTGATTGTGGACGATCAGTACGGTATTCGCGTTCTACTCAAGGAAGTATTCACCCGGGAAGGGTTGGAAGTGTTTCAGGCAGCGAACGGAAAAGTGGCTCTGGAGATTATCCATGTCGAGCATCCCGACTTGATCTTATTGGATATGAAGATGCCGGGTATGGATGGCTTGGAGCTGCTGCGCCATCTGAAAAAAGAAGCGGTTAACCCAAAAGTCATCATGATGACGGCATACGGGGAGCTGGATATGGTGGAAGAAGCGACCAAGTTGGGAGCATTGGCCCACTTCACCAAACCCTTTGACATCGAGGAACTTCGAGCAGAGGTATTGCGGCAGCTGTTGCAAAGCGCCAAATAAGAGAAAGGGGGATCCGGATGGATGAGGTGAAAATCCGGATTCGGATGAGTCAGTCTGATGCCCATTATGGCGGGGACTTGGTTGACGGAGCCCGGATGATGTCTCTGTTCGGGGATGTGGCGACCGAGTTGTTGATCCGGCATGATGGGGATGAAGGTTTGTTTGTCGCTTATGATTCGGTTGAATTTACGGCTCCGGTTCATGCCGGGGATTATATCGAAGCAACCGGCCGAATCGAGCGGGTGGGAAACACTTCGCGTTCGATGTCCTTTACTGCCTGTAAAGTGATCGAAGCCCGCATCGATCCGTCGCGTCCCTCTGCAGCCCGAGTGTTGGAGGAACCATTGGTGGTGGCCCGGGCTACCGGAACCTGTGTCGTTCCCAAAGAACGACAGCGGTAGGTATTGACCTCGGGTTGAAAGGAGGATCCCGATTGCAGAAACTGATCATTACCGCTGCTCTGGTGGGGGCGGAAGTAAGCAGGGAAGACACCCCTCACCTTCCGGTTACACCGAAGGAGATTGGGGAAGCAGCCGTCAAGGCCTTTGATGCGGGGGCGGCGATCGCTCACATCCATGTGCGGGATGCCGACGGAAACCCGAGTCAGGATCGGGAACTGTACCGGGAAGCGATCGCGGAAATCCGTCGGCGGTGTGACATCATCGTACAGGTCTCTACCGGTGGAGCGGTTGATATGGGGGCCGACGAGCGAATTCAACCCGTCGATCTGCGCCCCGAGATGGCGACACTGACCACGGGAACTGTCAATTTTGGCGGGGGTGTATTCTACAATCCGCCGGAATGGATCCGTCAATTTGCCCTTCGCATGAAGGAGCAGGGGGTTCGGCCTGAATTTGAAATCTTTGACTCCGGGATGATACCGACGGCTCTTCTCCTGGTGAAAGAAGGGCTGGTGGAAGGGCACCTCCACTTTGATTTTGTTATGGGTGTGCCTGGCGGCATCCCGGCTGACCCCCGACATCTGTTGCTGTTGGTGGACCAGCTTCCACCGGGCGCAACCTGGACAGTGGCCGGGGTGGGCCGTCACCAGTTGCCTCTGTCCGTTTGGGCGATCACAATGGGCGGTCATGTCCGAGTGGGCCTGGAGGATAACCTGTACTACCGTAAAGGAGAGTTGGCCACCAACGAACAGTTGGTGGCCCGGGTGAGCCGCCTGGCCGGAGAATTGCAACGTCCAATCGCCACTCCGGATGAAGCGAGGAAGATATTGGGGATTGGATAGATCCTCGCCATGTCTAAAAAGAACCCTACCCCGTCAGGGGTTTTTGCTTGTGGGAAGAGAAGGTCCATTCCATCCCTGCCGCCATGCGGATACGGATGAACTATATTCCAATAAATGGATTTTTGAATGAATGACCGAGTGTACTTGAATTTCCAATTTCATGGGAATCCTTGAGTTAGCGGGGGAAATGGATGAAAAGTCAACTGGATCAGCTCTTGCCGGGGTGAACGTCCGACCCTATACTAGACAGGAGAGTAAAAACTCTATCCTCTGCGTATCCCGATGGGTTCCACCCCGATCCACCATTAGGGAATACATACCCCATCTCGCCTGTTGGAGTGTTTCCTTTGTTGTATGGGCCGGGAAGCCGGCGGGAGCGCAGGAAGCAGACTTCATCCTAGGAGGTTTTCATTTATGCCGTTAGTACCGATGACCCATTTTTTACCCCAAGCCAAACAAGAGGGTTTCGCTGTTGGACAATTCAATATGAACAACCTGGAATTTACCCAGGGAATTGCGGCAGCAGCGAAGGAAGAACAATCCCCTTTCATCTTTGGTGTGAGCGAAGGAGCCATGCGCTATATGGGGATTGACTATGTGGTGGCAATGGCCGAAATCGCTGCCAGACAATCCGGAGTGCCTGTCGCTTTGCATCTGGATCACGGCAGCAGCTTTGACGTGGTGATGAAGTGTATCCAAGCGGGATTCTCGTCAGTCATGTTCGACGGATCGCACCATCCCTATGAAGAAAACATCCGTCTCACCAAAGAAGTGGTAAAGGCCGCCCATGCCGTCGGCGTCTCTGTGGAAGGGGAACTGGGTACCATCGGCGGGGTGGAAGACGACCTTGAGGTGGATGAGGCTGACGCTGCTTTGGCCAAGCCGGAGGAGGCGATCCGCTTTTGGGAGGAAACCCAGGTAGATGCGATGGCCATTGCGGTGGGAACCGCTCATGGAATGTATAAAGGCGAACCCAAAATCCACTTTGACATTATCGATGAAGTGGCTAAAAAAATTGATGCTCCCATCGTGCTCCATGGCGGTTCCGGTGTGCCGGACGACGCAATTCAGGAGTCGATCCGGTTGGGTGTCGGCAAAATTAATGTAAATACGGAAAGCCAGGTGGCATGCACCCAAAAAATCCGGGAACTGCTGGGAGCGGATCCGGATATGATCGACCCGCGAAAATACCTGGGTCCTGGTCGGGAAGCGATCAAAGAAACCGTCAAGGGTAAAATGCGCTTGTTTGGCAGTTCCGGCAAAGCCTGATGGAAAGGTGAGGTGAACCGGCAATGAAGTTTTTTATTGATACGGCGGATGTGGATCAAATCCGGCAGATTCATCAATGGGGATTATTGGCCGGTGTAACGACCAACCCCAGTTTGGTTGCAAAGTCCGGCCGGGATTTCCTGGAGGTGCTTCGGGAAATCACATCGTTTGTCAAGGGATCCGTCAGTGCCGAAGTTCTGGCCGACGAGGCTGAAGACATGTGGGAGGAGGCCCGCCCCCTTACCGCCATCGCCGACAATATCACGATCAAAGTGCCGATGACCGCCGAAGGGTTAAAGGCGGTCCATCGGTTTTCGCAAGCGGGAATTCAGACCAACGTGACACTGGTCTTTTCCGCCAATCAAGCCTTGTTGGCGGCCCGGGCCGGAGCCACGTATGTGAGCCCGTTTTTGGGACGGTTGGACGATATCGGTCACGACGGCATCCAGCTCATCGAAGAAATCGCCCATCTGTTTGAACGGCACGAGATCGACACCCAGATTATCGCAGCCAGTGTACGCCACCCCCAACACGTCACCCAGGCCGCAGCGGCGGGTGCCCATATTGCCACCTTGCCGTTTGGCGTGTTTGAGAAGATGTTGTCCCACCCCTTAACCGATACGGGAATTGAACGGTTTAAACAGGATTGGATCGAGGCGCAAGCCCATATTGGCGAATGAATGGAAAAAAGGGATTTCGACGATGGTTTATCCCTCGTCGGAGGGCCCTTTTTTCTCCGTTTTTGGCCGTTTACCGATGGTAGAGTGAGGGGCGGCGCCGATCCCATGGCTGCCCCCAAGGGAGGGTCATGATGGAGAAGCTGTTGATTAAGGGTGGTCGTCGGTTGCAGGGGGAAATTCAAGTGAGCGGTGCCAAGAACAGTGCAGTGGCCCTTATTCCAGCCACCATATTAGCGGAATCCACCACCGTGATTGAAAATCTCCCCCGTATCCGGGATGTAGAAGTGTATGAGGAGATCCTGCGGAGCCTCGGAGCGAGGGTGGAACGGAATCGAGGCGATCTTTCTGTCGATGCGACGGATCTGACCAATATCCCTCTTCCAAACGGAAAAGTGAAACGATTGCGTGCTTCTTATTATTTGATGGGAGCACTCCTGGGCCGGTTCGGGGAAGCGGTGATCGGCTTGCCTGGCGGTTGTAACCTGGGTCCTCGCCCGATCGACCAGCATATCAAGGGATTTGAAGCGTTGGGTGCCCGGGTGGAACATCGGGACGGCGCCATTCACCTGCTGGCCCCTGTCCTTACAGGAGCTCGTATCTATCTGGATGTGGTCAGTGTCGGAGCTACGATCAACATCATGCTGGCAGCTTCAAAGGCGAAGGGTACGACCGTGATTGAAAATGCGGCTAAAGAGCCGGAGATTATCGATGTGGCCACCTTGCTCAATTCCATGGGGGCCCGCATCAAAGGAGCGGGAACGGATGTGATCCGGGTTCGGGGGTTCCGGGAGATGACAGGGTGTCGCCATTCGATCATCCCGGATCGGATTGAGGCCGGTACCTATATGGTTGCCGCCGCTGCAACCGCGGGGGAAGTCTTGGTGAAAAACGTGATTCCCAAGCATATGGAACCGGTAACGGCCAAATTGCGGGAAATGGGGGTTCATGTAGAGGAAGCCGATGAAACGCTGTTGGTGACCGGAGCGGATTCATACCAGCCCCTCCACATTAAAACACTGCCATACCCCGGTTTTCCCACCGACCTGCAGCAACCCTTCACTTCTTTGTTGACACGGGCAAAGGGAACCAGCATGGTTACGGATAATATCTACTCCTCCCGCTTCAAACATGTGGACGAACTGTGTCGTTTGGGGGCCCAGATTCGGGTGGAAGGACGAACCGCTGTCATCAAGGGGAGAACGCCGCTCGTCGGTTCCGAAGTGCAAGCCAGTGACCTTCGGGCTGGGGCTGCGCTGGTGGTGGCCGGGTTAATGGCTGAAGATATAACAGAGATCGCCGGCCTCGAGCATATCGACCGCGGGTATGAGAATCTGGAGGAAAAACTTCGCCACCTGGGTGCCGAAGTTTGGCGGGAGGAGTAGCCTGTCACAGCCGTTTTCTAAACTTCCACCGAAAAACAGTGTAACCTATACATGAAATGTGTTACCTTATTGGTGGATGCTAGACGGAATAACGGCGGGAGGGATCCAGATGGAACGTAGTTTGACATTGGAGTTGGTGCGGGTGACGGAGGCTGCTGCTGTGGCTTCCGGCCGTTGGATGGGTTTTGGAAAAAAGGAAGAGGCGGATGAAGCGGCCACATCGGCCATGCGAAAGGTGTTTGATACCATCCCGATGCGGGGGACCGTAGTGATCGGCGAAGGAGAGATGGACGAGGCTCCGATGCTCTACATTGGAGAACGGTTGGGGCTGGGCTACCTCCCCGAGGTGGATGTGGCGGTCGACCCGTTGGAAGGAACGAACATTGTAGCCAAAGGGTTGTGGAACGCCTTGTCGGTAGTGGCGGTGGCCGAGCGCGGAAATCTGCTGCATGCCCCTGACATGTACATGGATAAATTGGCGGTTGGTCCGGAAGCGGTCGGTCAGGTGGACATCGAAGCTCCTGTGGAAGATAATCTGGTCGCTGTTGCTCGCGCGTTGGGCAAAGATGTGAATGATCTGGTGGTGGTCGTGCTGGACCGGCCCCGTCATGCCCGGATCATTGAGGATGTCCGACGGACGGGTGCCCGTATCAAGTTGATTCCGGACGGAGATGTGGCTGCTGCAATCAACACGGCCTTTCCTGATACAGGGGTGGATCTGTTGCTCGGTTCTGGTGGAGCCCCCGAAGGCGTGTTGGCGGCTGTTGCCCTCAAATGTCTGGGTGGAGAAATCCAAGGAAAACTGCTCCCGGAAAATGAGGAGCAAACCAGACGTTGCAAGGAAATGGGCATCGAAGATCCCGGACGAATCCTGACCATGGACGATTTGGTCAAGGGAGATGATGCAATCTTTGCGGCCACAGGCGTTACCGACGGGGAATTATTGCGCGGAGTGCGCTACAAAGGAACCGTTGCAACGACTCATTCCATTGTGATGCGGGCTAAGACAGGGACGGTTCGCTTTATCGACGGAAAGCACCGGTTGGAGAAGAAACCTCACTTGGTGTTGGAATAAGAAAGGACGGTTCCGGGCAGGCTGGGTAAGACCTATGCGTTGGAATCGTCGGCCATCAATTAGGAAAGAACGTGTGGTGAAGATATGGAGATTTCATTGAGTGATCTGGAACACCGGCGTTTGACGGACTTGTATAAGCTGGCTAAAGAGTATCAAATCCCTTATTACAGTCAGATGAAAAAGAAAGAGCTGATTTTTGCCATTCTGAAGGCGAAAGCAGAGCTTGCGGGGCTCCTGTTCATGGAAGGGGTATTGGATATTCTCCCGGAAGGGTACGGATTCCTGCGCCCCATCAATTATTTGCCTTCCTCAGAAGATATTTATATCTCGGCTTCTCAGATTCGACGCTTTGATCTGCGCCAGGGGGATTTGGTATCGGGAAAAGTTCGGCCTCCCAAAGAGAATGAACGCTATTTTGGACTCCTTCACGTGGAAGCGGTCAACGGACAGGACCCTGATTCGGCTGCAGAACGCCTTCACTTCCCTGCGCTTACTCCCCTTTATCCCCAGGAACGCCTCACCTTGGAGACGAACCCGAAACAATTGTCGACCCGCATCATGGATTTGGCAGCTCCCGTAGGATTAGGGCAGCGCGGCTTGATCGTCGCCCAGCCTAAAGCCGGAAAAACGATGTTATTAAAAGAGGTTGCTAACAGTATCACCACCAACCACCCCCATATCGATCTGTTTGTGTTGTTAATCGATGAACGTCCGGAAGAAGTGACCGACATGCAGCGCTCGGTCAAAGGAGAAGTGGTTAGTTCCACCTTTGATGAAATGCCGGAAAACCATATTAAAGTGGCAGAGTTGGTGTTGCAGCGTGCCGAAAGGCTGGTGGAACACAAACGGGATGTCGTGATCCTGCTGGACAGCATCACCCGCTTGGCCCGGGCTTACAACCTGGTGATTCCGCCAAGTGGGCGTACGTTGTCCGGTGGAATCGACCCGGCCGCCTTTCATCGTCCGAAGCGCTTCTTCGGTGCGGCTCGCAATATCGAGGAAGGGGGAAGCCTTACCATTTTGGCTACCGCTTTGGTGGAGACGGGTTCCCGCATGGATGATGTGATCTATGAAGAGTTTAAAGGTACTGGAAATCTGGAGTTGCACTTGGATCGCAAGTTGTCCGAGCGTCGGATTTTTCCTGCGATTGATATTCGACGCTCCGGAACGCGGAGGGAGGAATTACTGCTCTCCCAAGAAGAGCTGGATAAATTGTGGACGCTTCGAAAATCCTTGAACGAAGGGGTGGAGTACACGGAGTCGTTCCTGCGCAAGCTGGCTGAAACCCGCAACAACCAAGAATTTCTGGCTACACTGGAAACCCCCGCTCGACGGTCATCGACCGCGTGAATGCGGGTACGGGACATACAAACGGATTCCTTCGCATAGAATGGGGCAGGGAAAGGGCATGCAACCCGACCCCAAACTAGGCGCGAGGTGGTGTGATGTCAAAGAACGGCAGTAAATGGGCATTCACTTCTCTGTCGGTATGTACAGCGTCGGCTTCCGTTGTGGTTGGTGGGACTCACGGATCGGCTGAGGCGGCGGAACCAGCTTTGCAGCCCCCCGTTTCCGACTTGCAGAAGGAACGGGTCGCTCATCAGGTGGTGTATCAATATTTAAATCCGATTTCATCAGTGGCCGATGGCAATTTGGCGGTGGAGACCGAAAAAAAACCGTTGATGGTTGAGGTGAAGCCGGGAGAAACGCTGTATCAAATCGGCCGTGAATATGGTGTTCCCGATGAAACGTTGGCACGCTATAATGACATTTCCGATCCCCGCCTGCTCCAGAGCGGCAGCAAAATTAAGATTCCGGTCGTGATGGAGCGAATTCGGGTAAAGGAAGGAGACACCCTTGAGTCTATTGCCGAACACCACGATGTAGGCGAAATAGCATTGAAAAAAGCCAATCCTGATCTCAAGCTGGCGGAAGATCTTTATGTAGGTCAGATTCTGACGATTCCTCAGGCTTATGAACCCGAACTGAAAGAAGAGCCGAAGCAGGAATCGGTCCAAACCGTAACGCTGTCCCGCAAAGGGCAGACCTCCCTTTCCTCTTCCGGGACACAGTCCCAAAACCGGCAGAGTATTCGTTTTCAGTGGCCAGTCACAGGCCAGATCACCAGCGGTTACGGCTGGAGAAACGGCAGCATGCATACGGGGATCGACATCTGGAATCAACAACGGGAAAATAATGTGATCAAGGCGGCTAAAGGCGGAACTGTGGTCCGGGCGGGTTATGCCGGGGGATACGGCAACTTGGTGGTACTGGATCATGGAGAAGGGTGGACCACTTACTACGCTCATTTGAGTCGAATCACGGTTGCCAAAGGCAATCGGGTGGAACAGGGGAGCGGGTTGGGATATATGGGTTCCACCGGGAATTCCACAGGGGTTCACCTTCATTTTGAGGTTCGGAAAAATGATCAGCCGATGAATCCGTTAAACGTCCTTCCTTAAAATAGAGGCACTTATTTCTAACTTCATGAGAATGCGGAAAAGGCCTCTTTCCCTCCTCTTGCGATGAAAGCCTGAACATGCTATAATGTCAAAGTGTTTGCATTGAAGCGTGTCTGGGTACGGACCGGATGGAAAAGAGGTGAGGTTTGATGAAAGCGGCGATTCATCCCGAGTACAAGAAAACCACTGTCACCTGCGCATGTGGCAACACGTTTGAGACCGGGTCGACCAAAGAAAACCTGCGCGTGGATATCTGCTCCGCATGCCATCCCTTTTTCACCGGGAAACAAAAATTGGTCAGCGCAGGCGGTCGAGTGGATCGGTTCAAGAAGAAATACAATCTGTGATCATTCAGATAGATCGTGGAAAAGAAAAACGACAGGCAAGCGAGGGACGCCATCGCTTGCCTTTCTCTGTTTGACCGCATGGAGGAGCATGATAAACATCCGATCATGAGGGTTTATCCCTTAACCCTCAAACGGTGAAGGTGATACAATATCGTTTGAGAAGATTCCTATACATACAATCGGGATACGGGGGAATCATGAAAAATGAATGATCGTCTTTCGGACGGATGGATCGAAGTTATCTGTGGAGGAATGTTTTCCGGAAAGAGCGAGGAGTTGATCCGGCGCATTCGCCGGGCCCGCATTGCCAAGCAGGAAGTGATGGTGTTTAAACCCCGGATCGATGATCGTTACCTTCGGGGTGCGATTTCCTCTCATAATGGTGTACATACGGAAGCGATATCCATTGAGCATGCGACTGAAATTCTTTCACATGTAGAAAACGGGCCTGATGTGGTGGCAGTGGACGAGGTGCAGTTTTTTGACGATTCCGTGGTGGAAGTGGCTCAAAGTTTGGCCGATCGGGGCATCCGGGTGATCTGTGCCGGGTTGGACCAGGATTTTCGCGGACGCCCATTTGGTCCCACCCCGATTCTGATGGCCGTAGCGGAATATGTAACCAAATTGCAAGCGATCTGTCTGAGGTGCGGAGGGGCGGCCAGCCGTACCCAACGGTTGATTGATGGTCGGCCGGCGGCGGAGGATCAACCGGTAATTCAAGTGGGGGCTTCCGAACAGTACGAAGCCCGCTGTCGCCATTGTCATGAGGTGACGCAACGGGAAACATTGCCGAAGAGTTTTGCACCTTCTTGACGCAAACTAAGGTCAGGGAGGTGTTTCTTTTTGTTCCTTCGTTGGTTACGGGGGACCGGTTTGGTGTTGGCGGTTTGCTGTTTGTCTGCCGCATGTGCTCCCGCCATAAACCAGGGAGGCATGGAAACGCAGATGGACGGGCATGAACCGGATCGGGCCACCTATCGGTTTGAGAGAGGGTCCTACCGTTATTTCCAGGATAATCATGAATTCGGTTTGAGAAACGCCAATCCCAACCTGGCTGTGGGAGAATGGCGAACCCCCTCTGATCCTCCCGACTCTGTTGACCGGCGGCGGATTCGCCGATCGGCCATGACCATTGACGGGGTTCGGGACGTGGATGTTGAGATATTGGGGGGACATGTAGGGGTGAAGGTGGTGCCTCAACAGGGTTATCCCGAATCCCGGTATGAGGAGTTGCAGGAAAAAGTGTTGCGGCGAATCAGTTATGAGATGCCTCGTTATGAAGTAAGGGTACGGGTTGGATGGAGTAAATGGAACCCGTTGAGCCATTTCCCTCCTTTTAGAAACCATGCTGGATAAAACAAAGCTGGAGCCCATTTCGGCTCCAGCTTTGTCATGTGAATCGATTCCCGCTCTGGGACGCGTTCGCTTCCGGTCTCGCTATGTACTCACCAGAGTACAAGTCTCGCCTGGGTCACTTTCGTTCCCCGGTCTCACTATGCGCTTTTTGCAACGAAACGCCATACCGATCCGGGCTCTTGCTCGACAATGGTTCAGTCACTCTGTTCCCAGTTTTCGCTATGAAATCTTATCACCCGCCCAGATAAACCAGTACGCCCAAGGACATATTGTATACAGCATGAACGATCATGGCGGTGGTTGTATTGTGCCGGATCCGGATCAAGCCGAGAGCGAGTCCCACGAAAAAAACGACTAAGGTGGAGAGGCTCAATCCGTAATTGCTGTGAACGACAGTAAACAGAACCGTGGTTAACAGCAAACCAAAACGGGGCTGTAATGCTCCCCGAAACAAGGCTTCCTCGCCCAAAGCGGCAGACAGCCCCAGTGTGAGGATACCCAATACGGAACCAAACAGCGGCGCAAGCAACTGTTCTGTCAACTGATCCACAGTGGGGTCGATGGGAAATCCGAGCCATTCGCCCAAATAGCTGGCGCCATGGGCGAAAAGGACCAATCCGAATCCGGCCAGGATGCCCATTCCCCACTGTCTTCCGGTGGGCCGTTCCAATCCCAACCGTTGAAACGCTTGACGCCAATCACGGCGGGTAAGCCACCCCACTCCGATCAGAGCCAAGGCAAAAAAGGTGAGCTGTTGCGCCCATAGTGTCGGGATCGATGTCGCCTGTTCCAAACCTTCGGTATTGGCCAATGTTTCGAGCCCAACGGACAGTGTGAAGAAAAAGTTTACCCAGATAAACATGCTTGCGATTAAAGCGAACGTATGGACCGGGTTGTCCGCATCCAGGGGCAAGGGTTTTGTCAGTAGCCTCCGGATTGCGGGAATTTGCAATAGGAATCCGCCGAGAGCAGGAACTGCCAAACTGAGTCCAATAAGGACGGCATTTTCCAATATGCCCATGGCCATGCGGGCTTCTTCCTCGCTGATTCCCGGCATCTCGCCGGGTTGAGCGGAACCGGCCAACAAACCTAAGAGCATTAACAGCACTCCGCCCATCAACATCAGGGCAAACGAGATCGCCAAAATAACATGCGCTGTGATGGACCACCCTTGACCTGCATTCGGCTCACCGCTTTGAACCCGGGCCTGCTGTGTTAAGTTGGCAAAAAGCATTAACAAAATGATGGGTGCAAACATCAACACGACAAATATGATTTCCACCATTAAGCAACACGTCTCCTTATGGCCAAAAGATTAAATCCTTCGGCTGATCTTAGGTGTCTGAAAAATCCGTAGCGCGAGGTCCCGGGTCGGTATGGATGTCTTCGTTTCGTTGCAAAAAGCGCAAAGGCGAACCAAAAGGCATACCGACCCTCCCTTCTTACTCACGGAAGTTTGAATGACCAGACAGTCCCTAGTTCCCTTCCCTTCTACCCATATCAATCATGTTTTCGTGAGGGAGGTTTGGCAATCCTGTGGAGTCGACTATGCCACTATAGCGAGACCGGGAACAAAGTGACCAGTACATGAAGCGAAGACGGAAAACCAAACCGACTGATCGTCAGCGTCCAGGCACAAGAAAAAACAAATCTTAAGTTAAAGGGGCATAAAAGGCTGGGAGTGTTGCGGCTCACTGGTTCGATTTTACCATTTTGTCCATGAACTTCCCACGGGGAAAACCAAATCCCTCTTTTTCTTTTTCCCATTTCCCGGGAAATGGCCTTCATCTTTTTGACGGGTTGTCGGGTGTCGCCTATAATAGTACTGTTATCCAGTCTGTACCGGTAAATACCGGAACCGGTGGAAAAGAGAGTGGGAGTGAAGCGGTGTGCTGGAGCGTTTAGAATCCATCCGGGAACGTTATCAAGAGCTGAATCGGTTGCTGAGCGATCCAAGTGTGATTGCCGATGCGGACCAACTGCGGAAATATTCTAAAGAACAAGCGGATCTGGGGCCCAAGGTGGAGGCTTACCTGGAATACAAAAACATCTTAAAGCAGCTGGAGGATGCCAAATCGATGCAGGCTGAGGAATCCGATCCGGAGTTGCTGGAAATGGTGAAAGCGGAGCTGGATGATTTAATCCGGAAAAAGAAAGAGATGGAAGATCGGATGAAAGTCCTGTTGCTGCCCAAAGATCCCAACGATGATAAGAACGTGATCGTGGAGGTGAGAGGGGCTGCTGGGGGGGAAGAAGCGGCGCTGTTTGCAGCCAGTTTGTATCGAATGTATGCCCGCTACAGTGAACGCCGGGGATGGAAGGCGGAGATTTTGGATGCTAACACCACCGGCTTGGGTGGATTCAAGGAAGTGATTTTTTCCGTCAAGGGACAGGGAGCATTCAGCCGGTTGAAGTTTGAAAGCGGAGCCCACCGCGTACAACGGGTGCCGGCTACGGAATCCGGCGGGCGCATTCACACTTCTACCGCGACGGTTGCTGTGTTGCCGGAAGCGGAAGAAGTCGAAGTGCAAATCCATGATAAGGATTTGCGAATCGATACCTTTTGCTCCAGCGGTCCCGGAGGACAAAGTGTTAACACGACTCAATCGGCGGTTCGCATCACTCATCTGCCCAGTGGAATTGTCGTTTCTTGCCAGGATGAGAAATCACAGATAAAAAATAAGGAAAAAGCGATGCGTGTCTTGCGAGCCCGTCTGTTGGACAAAACTCGGCAAGAGGAGAACGCCAAAGTAGCCGATGCCCGAAAAAGTCAGGTTGGAACCGGGGATCGAAGTGAACGGATTCGAACGTACAATTTCCCCCAAAGCCGGGTTACGGATCACCGGATCGGATTGACACTGCACAAACTGGACTTGGTGTTGGATGGGGAATTGGATGAGATTATCGATGCGTTGACGATGCAGGAGCAGGCGGAGTTATTGCAAGCGGAGTGATTACCCCGTGTTGGAGCAGATGGTTCAATCGTCGTTTTTTATTAAACCCGGGGGAACCCGGGTTTGTTTCATGATAAACATACTTACGAAGACAGCCATACCAACCCGGGACTTCGCCCTGCGGGTTGTTCAGATATGGCCTAGTCAGCAACCTTGAGTGTTTTGATGGAAGGGGTGAATGGATGACGGCTCGTGATTATTCGTTAAACAGCTTGTATCGGGACTTGGGACAACAGTTAAAACGTGCCGGGGTGGACAGCCCGTTGTTTGCGGCGGAGTGGATCTTGCGCTCGGTATTGGGATGGGATCGGTCGCGCTTTTTCATGGAGATGGACTCCTCCGTACCGGAATCGGTACGCCTGCAGGCGGAAAAATGGGTACATGCCCACAGCCGTGGTATTCCCATTCAATATTTGACCGGAGAACAGGAGTTTTTCGGACGATCCTTTTGGGTTAACCCGTCTGTCTTGATTCCCCGACCGGAGACGGAGGAGTTGGTGGAAACACTCTTCTCTGCGGCGGACTCCATCTGGGAAAATCGGTCACTTCAGGTGGCGGATCTGGGCTCCGGGAGCGGTGCCGTAGCGGTTACATTGGCTGCGGAACGGCCGCATTGGCAGGTATATGCAGTCGATGTATCCCCTGAAGCAGCGGCGGTCACCAAACGGAATGCGAAACGGCATGGTGTACGGGAGAGGATGCGGTTCCTGCAGGGGGATTGGCTGAAGCCGCTGGTGGAGAAGAAGTGGGAAGTGGACATTCTGGTGTCCAATCCGCCTTATATCCCTTCGGAGGAGATCGACGGATTAGAGACGGGGGTGAAGGATTATGAACCCCGTTTGGCACTGGACGGCGGAGCGGACGGGCTTACCCCGTATCGATCCATTGCCGATGATCTGGGAAAAGTGCTGAGGGATCCGGGTTTGGTCGCTTTTGAGATCGGAGTGGGCCAGGGAGAGGACGTAGTGGGCATACTGAAGCAGCGCTGGTCATCGAATGCGGATACGCGGATTCTGTTGGATTTGGCCGGACGGGAGCGCATGGTGTTGGCCTCGAAGGGAAGATTGCCGGATTCCTTGTAAAATAGGGTTAATCCCGGCACGGCCTGTCCATACTGGTGGATAGAACCGTTTAGGAGGTCTATCCATGAAGGTTTGGACTTATCTTTCATTGGTGGGTTTGGCAGTAGCGTCGTTTGTCTGGATGGGGGTGACGGACGGAGGAATACCGGCAAGCCAAGCGTTTCTCCCCGTAGAGATGGAAGCACAGGGAGAGCAGGCGGTTCCAGATCGTGCCATTCGGTTGCGGATTCTGGCCAACAGTGATTCCCTGCAGGATCAAGCACTGAAGCGGAATGTGCGTGATGCGGTGATCCGTGAAATGGACAACTGGTCTAAAAAACCCCGCTCAATCGAAGAGGCGCGCGACACCATCCAGAATGAACTCCCCCGCATCGAGCGATTGGCAAAAGAGACCCTGCGTGAACACGGCTCCAACCAAACCGTCAAGATTCAGTACGGAATGGTGCCTTTTCCCACTAAGCTTTACGGGGATCAAGTCTATCCCGCAGGAGAGTATGAAGCGCTTCTGATTACGATTGGTGAAGGCAAAGGGGATAATTGGTGGTGTGTATTATTCCCGCCGTTGTGTTTTGTGGATATGAGCAACGGTGATGCCGTTCCTGAATCGGAATCCGCCTTGTCCGCTCAAGCGATGGCTTCGAATCAAGCTTGGGCCGCACCCAACAAAAGAGCGGAGTCCGTGGTGGCCGAAAAAAACGCCCATGGTGAAACGGAAGTGGAGGTTCGCTGGTTTCTGCTGGAGTCCCTGGAGGGGTTTTTCTCTTCCCTGTTCGGAACCCGCTAAAAGTCCGGAGACCTGAGAAACGAAGGGACCCTGCCAAGCCTTCCGCTGTAAAATGCAGAGTGGTTACGAAATCGTCAGCAACCTCACCCGGGTAAACCGGGTTTTTCTTGTTCTATTTTCTTTTGTGTGCACATAGAGTGACAGAGAGAAAAACCTGCCCGGGAGGTGTTGGGATGTTTGCTGTACGGAAGGCAACAGTAAAGGATGCCGATTGGATTACCAGCTTGTTGCGGAATGCCCAAATCAATGACCAAGGAGTGGACGAGCATCTGGAGCAGTTTCTGGTTGTGGAGGATTCCCGTGAACCCGGGACCCGGATTGGAACGGTGGGATTGGAGATATACCGAAATAAAGGATTATTGCGCTCGTTTGTGATGGAGAGCGGATCCTGGAATGCGACGACGGGTTTGGAGTTAATCGGTGTGGTTCTTGCTCATGCTCGTCGGTTGGAATTGGACGAAGTGTATCTGATGACAAGTATTGCCCAGCCTATTTTTGAACATTTCGGGTTTGTTCTTGTCGATTGGGAGACGATCCCTGTAGAGATCCGTCAGTCGGATCACGCTCGGCGAGCGAAAGCGGAAGGAGGAGTGGCCATGGTGAACCGGCGTCTCTCCCGGCCGCGAAGCCCTGTGGTATGATACAGGTGAACCGGTATCAGGGAAAGGACGACATCCATGAACACCAGACGTTGGCAAATCGATCCCGGGGGACGCTCCCTGCCCTCATTACGGAATGATCCTGCTGTTGGAGAGGCGGCCGCGATGCTTCGAGCAGGGAAGCTGGTGGCGTTTCCCACGGAGACCGTGTATGGTTTGGGAGCGGACGCATCCGATGATTTAGCGGTACGATCCATATTCCGGGCGAAGGACCGTCCGTCGGACAATCCCTTGATTGTCCATGTGGCGGAGGAATCAGTCTTATATGATTGGATCCGAAAGATGCCGGAGACGGGGCGCCGCCTGGCGTCCGCTTTCTGGCCTGGTCCCCTCACTCTCGTCCTGGAACACCGCGGGACGTTGGCTTCGTCCGTGACGGCGGGGTTATCCACAGTCGGCGTGCGCGTTCCCTCCCATCCCGTGGCCCGGGCCCTTTTATTCCAGGCGGGAGTGCCGGTAGCGGCGCCGAGCGCCAATCGATCTGGCAAACCGAGCCCTACCTCCGCTGAACATGTATGGGGGGACTTGGCAGGCCGCATCCATGGTTTGTTGGATGGCGGCCCATCCGGAGTGGGTGTGGAATCCACCGTAGTGGATGTAACGGGGCCGACTCCCCTGCTCTTGCGACCCGGTGGGATTACACTGGATCGGTTGCAGCAAGTGACTCCTACAGTGGAAGTGGATCCCGGATTACAGGGAGGAGCAGTAGTTCCACGCTCTCCGGGCGTCAAGTACCGCCATTACGCCCCCCGTGGTGAGATGTGGGTGGTTGCCGGAAGCGGGGAAGCTCAGGTGAAACGGGTGCAGGCCCTGGCTGATGAAGGTACGGCTGCCGGGTATAAAGTAGGGATATTGACCACGGAAGAGCGGAGAAAACGGTACCGGGCAGATTGGGTCCTTCCGTGCGGACGCCGTTCGGATCCCGCCAGCGTGGCCAGGAATTTGTACCGTGTCCTGCGCTGCTTCGACGAACTGGGAGCAGAGTGGATTGTTGCGGAAGGATTTGAAGGGAAAGGCCTGTACGATTCAGTGATGAACCGTTTAAGTAAAGCGGCGGACGGACGGTTGATCGATACGAATACGAATTTATCGCCTTAGACCACCGGCCCCGAAGGGTCGGTTCTTTTTTTGTCCAACCCCGCATAGCGTCTATAGACAAGCTTCCTGGCGGGGGAGGAGTGAGGATGGAGTGGACGCTGCCCCAATGGGGGCAACTGATGACCCTGTTTATGATTGCGATTGCGATGGGGATGGATGCTTTCTCCCTCGGGATCGGAGTGGGGATGAGGGGAATCCTCCTACGGCAAGCGATTCTTGTCAGTATTACCATCGGATTTTTTCACACAGTCATGCCGTTGGCGGGCATGGTAATCGGCCGAGTGCTGGGTTTGTTTGTGGAAAAGATCGCAGTCATGGTAGGGGGCGGTCTCCTCATCTTTCTCGGGGTCAATATGCTTTATCATGCCCGGAAACAAGGGGAGGCAGGCGTACTCCGGGATCTGGCTTCTTTTTGGGGGATCTTTCTCTTTTCCGTCAGTGTCAGTCTTGACTCGTTGTCTGCCGGCTTGACGTTGGGGTTGTTTGAGGCGGACACTCTCTTGACCATGCTGTTGTTCGGCTGGATGGGCATGCTGATGGCGGGTGCGGGCCTGCTCTTGGGGCGTCGAGTGGGGGCGTGGATCGGCGGTTACGGGGAGGCTGTGGGTGGGATGATTCTCATCGGCCTCGGATTGAGGTTTTTGCTGTGATGCACGAAGCATTGGTGATGAGTGTTTTAGCGGGATTGTCCACCTTTGCAGGGACGACACTGGTGTTGCGATGGGGGGACTTTTCCCGTCGTTGGCTGTCCTTTGCGTTCTCTTTTTCGGGTGTGGTGATGATGTGGATCGCCTGTTTTGAATTGATCCCTGCGGCTGCGAGTGTCCATCCGTCTTGGTGGACGTTGGGTGTGGGCCTGGCAGGAGGGGTGGCGGTGATGTCCTGTCTGCACCGGGTGATCGACTCCCGCAATGGTGGAATCGGTGATCCCTATGGACGCTTGGGTCTGTTTTTTGCAGCTGCTATCATTGCCCACAATCTTCCGGAAGGAGCGGCGATCGGTATTGGTTACGGAACGCGATCCGACTGGGGATGGACTTTATCTTTGGCAATGATGTTTCACAATATCCCGGAAGGGATGGGCTTGGCGGCTCCGTTGCTTGCTTCCGGACGTTCCAGATGGCAGGTGGCGTGGATTAGTCTCATCGCCGGTGCATCCCTGCCCATGGGTACATGGTTGGGACTAGCGGTGGTGCAATCTCCGCAGCAAGTGGCGGCGGCGCTCTTTTTCGCAGTTACCTCCATGATTTGGGTTGTCGTTCAGGAGGTATGGCCGCAAGCATGGCGGTTAAATCGTTTGTCGGCCTGGTTCGGTCTGTTCGCCGGCTTGTTGATCGCTTTTTTCCTCCACCTTCTTCATGGGCATGGGTTCGGCCCTTAACAGGGTGGTTGGTTATAGAGGGATGCGGCGTCCGGAGCGCGGACGTTTTTTATTTTTTTAATTGGAATGTGGAGGAAGGGCTTGCATATTGACAGCTCAGCTTGAGAAAATGAAGAATATTGAACGAGTTGATGAAAAGTGGGATGGGGTCTGATCGACGGAGGGGATCGGAATGAAGCGATTCTTATTCATCTGTACAGGGAATACCTGCCGTAGTCCGATGGCGGAAGCACTGCTCCGAAAGCGGGCGGCAGAACGGGGACTTTCCCTGGAAGTAAAGTCGGCGGGGGTATCGGCACTCCCGGGGGGCGCCGCGTCTTTCCCGGCGGTAGAAGTGTTGAAAGAGAAAGGAATCGACCACAGTGATCATCGATCCCAGCCTGTTACCGCAGAGTTGCTGGATTGGGCGGATGTGGTGCTGACCATGACCCGAAGTCATCGGCAGTGGCTGATTCACTCCCATCCAATTGCAGTGGATAAAGCGTATACTTTAAAGGAGTGGATCCTGGAACGGGAAGCGGATCGGGAGCAGCGTTGGCGCAAGCGGGATCAGCTGTTGGTGGAGGTGGAGACCCGCCGTGCGATGAAAGCCCGTGCCCAAGCCGACGGGGACAAAGAGAAAGCAGCGGCACTGGATGGGGAATTGCGGGAGTTGGCCCAGCAGTTGGAGGAAGTTTCCGAAGGGCTGGATTCACTTGGAGATAACCCCGATGTAGCGGATCCCTTTGGCGGGGATACTGATCGTTACCGTAAGACTGCCGAAGAAATTGAAGCGTGGGTGAACCGGCTTGTGGATTGGGTTCAGTCACAGCAGCGAGAAGGTTGAACGTGTCATGGTAATCATAAAGGAGGCGTGGGGATGCGTGTCATTATCGGATCGGATCATGGAGGATACCGGTTGAAAGAGACCCTTAAAACCATGATGGAACAGCGCGGAATCGAAGTGGAAGACGTGGGGTGTGAATGTGAGGAGTCCGTCGACTACCCGGATTACGCGTTGCCGGTTGCTCGACGGGTGGCAGCCGGTGATTTTGATCGAGGAGTGTTGGTGTGCGGTACCGGTTTGGGCATGTCCATCGCCGCCAATAAAGTTCCGGGTGTGCGTTGTGCCGTCGTCAGCGATACGTTTTCCGCACGGATGAGCAGAGAGCATAATAATGCTAATGTATTAGCCTTGGGTGAACGGGTGGTGGGTCCCGGACTGGCTGAAATGATTTTGTCCACTTGGCTGGAGACGGATTTTGCCGGTGGGCGGCACAGCCGGCGTGTGGAAAAAATCGGAGCACTGGAGGGGAGAGAATCGCTATGAGTGCCTCCCTCGCTGAACTATCCGGTCAAGTGGTTCGGCTTACAGAAGAACTTCTCCGTGCCGCTCCATTAGATGAAAGGCACCTGTTCGTCATGGGGGTAAGTACCAGCGAGGTGGCAGGGAAACGAATCGGAACTGCTGGAAGCGACGAGATCGCCCGTGCTGTGTGGGAGGGAGCCCGTCAAGTGCAGAAACGTTACCGCTACCATCTGGCGTTTCAGTGTTGCGAACACTTGAATCGGGCACTGGTGGTGGAACGGAAAACGGCGGAAGCCTTCGCTCTGACGCCTGTGACCGCCGTACCGGTCCCCCGGGCCGGGGGTGCCATGGCGGCTTATGCCTTCCGACATTTTCAAGAAGGGGTCCTGGTGGAGTCGATTCAGGCGGATGCAGGGCTGGATATCGGGGATACATTGATCGGGATGCACATCAAACCGGTGGCGGTTCCGGTGCGTCCTTCCAAGCAGCAGGTGGGAAAGGCCCATGTCACCATGGCCAAGACACGGCCGAAGCTGATCGGCGGCGCACGGGCTGTCTATGTATTGGAAGATTGATTTTTTTCATTGGACCAGCCAAATCGGGTCCCGTTTGTTACAATAGATGAAATGAACCGAAGGCAAAAGGAGGACTTATGCATTGGAACACGTAAGACACCGAGATCCGGAAGTGGCGTCCGCCATCAGTCAGGAGTTGGGGAGACAACAGGGGAACATCGAGCTGATCGCATCGGAGAACTTTGTCAGTCGGGCAGTCTTGGAAGCGTTGGGCACCGTCCTAACCAACAAGTACGCAGAAGGCTATCCCGGTCGGCGTTATTATGGCGGCTGTGAGTTTGTAGATGTAGTGGAGGACCTGGCGCGGGATCGGGCCAAAAAACTGTTTGGAGCCGAACATGCCAACGTTCAGCCTCATTCCGGTGCCCAGGCCAACATGGGCGTCTACTTAACCGTGCTTCAGCCCGGCGACACCGTGTTGGGGATGAACTTGGCCCATGGCGGTCACTTAACCCACGGCAGCCCGGTTAACTTCTCCGGGCAATTGTACAATTTTGTCGCTTATGGAGTGGATCGTGAAACGCATCGCATCAACTATGAAGAGGTGCGTCGTCTGGCCCTGGAGCACAAACCCAAGCTGCTGGTGGCTGGAGCCAGTGCATACTCCCGCATCATCGACTTCGCCAAGCTGAAGGAGATCGCGGATGAGGCGGGCTGCCTCCTGATGGTGGACATGGCCCACATCGCCGGGCTGGTGGCCACCGGTCATCATCCCAACCCGGTCCCCCATGCGGATTTTGTTACGACGACCACTCATAAAACCCTGCGAGGTCCTCGCGGCGGTATGATTTTGTGTAAAGAGAAATATGCCAAAGCCATCGATAAATCGATCTTTCCGGGAATTCAGGGCGGCCCCTTGATGCATGTGATCGCTGCCAAGGCCGTTGCTTTTAAAGAAGCGTTGGAGGATGGTTTCAAGCAATATTCCCAACAAGTGGTGGACAATGCCGAGCGGTTGGCTTCCTCTCTTAAGAAACAAGGATTTCAGCTGATTTCGGACGGGACTGACAACCACTTGCTGCTGATCGATGTGCGGAATTTCGGGCTGACCGGGAAAACGGCGGAAGCTCTGCTGGATGACGCCGGGATTACCGCCAATAAAAACGCCATTCCCTTTGATCCGGAGAGTCCTTTTGTCACCAGCGGCATCCGCATCGGAACCGCGGCCGTCACCTCCCGCGGCATGGGGTTGGACGCGATGGAGGAGATCGCCTCGATCATGGCTCAGGTGCTGAAAAACCCGGAGGATGAACATGCCCAGCAAGAAGCGCGCCAACGGGTGGCTGCCTTGACTGCCGCCTATCCGCTCTATCCGGATCTGGAAGTGTAAGGAACAGGGAAGGAAAAGTCTTTGTTTACGTAAGGGATAAGGTGGTTAAAGCACTTTAATATAATTAAGCTTTGGTTATTACTTTAAGTCCTCTCATGATGTCAGTGTAAATAGTCTATCTAAAATAGGCTATAGCGCTGAGTAATCAGAGGGGATTTTTTATGAAATTGAAACATGCGATATTTAAATATTATAATGTTATAAATAAATTGTTGTTAATTTGAGAAAAGTCTTATATAATGCGAGTTGTATATAAATACTTATAAAACCAAAAAGGAGTGTTTTATGATGAAACTGTCAATGGAAAGTAAACAGATTCCGGTCATTGTTTGTTTAATGGCAGCGGTCGTGATGTCTGTAATTTTGCTTCCTACAAGTGCATTTGCAGCAAGTCATAGTTACGACGCAAAATTTGAACGTAGGATTTATATCGGTGGCGGGACAGGAAAATACTTTAATACCAATAACTTGTCAATGTCGTATAATAACAAATCTAACAAAACAATACGTATTCTGGTTCATGATCACACAAAACGAATACCAGTAAGGGTATATGAAGGTTATATTTGCGGCAAATGTACAGGAGCTAGAGCGTTAGTTAGTAATCGCCAAGGAAAGTATAAAATAGCCCTTTACAATCATAGTCGTTCCGGTACCGCTCATGTCACCGGAAAAGTTAATTACTAAAGTCTGATTTGAGTTTAAGCTGATATATGTTATTTATCGTGCCGAGTTGAATCAGACCGCTTTCTCCTGAAGGGGAAGGCGGTTTTGTTATGAGCATCGGCTTTATGCGCATAGTATTCCATTCTTGGAACTGGTAGAATATTCATGGGCTTGTGGATGGATCCTTTGATCTTGCCTTTTTATCTTAGGTGGTTCACAATGGGTTGGAACTTTTGAAGGGAGTTGAAACGATGGGCCATGTGTACGTGTTTGACCATCCGTTGATTCAGCACAAATTGACTTATATCCGGGATAAAAACACGGGAACCAAAGAGTTTCGCGAGCTGGTGGAGGAAGTGTCCGCTTTGATGGCCTATGAGATTACGCGGGAGATGCCGCTTAAGGAAGTGGAGGTAGAGACACCGGTGCAGAAGGCAACCTGCCGGGTGCTGTCGGGTAAAAAACTGGGGCTTGTCCCCATCCTGCGGGCGGGCCTTGGCATGGTGGACGGGATCCTGCGCTTGATTCCGGCTGCCAAAGTAGGACATATCGGGTTGTATCGGGATCCGGAAACCCTGGAGCCGGTCCAATATTATGCCAAGATGCCGTCCGACATCGGGGAACGCGAACTGATTGTGATCGATCCGATGTTGGCCACAGGGGGTTCAGCAGCGGCTGCCATCGATATGATCAAGGAGATGGGGGCAAAAAACATCAAACTGATGTGTCTGATCGCCGCTCCCGAAGGGGTGGAACGGGTTCAGCAGGATCATCCGGATGTGGATATTTATGTCGCTGCCGTCGATGAGAGGCTGGATGAAAAGAGCTATATCGTTCCCGGGCTGGGAGATGCCGGCGACCGGTTGTTCGGTACGCGGTGATAGGTTTATCACCCATTTTGACCTAGGGTCTGTCTGGTTATTCAATCCTTCGTGAGTAGAAGGGAGGGTTGGTATGGCTTTTGGTTCGCCTTTGCACTCACAGAGCACAAGTCTCGCCTGGTTCACTTCGTTCCCGGTCTCGCTATGCGCTTTTTGCAACGAAACGAAGACAGCCATACCGACCCGGGATCTCGTGCTATGGATTGTTCAGACACGCCCTAAGGCGGTTCAGAAATGAAATAGAATACAAGGGACAGGGGAGTCGTGAGGATTGGAGCGCATTCATATAGCCGCCATCTTCGGCACCCGTCCGGAAGCCATCAAGATGGCCCCGTTGATCCGGCATTTGCGACAGCGGAGCGCATTTGATGTGACGGTATGTGTGACGGGGCAGCACCGGGAGATGCTGGATCAGGTTTTGCAGCTGTTTTCGATTCAGCCGGACGTAGATCTGGATGTGATGTCACAAGGGCAGGGGTTGGCCGGAATTACGGCACGGGTATTGGAAGGGTTGGAACCGTTTTTTTCTCGAAAGCGTCCCAACTTGGTATTGGTACATGGGGATACGGCCACCACGTTTGCCGCCAGCCTGGCGGCGTATTACTGCCGCATCCCGGTAGGCCATGTGGAAGCCGGGCTTCGTACGGGAAACAAATACGCTCCTTTTCCGGAAGAGATGAACCGGTGTCTGACGGGGATCTTGGCTGATCTGCATTTTGCGCCGACCCGGCGGGCCGCCGATCATCTGCTGAAGGAAGGAAAACCGGAGGATTCGGTGTTTATTACTGGAAACACCGTGATTGATGCGATGCAGACAACCGTCCGAGAGAATTTTTCCCATCCAGTATTGGAGAAGATAAAGGAGAAACGGATCATTATGGTTACCGCCCACCGGCGGGAAAACTGGGGTGAACCCATGATTCGCATGTTTCGGGCGATCCGGCGTCTGCTGGACCGGCATGCGGATACGGCGGCGGTCTTTCCCGTTCATTTGAACCCTGCCGTCCAGGAAACAGCCCGATATTGTCTGGGGGATCATAAGCGGGTTCATTTGATCCCGCCGTTGGAGGTGGATTCCTTTCACAACTTTATCGCTCGCAGTCATTTGATTTTCACCGATTCCGGTGGTGTACAGGAAGAAGCCCCCTCCTTGGGCGTCCCGGTGCTGGTTATGCGCGAGACGACAGAGCGGCCGGAAGGAGTGGAGGCGGGAACGCTGCGGTTGGTGGGAACCGATGAGAATCGATTGTATGAAGTGGGGGACCGATTACTGCGGGAGAAGCGAGAATATGAACAAATGGCCCGTGCGGCCAACCCCTATGGAGACGGACGGGCATCCACCCGGATTGCCGATGCCATTTTATACTATTTTGGAAGAATTCCACACCCGCCCGTTCCTTTCAAATTGTGACGAATCGTTCATAATCATGGCTGCGTAAGCGTTGACAAGGGCGGGAATGCTCCGGTAGTATGAAACGGGGAAAGATCCAGTGTCATCAACCTTTTGAAAAAACCGCCGGATCGTGATTTGATTGCCCTGCCGATTTTTCTTCGGAGGTGGGGATTGTGAAAAAAAACACAGACAATCCCTGGCGGTTGATGGGATTGATCGGCACCCTCGGCCTGGAGATCCTGTTGTTCGCTTTCCTGGGCATTTGGATCGGAAAGGCGCTGGACGAGCGATGGGGCACCGAGCCAGCGATGTTGCTGACGGGGATCGGCTCCGGGTTGGTATTGGGATTCCTCAGCGTCATCTATACGATTATTGTGTACTTAAAGGAATGAGCGCATGGACACCTCCCACCCGGTACACCGCCAGATGGTCAGGCTGAACCTCACACTCCTTTCCGCCTTGGCCATCCTCTGGTACCTCACGCCTTTAAAACCCCTTTTTGCGGGGTTGATACTGGGTATTGCGGCCAGTTTCTACTTCACCCTCACATTGTCCCGCCGGCTTCGCATGATGCGTGAACTGGTTGAACACCGTTCCAAACGGCGCATCGGTTCCGGATTCGCTTTCCGGCTGCTGATGACCGGTGTGCTCGTACTCGTGATCGCCCGGTTTCCCCATCATTTCAACATTCTCGCATTTCTACTCGGACTTCCGGTCGGCACGGTCATACTCGCCGGTTTGATGTGGCGGGACGACAGCAAGAACAAGATTTCAGGCGGAAAGGAGTGAGAGAGAGTAAATGGAAAAGACGCCCAAGTTCTCCATTGATGTATTGGGCTTCCCCCTCGTTTTCGATTTAACCGTGATGATCTCCACCATGTTCACCTGCATCGTCGTGTTCCTGTTTATGATGTTGGCGACACGTGGCCGTAATATGCGGCGACCGACCGGCATGCAGAACGTGATGGAACTCTTGATCGAGTTTATGCGGAACACGGTTCGCCAGAGCTTTGACAACCGGACAGCGGAGAAGTTCATGGGCTTTGTCGTTTCGCTGTTTTTGTTCATCTTCTTTGCGAACCAATTGGGTGTCATTATGATGGCGACGGGCTACGTGAATCAGGACATACCAGCCCTGGGTGTCACGTCGACGGACCACCTTTCATTCTTTAAATCACCGACGGCTGACTTTAACGTGCCGGTGGTCATGGCGCTGGCGATCACGTTGTTCGCCCATTTCATCGGAATTACACGACATCCGGGGGCTTATTTTAAAGCCTATATCAATCCGATGCATATCGTTGAGGAGATTACCAAGCCGTTGACGCACGCCATGCGTCTATGGGCCAACATCTTCGCCGGTGAGATCCTGATCACGATCCTGATCAAACTGGGCGGGCCGTTGACTACCGGAGCTCCGCTGTTGGTGTGGTTGGGCTACTCCGTCTTTATCGGGGCGGTACAAGCCTATGTGTTTACCATTTTGGCCACGATCTACATCTCTCAAAAATACACTCCGCAACATTGATAAGGAGGAATTGTAAATGGAATTGTTGGGTATCTGCTTGATGTTGGGTTTTGCCGCTCTGGCCGGTGGTCTGGGCAACAGCTTTGTGGTGAGTCGTTTCTTGGACGGGTATGTGCGCCAGCCGGAAGCCGGCGGTCTGTTGGGCCGGATGCTGCTGGGGATCGCGTTGGTTGAGGCTGTGCCGATCATCGCTGTGGGTATCGGTCTGTTCCTGTTGGTACAGGGAGGACATTTCTAATCAGGAGTAAGCAAAGCGGCAGGGCGGGGACCATTCCTCCCCGCCTTCCTTGCTGATCGGAACTTTTCATCCATCACGAATGCCGACTGAAGGGAGTGACCGGCCTTGAGTTTGGATTTTGGTACCATGCTGTTTCAATTGGGTGCCTTTCTGGTCCTGATGTTGCTGGTGTCCCGTTTTGCCCTTCGTCCCCTGATGAACACGATGGAGGAACGGCAAAACCACATTGAAAGCCAGATCTCCGAAGCGGAAAAGAACCGCGAGGAGGCGGAGAAGTTGGCCGCCGAGCATCGGGAAGCGTTAAAGCAAGCACGCCAGGAAGCGCAGGAGATCCTGGAGCGGGCAAAATCGCAAAAAGAGCGGGAAGCGGAAAAGATCATTCAAGACGCCCATGATCGGGCACAAAAAATGATCGAAGAAGCGACGGCTGAAATCGGCCGTGAAAAGGAAAAAGCCTTAAACGACCTGCGGGCGCAAGTGGGCGGGTTGTCAGTGGCTCTTGCTTCCAAAATGATTGAAAAAGAGTTGGATGAGAAAGAGCACTCCCAGCTGATGGATCGCTATCTCAAACAGGTAGGCGAACTGCAATGAGTATAAGCAGCGTTGCAAACCGTTACGCCAAAGCCCTGTTTGAAGCTGCCTCCGAAAACGGCGAATTGGAAACTGTGGAGCGCGAGGTCACTGCGGTGGCCGATGTGTTCCAAGGAAACGCCGACCTTTTGAAATGGCTGGAACATCCGAAGGTGACTGTGGAAGAGAAAAAAAATCTCTTCGATAAACTGTTCCCGGATGTGTCCGCATTCACACGCAATCTTCTCCACCTACTGGTCGACCGGGGACGGGAGTTGGAAGTGACCGGGATCGCGACCGCTTATAAACACCTGGCGATGGCGGAACGGGGTGTCGTCGAAGCGGAAGTGGTATCCGCCGCTCCGTTGACAGAGGCGGATCAAAAGGCGTTGGTTTCCGCTTTCGAAAAACGGATTGGAAAGACCATCCACATCCAAAACAACGTGGATTCCGATATTTTGGGCGGGGTTATTGTCAAAATCGGTGACCGCCTGTACGACGGAAGCTTAAAGACGAAACTGGAGCGCTTCCGGAAGAACGTGGCTGTATCCCGTTTGGGTTAACTTAAGAAGGATCGGAAAGATAGGGGTGAAATCATGAGCATCAAGCCGGAAGAGATCAGCTCGCTTATTAAGCAGCAGATCGAGCAGTACCAAGGTGAAATGGAAGTGGTCGATGTCGGTTCCGTCATCCAAGTCGGGGATGGGATCGCCCGTGTCCACGGACTGGACAACGTCATGGCCGGTGAGCTCCTGGAGTTCCACAACGGTGTGATGGGCATGGCGCTCAACCTGGAAGAAAATCATGTCGGTGTCGTGATCATGGGTCCCTACGGCGACATCCGTGAAGGGGACGAAGTGAAGCGGACCGGCCGGATTATGGAAGTTCCCGTTGGAGATGCCCTCCTGGGACGGGTGGTCAACCCTCTGGGTCAACCCCTGGACGGCAAAGGACCGATTGAAACGTCGGAGTTTCGGGCAGTGGAATCCCCGGCTCCCGGTGTGATGGATCGGAAATCGGTTCATGAACCGATGCAGACGGGAATCAAGGCGATCGACTCCATGATCCTGATCGGCCGCGGTCAGCGGGAGCTGATCATCGGGGACCGTCAGACAGGAAAAACCACCATCGCGGTGGACACGATCATCAACCAGAAGAAAGAAGACGTCATCTGTGTTTATGTTGCCATCGGCCAAAAGCAGTCCACTGTGGTCGGCGTGGTGGAAAAGCTGCGTAAAGCCGGTGCCTTAGATTACACGATTGTCGTAAGCGCCAATGCTTCCGACCCGGCCCCGCTGTTGTTCCTGGCTCCGTATGCCGGGTGCACGATGGGTGAACATTTCATGTACAACGGCAAGCACGTCTTGGTGGTTTATGATGACCTGACCAAACAAGCGGCTGCTTACCGGGAGCTCTCCCTGTTGCTGCGTCGCCCGCCGGGTCGCGAAGCGTTCCCCGGGGATGTGTTCTACCTCCACTCCCGCCTGCTGGAGCGTGCCGCCAAACTCTCCGATGAAAAAGGTGGCGGATCGCTGACCGCTCTTCCTTTCATCGAAACCCAAGCAGGGGATGTTTCCGCCTACATTCCCACCAACGTGATCTCCATCACCGACGGACAGATTTTCCTGGAGTCGGATCTCTTCTACGCGGGTGTGCGACCGGCGATCAACGTCGGGATCTCCGTTTCCCGGGTGGGTAGCTCCGCTCAGATCGGCGCGATGAAAAAAGCTTCCGGGACGATGAAAGCCGACATGGCTCAGTACCGGGATCTGCAGGCATTTGCCCAGTTCGGCTCCGACCTGGATAAAGCGACCCAGGCTAAATTGTCCCGTGGAGAACGGACGGTGGAAATCCTGAAGCAGGATGAGAACGCTCCGCTCCCGGTGGAGAAGCAGATCCTGTCGATCTATGCAGTAACCAAAGGCTACCTGGATGATATTCCGGTGGAAGATGTTCGCCGCTTCGAAAAAGAACTGCATGCATTCGTGGATAGTGAGCATGCGAATGTCCTTTCGTTGATCCGCGAGCAGAAGAAAATGACCGACGAAGTGGAAGCGGGTCTGAAGCAAGCGATCACGGATTTCAAAAAAGGGTTTGCTCCCTCCGAAGCCTGAGGGGGTTTCAGAGCGGTTCGCACGGGAACGGTCATCGGCCGTTCCCGGTGCGGATGAGGAAAGGCGGTGAAGTGTGAATGCAGAACATGCGGGATATCAAGCGGCGGATCGGATCGTTTAAGAACATGCGGCAAATCACCAAGGCGATGGAGATGGTGGCTGCTGCCAAACTGCGCCGGTCGCAGGAGGCGGCCGAATCTTCCCGGCCTTACGTGGAAAAGTTGCGTGAAGTGATCGGTTCTGTCGCGGGCGCTGCCCAGGATGTCAAGCACCCGATGCTGATCTCCCGGACCGTGAAGAAAACCGCCTATCTGGTGATCACATCGGATCGGGGGTTGGCAGGCGGGTTTAATACCAACTTGCTCCGCCATCTGGTGCGCACTTTGGACGAGCGTCATCAAAGCCGGGACGAGTACGGCATCTTCGTGGTAGGGCGCAAGGGACGGGACTTTCTCAAACGGCGGAAATTCCCGATTATCGAAGAGGTGACCGGGTTGCCGGACAGCCCGGAATTCAGTGATATCAAGCGGATCGCCTCCCGGGCCGTCGAGCAGTACGCGGAGGAGACCTTCGACGAGTTGTATCTCGTTTACAACGAGTTTATCAATCCGGTTACCCAGCGTCCGGTAGAAAAACGCCTCTTGCCTCTAGCTGACCTGGAACAAGGGGAAAAATCCGCCGGCAACACCTTTTACGAATATGAACCTTCAGCGGAGGAAGTATTGTCCGTCTTGCTTCCCCGCTATGCGGAAACGTTGGTTTACAGTGCCCTGTTGGAATCCAAGGCCAGCGAGTTCGGGGCTCGGATGTCCGCGATGAGCAACGCTACCGACAATGCCAGCGATTTGATCGATTCGTTGACGCTCCAGTACAACCGGGCCCGTCAAGCCTCGATCACCCAGGAACTGTCGGAAATCGTCGCCGGGGCCAATGCGTTAAATTGAGCAGCCTGAAGAACCGGGAATCCAAAGTGAACGGATGACTTTGGATCGGTTCGTATCAGCAGTTAAGGAGGGAATGGGATGAGCACCGGACGCGTCATTCAGGTGACGGGCCCCGTTGTCGACATTCAGTTCGAACGGGGACACCTGCCTGAGATCAACAACGCGATCAAGATTGAACATCAAGCACAGTCCAGCAGCGAGCGGGATATCAGCCTGACGGTGGAAGTGGCTTTGCATCTGGGGGACAATACCGTCCGCTGTGTAGCCATGTCTTCCACGGACGGGGTGGTTCGCGGCATGAAAGCCGTCGATACCGGCAATTCGATCACCGTACCGGTGGGACGCAACACCCTCGGTCGAGTGTTTAACGTCCTTGGTGAGCCCATCGATGAAGCAGGCACCGTGGAAGTGAAGGATTCTTCTTCCATCCACCGCCCGGCTCCCAGCTTTGAGGATCAATCCACTCAGGAAGAAATGCTGGAAACGGGTATTAAAGTGGTGGACTTGTTGGCACCCTATGCCAAAGGCGGAAAGATCGGTCTGTTTGGTGGTGCCGGCGTCGGCAAAACCGTGTTGATTCAGGAATTGATCCACAACATCGCCCAAGAGCACGGCGGTCTGTCGGTTTTTGCCGGTGTGGGGGAACGGACCCGGGAAGGGAACGACCTCTACCATGAGATGAAGGATTCCGGCGTGATCGATAAAACCACCATGGTTTTCGGGCAGATGAACGAACCGCCTGGCGCCCGTCTTCGTGTCGCCTTGACGGGTCTGACAATGGCGGAACATTTCCGGGATGAAGAAGGACAGGACGTGCTCTTCTTCGTCGACAATATCTTCCGCTTCACCCAGGCCGGCTCCGAAGTGTCGGCTCTGTTGGGTCGGATGCCGTCTGCGGTGGGGTATCAGCCGACGTTGGCTACCGAGATGGGTCAATTGCAGGAGCGGATCACCTCCACCAAAAAAGGATCGGTTACCTCGATCCAGGCCATTTACGTGCCGGCTGACGACTACACCGATCCGGCACCTGCCACCACGTTTGCTCACTTGGATGCCACCACCGAGTTGGATCGGAACTTGGCCGCCAAGTTTATCTACCCGGCTGTGGATCCGCTCTCTTCCACGTCCCGGATTCTGACGCCCGCCGTCGTGGGGCAGGAACACTATGATGTGGCTCGCGGTGTGCAGCAAGTGTTGCAGCGTTATAAAGAGCTGCAGGACATTATCGCCATTTTGGGGATGGATGAGCTGTCCGATGAGGACAAAGTGACGGTGAACCGGGCCCGCCGAATCGAGAAGTTCTTGTCCCAGCCCAACTTTGTGGCGGAACAGTTCACCAACATTCCCGGAAAATATGTTCCGGTCAAGGAGACCGTGCGCAGCTTTAAGGAAATCCTGGAAGGCAAACATGACGATTTGCCTGAGGACGCCTTCTACATGGTCGGCAATATCGACGAGGCTGTCGAAAAGGCAAAAACCCTCGTCTGATCGAACGGGAAGGAGAGAATGTCCATGGCAACCATGCAACTGGACATCGTGACCCCCGAACGGAAGGTGTACTCTGAACAGGTCGACATGGTCATCGCACGTGCCGCCGAAGGGGATATCGGGATTTTGCCTCACCATACGCCTTTTATCAGTCCGTTGAAAATTTCTGCGGTCAAGGTGAAAAAAGGCGAAGAGGAATTTCACGTAGCCGTCAGCGGCGGCTTCCTCGAAGTTCACGACAACCAAGTCACCCTGCTTGCAGAAACGGCAGAAATGCCGGGGGAGATCGATGTGAACCGGGCAAAAGAGGCCAAAAAGCGGGCGGAACAACGCTTGCAGAATCAAAAACAGGAAGACATTGACTTCAAACGGGCGCAATTGTCCTTACAACGGGCAATGATCCGCATCCGGGTCGGCGGGGACGGCGAGTGATCCTTTCCCCGTTTTGGGGTCCGGTACAGAGACCGACCACTCATCTACAGGATGGGTGGTTGTTTTTTTACTTTAACCCAACTTTCATTAGATAGCGGTGGATACGCCATTGGATGTAGTGAGGACCGCTTTCCTGTGGTACAATGAGGATGAAATAGGGATATTCATGCAGTCTATTAAAATGAAAACGCTATCATCGTGAAAATTTTCCGAACGGTCGCTCGATTTTCGGCTTTCGAAGAAGAAGGTTGTCTCGGGATAGTCGCTTTAGGAACGATTTGGTATAATCGGAAAGTGGGACATCACGATTAAAATCTCATCCTTTCGTATGAACATCGATATCGGAAAACCCAGGTGAGACTGGTACGGGCAAGTGGACGGAGGCGGGGGGGACATCAATGGACTATACAGAAAGTTATGTCACGATCGTCGTTTTTATCTTGCTGGGATTGGCATTGCCGGCGGTAGCGCTGACAGTGGGACGCTGGTTGCGGCCGCATCAGCCTTCGCCTGCCAAGACGATCTCGTATGAGAGCGGAGTCGATCCAACTGGTGGGGGATGGGTGCAGTACAATGTGCGCTACTATCTGTTTGCGCTTCTTTTTGTCGTGTTTGATGTAGAAGCGGTTTTTCTCTATCCATGGGCGGTCGCCTATGACACCTTGCGTGCGGATATCGGCCTGTTTATCTTGGTGGAAATGCTGATCTTTGTCTTCTTTTTGCTCATCGGTCTCCTCTATGCATGGAAAAAGAAGGTGTTGGAATGGTCATGAGACTGGAAGAGTGGACACCGGCTGAACGAGCGGAGCTGGATCGCAATGTATTGACCACCACGTTGGACAATGTGAAAGCCTGGGCCAGAAGCAATTCGATGTGGCCGATGACCTTTGGGCTGGCTTGTTGTGCCATCGAAATGATGGGAACGGGAGCCGCTCACTATGATCTCGACCGTTTTGGTTCGTTTTTTCGGGCTTCTCCGCGCCAATCCGATGTGATGATTGTCGCCGGAACCGTGACGAAAAAAATGGCGCCTCTGCTGCGTCGATTGTATGATCAGATGCCAGAACCCAAATGGGTGATCGCCATGGGTTCCTGTGCAACGGCAGGGGGGCCATATGTCAAATCGTATGCAGTCGTCAAAGGGGTGGATCAGGTGGTCCCCGTCGATGTCTATATTCCCGGGTGTCCGCCCAATCCGGCTGCATTGATCTACGGGATTCACAAGCTTCAGGAAAAGATTCGCTATGAGGCCAGAACCGGGAAGAAGGTGACGGATCAATGAGCGGTCGAGAGTCCGAGGAGCAGAAACAGGGGCGGGATGCCGGAGGTGCGAAGGAAGAAAACGGGAGTTTCCGCGATTCGGAATCGAAAGAAGAGCGGGATAACAAGACCCGTGCAAGCCGGGCAGCCAAGGCAGCTGCTGCCGCAAAAGCGAAAGCGGCTCATGCAAAAAAAAGGCCTGTCCGGAAAAAAGAACCGGAGGAACCGCCGAAACCTTCCCCCAAGCAGCCGGTATTGGATGAGATGCTGAAGGTGATCGGCAGTGAGTTGGGGCCGGATGTGGTAAAAGAGGCCTTTATCAACCGACCCAGCCGGCATTTACCCACCTTGGTAGTGGAGTCTGGCCGTTGGCTGGAGCTGGCCCGGCTGTTATCTGACGATTCCCGCCTATCTTTTGACTATTTGCGGAATTTATCTGGAGTGGATTATGAAACCCATCTGGAGGTAGTCGTCCACTTGACTTCCCTGGATCACCATCGGGAGTTGTCCGTCCGGGTTCAGGTGGACCGGGATCAGTCGGAAGTGCCGTCGGTATCGGGGATTTGGGCCGCTGCGAACTGGAATGAGCGGGAAGTGTACGATCTGTTGGGGATTCAGTTCACGGATCACCCCAACCTGCGGCGGATCCTGATGCCGGATGACTGGGTGGGCCATCCCCTCCGAAAAGATTATGAACCCTATGACAAGGGGGTCTGATCTCTTTGTATTCCATGATGAATGATCAGGCCGGCCAAAGGGGGGATCGCTCTTGAACATGTGGATGGTGTTGGGTCCTGCGCTCTTGTTGGCAGTGGTGCTCGGCTTTGTGACGGTGGCCATTCTGTTTGAACGAAAAGTGATCGGTTGGATGCAAGCGCGGATCGGGCCCAATCGGGTAGGCCCTTGGGGATTGCTGCAGACGGTGGCCGATATTTTCAAACTGTTGCTCAAGGAGGATATCATCCCGGCCAACGCAGACCGTACGTTGTTTAAGATCGCTCCTGTCATCGCGTTTGTGCCGGCGTTTGTCGTCCTGGCCGTCATTCCCTTCTCGGATCGGTGGGTGTTGGCGGATATTGGAGTGGGTCTTCTCTATTATCTGGCGATCTCCAGCGTGACGACGATTGGGGTTTTAGCTGGGGGATGGGCTTCCAATAACAAATACGCCCTGTTGGGCGCCATGCGTTCCGCGGCTCAGATGATCAGTTACGAGATTCCGCTGGTGATGTCCGTGGTGGGCGTCATCATGGCGGCGGGCACCTTAAATCTAGTGGAAATCGTGGGCGCTCAGGAGCAAATATGGTTCATTGTTCCCCAGATCCTCGGTTTCGCAGTTTTCTTCGTGGCATCCCTGGCCGAACTGAACAGAACCCCCTTCGACCTTCCGGAAGCCGAATCGGAGTTGGTAGCCGGTTATCATGTGGAATACACCGGATTCCGCTTTGCGTTTTTTATGCTGGCGGAATACGTGTACGTCTTCGCGATGGCGGCTCTTACCACTGTACTGTTTCTGGGCGGTTGGAATCCCTTGTTCGGATGGACGTTTATCCCGCCTGTCGGTTGGTTTTCCATTAAATTCCTGTTTATCGTCTTCTCGCTCTTCTGGATCCGAGCCACACTGCCGCGGGTCCGGGTGGATCAATTGATGGAGATGGGCTGGAAAGTGCTCCTGCCCCTGGCTCTCTTGAACATCTTCCTGTCTGCACTTCTGAAGGAAGTGCCATGGATTGGCCAGTTTTATTGATCCCGTGTTGGCAACCTAAGTGATTGGAGAGATTCCTCATGATGGGTCTGATCAAAGGGATGGGTGTCACACTGAAGACGATGACCCGTAAAAAAGTGACCCACAAGTATCCGGATGAGCCGATTCCGATGCCGGATCGCTTCCGTGGGATTCAACACTTTGATCCGGAGAAATGCATCGTTTGCAACCAATGTGTCCGGGTTTGTCCGACGGACTGCATTACCCTGACTGGCAGGAAGCATCCGGATCCCGGGAAGCGGGGCAAGATTATTGACACCTACGACATTAATTTTGAAATCTGCATCTTGTGTGATCTGTGTACCGAGGTGTGTCCCACCGAAGCGATCGTCATGACGCAAAACTTCGAGTTGGCCTCGTACAGCCGCGATGACCTGTACAAGGATATGGAGTGGCTGCATGAGAACAACACCAACATTCGGGGGGGACCACAGTGAACGGTTGGAGCGGAGAGTTTATCGCCTTCTTTGTCCTGTCCGTGATGGCGATCGGCGGAGCGGTTTTTATGATCAACCTCACCCGGGTGGTGCATATGGCTTTGGCCCTGGCATTCACCTTTCTCAGCATCGCCGGCATCTATGTAACCCTTCATGCGGAGTTTCTGGCGGTGGTTCAGGTGTTGATCTACACGGGAGCTGTTACCATCCTGATGTTGTTCGGCATTATGCTGACCCGCCATCAAGGACGGGAGGAGGAGGGGAGCCTCTGGAAGGAGGGGCTCAGTTTTGTGGGAGTGGGGGCATTGTTCGGTTTGTTGATGTGGGCGATTTATCAAACCCCATTCTCCGGTGAAACCGGTCCTGTTGAATTATACACGGTGGCTCATCTGGGAGAAGCGGTATTTAAGCATTATGTGATCCCGTTTGAGGTGACATCTGTGCTCCTCCTGGTCGCATTGGTAGGAGCCATCATCTTGGCAAAAAAGGAGTCGAAGTCCTGATGCCGGTTACATCCTATCTCGCCCTGGGAGCCATTCTCTTCTGTATCGGTTTGTACGGGGTGCTGACAAAACGGAATGCCGTCATTGTCCTTTTTTCCATCGAGTTGATGTTGAATGCCGCCAACATCAACCTGGTGGCCTTCGCCAAATACGGATTGTATGCCAGCCAGACGGGGCAGGTGTTCACGTTGTTCACCATCACGATCGCGGCGGCGGAGGCGGCAGTGGGAATCGCCATTCTGTTTGCCCTTTACCGTCACAGGCAAACCGTGAAAGTAGATCGATATGATTCGTTGAAGGGTTAGGGCCTGTCTGGTCATTCATTTTTCCGTAAGAAAAAGGGAGGGCTGGTATGGTTTTTGATTCGTCTTTGCACTCACAGAGCACAAGTCTCGCCTGGGTCGCTTCGCTCCCGGGTCTCGCTATGCACTCACAGAGCACAAGTCTTGCCTGGGTCACTATCGTTTCCCGGTGTCGCTATGCGCTTTTTGCAACGAAACGAAGACAGCCATACCAACCCGGGATCTCGTCATACGGATTGTTCAGACACGCCCTAATCCAATCAGACGTGTCTGACAACTTTAGACACAGTCAATCCAGGACGGAGGACGGATGATCCCATGATCGATTTCGCGTGGTACATACCCCTCTTTCCCTTGGTGGCGTTTCTCCTGCTGCTGGCGGGGCGGACGCGTTGGAGCGAAAGGGGGGCTGCCGGGGTCAGTTGCCTGGCGGCTTTGGGCTCTTTTGCTTTCTCCCTGCCGCTCCTATGGCAGAGTGTAGGTGGTACAGATTCTGCATGGGCCACTTGGGATTGGTTTCACGCGGGTGAAATGGTCGTCACCTTCGGGGTGGAGGTCAACCCGCTGATTGCCATGATGTTGGTCGTCATCAGTTTGGTCAGTTTATTGGTTCAGGTGTACGCCCGGGGATACATGGCAGGGGATCAGAGAATGGCGGTTTTTTACGCGTATCTTTCCCTGTTCACTTTCTCCATGTTGGGCTTGGTTCTTTCCCCTAACCTGCTGCAGTTGTATCTGTTTTGGGAGCTGGTTGGTGTTTGTTCCTTTCTCTTGATCGGTTTTTGGTACTGGAAGCCGGATGCGAAGGCGGCGGCTAAAAAAGCCTTTATTGTCACCCGAATCGGGGACATCGGCTTGTTTGTCGCCATGATTCTTTTGTTTTGGCAAACGGGCAGCTTTGAACTGGGGCGTATTTTTGAAGCCGTTCAGGCCGGTACGATCGACCCTTCCATGCTGACGGGGATCGCGATTTTGATTTTCGTCGGGGCGATGGGCAAATCGGGTCAATTTCCGTTGCATACCTGGCTGCCTGATGCGATGGAAGGTCCCACCCCGGTCAGTGCGTTGATCCATGCCGCCACGATGGTGGCGGCCGGGGTGTTTCTGGTGGCCCGGATGTTCCCGGTATTTGAAACATCCGCTTTGGCGATGGATACGGTGGCCTATGTCGGGGCGTTCACGGCAATCTTCGCCGCTTCCATCGCCTTGGTTCAACAGGATATTAAGCGGATTTTGGCCTATTCCACCGTCAGCCAGCTGGGTTACATGATGTTGGCCTTGGGGGCGGCGGGATACGCGGCGGGTGTGTTCCATCTGATGACCCATGCTTTTTTTAAGGCGCTTCTGTTTCTGGCGGCGGGTGCCGTCATTGTAGCCCTGCACCATGAACAGGATATTCATCGGATGGGGGGGATGTGGAAGACCCATCGCGTCCTCGGCTGGTTGTTCTTGATCGGATGTTTGTCCTTGGCAGGATTTCCGCCATTCAGCGGCTTTTTCTCCAAGGAAGAAGTGTTGGTCAGCGCTTATGCCGACGGACGTTTCGGAGTGTTGGCCGTGGGGATGGTGGCCGCCTTTTTCACCGCCTTCTATCTTTTCCGGCTCTTTTTCCTGGTCTTCTCCGGGGAGCGCAAGACCGAAAAGAACGCTCAACCGTTGCCGTCGGGGATGGTCTGGCCGATGGTGGTGCTGGCCATTCTTTCGGTGGGAGCCGGTTTTGTGGAGTTCCCCTCCCATGCATTTCGTGAGTGGCTGACGGCGGGAGCGGAGATTCCGCCTGCCGCTCCCTGGTGGCTGCCCGTTTTCACTCTTCTTCTTTCCTTCGGTGGGATCGCGCTCGCATGGGCGATGTACCGCCATGGATCGATCCGGCCGTCCGCGGTGGCCGATGCGTGGCCTTGGGTCTACCGGATCCTGGTTCGCAAGTACGGAGTGGATGAGGCTTATGAGGCGGGAATCGTCCGTCCCTATCGAGGGTTGGGGATTTTTCTCACCTGGTTTGATCGCTGGGTGATTCAGGGGCTGGTAGGCTTGGCATCAGGGACGGCACGGGGGATCGGCAGGCTGGGCTCCGCTCTTCAGACCGGACAGGTACAAGTTTACATATGGATCAGTCTGGTCGGATTGGTGGTTCTGATTGTCAGTCTGACAGCGGGGAGGTTGTTTGAATGAAAGAAGGCTTGCTGCAAATGTTGCCGACTTGGCTTGCTTTCTCCCCGCTGCTGGGCGTGTTGGTGCTTCTTGCTATTCCCCGGGAACGGACGGCGTGGATTCGTGGGGTGGGTGTGGCGGCCACCTTTCCTCCCTTGGTGTTGGCATGGCTGATGGCGGCGTGGTTTGATCCCGCTGTACAGGGAGTGCAGTTCCAGCAGAAGGTGGAGTGGATCTCGATTCCCATCCAGCAAGGGGTGGCTTTTGACATTCAGTATCATATGGGAGTGGATGGGCTCTCCATCCCCCTGGTGGTGTTGACCAGTGTGATCGCCACGATTGCTGCGGTTGCCTCCCGATATGTGCGTGAACGGTTAAAAGGGTACTTCCTCGTTTTCTTGTTGTTGGAGATGGGAGCGCTCGGGGTGTTTTTGGCCCGGGATCTGTTTCTCTTCTTCCTATTTTTCGAGGTGACGCTCGTCTCTCTGTTTTTCCTGATCGGAATATGGGGAGCCGTTTACCGGGAGAAGGCGGCCAATCTCTTTCTCCTGTATAACGGATTGGGGTCTGCTTTTCTGCTGTTGGGTATTATCGGGATCCTGTTTCTGTTCCAGACACTGGACTTGGAACAGCTCCGGCAAATCAGCACCAATCCGGAATTGGCAATCGTGATGGAACAGGATCCCTTTTTCCGTAACCTGGTATGGGGAGTTTTCCTCGCTCTGGTCATCGCTTTCGGCATCAAACTGCCCGTCTTTCCATTCCATACCTGGATGGTCCGGGTTCACACGGAGGCTCCGCCGGCGGTCGTGATGGTTCACGCCGGTGTGCTGCTCAAAATGGGAGCCTATGGGTTAATTCGGTTCGGGGTGGATCTTTTTCCTATCCAAACATCCGCCATCGCTGCTGTGCTGGGGGTTCTGGGTGTGGTAAACATGTTGTACGGTGCGGTCCTCGCGTTTGTCCAGAATGATTTGAGGCGGGTGCTGGCCTTCTCCAGCATCAGTCATATGGGGATCATCCTGATCGGGATCGCTTCCCTTCATGTGGTCGGCCTACAGGGGGCTGTGTTTCAGGCGGTTTCCCACGGTTTGATTGCGGCTCTTCTCTTCTTCTTCATCGGTGCGTTGCACGGACGCACCCGGACGACGGATATGAGAGAACTGGGCGGCTTGTCCCGGTCGGTGCCGGTGTTGTCCGGTATCTGGATGGCGGGGGGGCTGGCGCTGTTGGGGCTTCCGGGAATGTCGGGTTTCATTGCTGAGTTTTTCGCTTTTCTTGGCTTTTTCCGGCAATTCCCGATTTTAGCCGCAGTCGGTGTGATCGGACTGGTAGGAGCCGCGGCTTACTCGCTGCGAGCCGTTTTAAATACCAACTTCGGCCCGTTGCCGTCGCGATGGGCTTCCCTGCCCGATGCCAAGCCGATTGAAAGTGCTTCAATGCTGGTATTGCTGGGATTCATCATCCTGATCGGTGTATGGCCGGCAGTATTGGAAGAACCGATGCAAACCACCTTGCGTGGAATCGCGGCCAAGATGGGAGGGTAGGGAATGGAACGATATTTGCTGGATTATGATTGGACCGTGATGGGACCGGAGCTGATCGTTCTGGCCGCTGCCGCCCTCCTTTCGATCCTTGATCTGTTTATGAGAGAAGATCATGATCGACGATGGCTGGGTGTGCTGGGGTTGTCCGCCATCCTGGCGGCTGGGGTATTTACGGCAATGCAATTGGGGAATCCGCCCTATGAAATCTTGTCAGACACGTATCGTGTGGACGACTTTGGATTGACCCTCAAGTTGATCCTGCTGGCGGGAGCGGCTCTCCTGTTCCTCTCTTCTCTCTGGAGCCTTCGGCATGACGGCATCCGCGCTCACGGCGAGTATTACTACCTGATGTTGGCGGCCCTTTTGGGCGGAATGCTGATGACGGCCTCTGCCGACTTCATTACTCTGTTTGTCGGATTGGAGCTGCTCAGTATCTCCTCCTATATCCTGGTCGGCCTGCGCAAGCGGCGTGTGGAGTCCTCGGAAGCTGCGTGGAAGTTTGTGGTGATGGGAGGCGTCTCCACGGCTTTCATCCTTTATGGGATGTCCTTTGCGTACGGCTTGACGGGCACCACGAACTTGTACGAGGTGCAGGCGCGTCTGGCTGATGCCTACGGGGGCGGTTACGAGTGGTTTGTCTATCTGTCCCTGTTGTTGATGCTGTTCGGCTTCGGATTTAAGGTGGCCGCGGCCCCTTTTCATATGTGGGCTCCCGATGTTTATCAAGGCGCGACCACTCCGGTGACCGCTTTTCTGTCCGTGGTCTCCAAGACGGCGGCTATCGCGCTGATTCTCCGTGTGGTCCTGGGCGGGTATTACTTCCTTTATCAGAACCAGATGGAGGCTCCTTGGTCGGCTCAGGCGCTCTTATTCCTGGCAGCCGTGTCGATGGTGGTGGGAAATACCGTTGCCCTGCGGCAGATCCATACGAAACGGATGCTGGCTTATTCCAGTGTGGCCCATGCCGGTACGATGCTGGTTCCGATCGCCACCCTCGGATTTCTGTTTGAAAGCTTGACTTACTATCTGTTCGCCTACCTGTTTATGGCCTTGGGAGCCTTTACCGTCCTGACACTGGTGGAGCATCATACCGGATCGGAAAAAATCAGCGCATTTGCCGGTCTCTCCCGTAAAAATCCGCGATTGGCTGCGGTGATGACGCTGTTTCTTCTCTCACTTGCGGGGATTCCCGTCACCGCCGGTTTCTTCGGCAAGTTTTATATTATAGCGGGAGCGGTTGGAACCCAGCATTTGTGGATCGCCGCCCTGATATTGGTGACGACGGTGATATCGTATTATTACTACTTCGGGGTGATTCGGATGATGTATTTCCGGCAACCGGCAACCCCGGAACGACTCCGGATTCCTCTGGGGCCGGGGGCTGTACTTTTGGTAACGGCGGCGGGTACCCTGGCTTTGGGATTGATGCCCCAGTGGACGTTGGATTGGCTGGCAACACTGGATTGGGGAGCCGCTGTGATGCCCATCCAACCCCCGGGTTCGTAATCTGTCTGTGGAGAAAATAAAAGCCCGGTCATCGATTGACCGGGTTTTTGCTGTTTATGGTTAACGACTAGGTTGATGACGGGGCTGACGGTGAATTTGCCGGTGAATCATCCATTCGAGAGAAGCGAGGACGAGACCGATGGCCAGAGCGGCCTGATTGTTGAGAGAGTAGCCTGAAAAAAGAAACTGGAGTCCATAAAGAAGGAGAGCAAAAGCGAAACAGTCAATAAGGGCAGCCGTCATGTCACTTCGTTGCGGCAAAAGGAGATGATCCAACCATGTACCTACGACGGCAACCGAGACGGCAGCGACGGCCATGGGAACAAAGGGGGTAATGACGACACCGGAAAAACCGAAATGAAACAAGGCGATGACGAAAAAAGCCCATACTGCTTTGCAACCAAAGTTGATCCACATGGTGGACGACCCCTCCGAACCCGGAACGATCTTTAAACAAAAGAATTTAGTCGCCGGGTTTCGTGTTAGTATCTCTCGCCAAACCCTTCCCTTATGCGGAAGGGGATCATTCGTCATAAAGTGTTGTCCCGAAAGGGAAGCCATTGCGTTTATCGGGGATTTGGGTTAGCATGGGAATATCGTGAACAACCAGTCTTAAGGAGTGCACCTTTTATGGATGGAGCGACGGGCTTTGCTGTCAGTGCCCTCGTCAACATCATGATATCCTTGATCTGTATCGCTATCAGTTGGTGGGTGTTGTTAAACGTTCGCTTGGATCTTTTTTTGCGGGATCCTCGACATGTGCAAGCCAAAGCGCTGCAAGTTTTGCTGGCCATCGTACTGGGGCATGGTCTGGCTACCTTTATTATCGATTACTCCGGTTGGTCCCGGACCATTAGCCTGTTTTTTGGTTGATTTATATTCCACCGGAGTATATCTTCTTTCCCATCCGTGAAAAATGGTGGAAAAAGCACGGTGGGAGAGAGTGACGATGAAAAAAGGGATGGTATGGGTTTTGGTTGTGTGGATTGCTGGGCTGTTGACCGCGTCCTACACTCAACCGGATCCGGAGGAGAGTCTGCTTGAAACTTGGCAAGCAGCCGAAATACAGACGGAACGATTTATGCTGCACCATGGAGGGCGGCTGGACCGCTCAATCCCTAAGGAAGAGATCCCTCGCTTAGCCGAAAGTTTGGCTCAAGCATGGGACCTGGAATTATCAGAACCGACGGTGTTTGCCGATGGAACCCGCTGGACAGCAAAAAATAATTGGGAACGAAACATTCAAGTCCAATGTATCGTTATCAACGATAGACCTCAACAATCCTTTTCACAACCTTATATCTCCATTCAGGTAACGGGTGGCGGGCACCCTGATCGACAACAGCTGTCGGATGCTCGAAACCGTATCATCCACACCCTTCAACAACATCAGATCCAACCTCGCACTCATTTTTCATTACAGGGGCGGATTTCATCCCCCACCTCAACCATGGACATGTCCGATCGAAAACGGGTGATCGGTTCCGTACTTCAACGCCTCGGAGCGCATGAAGTTGAGTCGATGGATACCGAACGCACCACCAGCGTGTCCGCGTACACCCCTCTTTTTTCCGGGGGATTGACCACCAATGGTGAAACCATGAACGTCCAAGTGGCGGCCAAAAAAGATGACCGCGGCAACGGGCTCATTCTCACCGTGGGAACCCCGATCATCACGATAGAATATTAGTTTTGCGCGGAGGGAAGACATTTGGAAAAAATCATCGTACGAGGCGGCAACCGGTTGAAAGGCCGCGTCAAGGTTCATGGGGCCAAAAACGCCGTCTTGCCGATCATTGCCGCTTCTATCCTGCCAGCACGAGGAACCAACATCATCCAGGACATTCCGATGTTGGAAGACGTCAAAACGATTACGCAACTGTTGCAAAGCCTGGGAATCACCACGGAACTGAAGGATGAGTCCGTTACCGTCAATGCCGAGCAGGTGAATGTGACAGAAGCACCCTATGATCTGGTCAGGAAGATGAGAGCCTCCTTTTTGGTTATGGGACCGCTGTTGGCGCGTAAAAAACATGGTCGGATCCCGTTGCCGGGCGGCTGTGCCATCGGTAGCCGCCCTATCGATCAACACTTAAAAGGTCTGGAAGCGATGGGTGCCGAGTTTGAGATTGAGCAAGGAGCGATTGAAGGGCGCGTGCCGGACCGCTTGCGGGGCGCTCGCATTTACTTGGATGTAGCTAGTGTGGGGGCTACGGAAAACATCATGATGGCCGCCGCATTGGCAGAAGGGCGGACCATCATTGAGAACGCTGCCTGTGAACCGGAAATCGTCGACTTGGCCAACTTCATCAATGCCATGGGTGGACGCGTGCGCGGAGCGGGGACAGACACCATCCGCATCGACGGGGTGGATTTCCTGCACGGCACGGATTATACGGTTATTCCCGACCGCATCGAAGCCGGGACCTATATGGTGGCGGGGGCCATCACCCGGGGTGAAGTTTTTGTGGAAGGGGCGATCCCGGACCATCTAAACCCCCTGATCGCCAAAATGAGGGAAATGGGCATTGATGTGTTGGAAGGGGAAAACGGCATTCACGTTCGAGCGGAATCCCCTCTCAAGCCCGTTGATGTGAAGACGTTGCCTTATCCCGGTTTCCCCACGGACATGCAGTCACAAATGATGGCGCTTCTGCTGACGGCGGAAGGGAACGGGATGTTGACGGAAACGGTGTTTGAAAACCGGTTTATGCATGTGGAAGAAATGAAACGGATGGGGGCTAAGATGAAGATCGATGGCCGATCCGTCTTGATTGAAGGTGGGCAGCCTCTGTCGGGAGCCCAAGTGAAAGCGACCGATCTGCGTGCCGGTGCCGCGCTGGTGTTGGCCGGATTGGTGGCAGAAGGGGAAACGGAAGTGACGGAGCTTCACCACATCGACCGGGGTTACGTGGGGCTCGTCGAAAAGCTGGCTGCTCTCGGTGCTGATATTATGCGTGTGAAGGAAACAGAGGGAGAAATTCGCCGGGTTCAACAGCACTCATACGCTTAGAGATTCTAAAAAAAACAGTCGTGCATCCAGCACGGCTGTTTTTTTTAGTGCTTCTTCACCTTAGGTTCTACTGTTTCTGCGGGGGGCATAAAGTGATAGAGAGGTTGTCCTTGTAGGACGACAATGAAATGACGGGAAGTTGCCCTTATAGGGTCGCATTTAAAGGGTTGGAGTTTCGGTTGTCCCATTATGAGGATGACGGGAGGCGGGAACGAAAGTATGCACAAAGGCATTCTGTTATTTGTGTCGGTGTTGGTGGGGTTGATGATTATCCTTCCCGCAGCACTCGTCTCCATGGGCGGGGGAGCGGATGGGGGAAAAGGATCCGACCAACCAGGCCAGCCTTTGTTGTCGGAGGGACCGGACGTCAAGGTATACTTGACCGAGGAGAAAAAAGTGGTTGACGTTCCACTGGAAGCGTACATCCGGGGGGTGGTGGCGGCTGAGATGCCGGCCGAGTTCCACACGGAAGCGCTAAAGGCACAGGCATTGGCAGCGCGTACGTATATCGTGGACCGATTGGAACGGGGAAACTTTTCCGATATGAAAACATGGGGGGAAACGGCGGCTTCCGCTCATGTGTCGGACACGGTTCAACACCAGGTATACGAGACGGACGAGCAATTGCAAGAAAAGTGGAAGGAACAGTTTGAACCATTTTCAAAAAAGGTGGATGAGGCGGTCCGGTCCACCCAGGGCCAGGTGATCCTGTTTGAGGGGGAGCCGATCTATGCGGCATTTTTCTCAACCAGCAACGGTCATACGGAGAACGCGGAGGATTATTTTGAGAAAAGCTACCCCTATCTCAAAAGTGTGGACTCTTCATGGGACCTTCAGTCACCGAAGTTTGCGGATGAAAAAAAAGTTTCTGTCTCCGCTTTTCTAGAAAAGCTGAAAGAAAAGACAGGAAAGGAAGTGGCGATTTCCGCTTCTTCCGGAAACGGATGGATGGAAGTGAAGAATCGAACCCAGGGTGAGCGGGTGGCCACGGTCCAAATCGGGGATCAGGAGTTTACCGGCAGGGAAGTGAGGGAAGCATTGGATTTGGCGTCCTCTGATTTTGAGTGGTCCCTAGAGGGGGATGCGATCATTTTTCGTACCAAGGGGTATGGTCACGGTGTCGGCATGAGTCAATGGGGTGCCAATCTGATGGCGGAAGAAGGGAAAGAGGCGGAAGAGATTATCCGTCATTATTATCAGGGTGTCGAAATTGATTCGGTGACGGAAAAAGAGGGGGAGTGATCTTCTGTCAAAAACTCCGGGGCAAAATCCCCGGAGTTTTTATGTTCACGTGAAGTAGAGAATCTCTGCTTCCGGAAAAAGCTGTTGGATGCTCGATTCCATGTGTTCCTTCAATTCCATCCTCGCCTGCAAGGGGTAGACGTATTTGGTGCGTCCGTAACGTCCCCATTTTTTCTCCCGTTCATCCTCATTCATATCCAATGGGGTTTTGGGGTAGTGTTCTTGGATGATCTGCTTGGCCGTTTTGGTGAACCGGTGTGTGATCAATTCAAAAGTGAGGTCGGCAAAAGACTCATCAGGCAACGCTTTCCGCAGATTCTTCAATAGATGCGTATATCCTTCCTCCCATCCATCAAAGCGGATCAACGGGGCTATGATAAATCCCAAGGGATATCCAGCCCGGGCTACCTTGCCAGCGGCTTCGATCCGTTTGTGGAGCGGGTCCGTTCCAGGCTCGAAATATTTAACCACATGATCGGCATTGATGCTGAATCGAAAGCGGGTGTGTCGGTTATGCTTTGCGTCCAGCATCGAATCTACATGACTGTATTTGGTGACAAATCGTAACCGCCCCCGCTCCTGTTGTCCCATGAATTCGATCGCTTTTTTCAGGGATCCGGTAATATGTTCAATCCCGACTGGGTCAGAGGTGCAAGCGGCCTCAAAACGAGTGATTTCAGGCAAACGCTCCTGAATATACTTTTCAGCGCTCTGAAAGATATCTTCCAGGTTGACGTAGACACGGACGTAAGGACGCTTTCCCATAGTGGTCTGCAGGTAGCAGTAATGACAGTGTCCCATACATCCGGTGGCTAATGGGATGGCGTACTCCGCCGAAGGTTTGGAAGTATCAAAGGTCAATGTTCGACGTACACCCACAACCAGCGTATTTTTGGCGTGACGATACTTTTGCAGTTCGGTTTCTCCCGGAATTCCACGGACTTGGTTGTGAGAGGTGGTCTCCAGGATCGGAATGCCGCTTTTTAGGTATCGTTGGTACAATTCTTTGCCGAGGGGATATTCCAAGGCACGCGGTTCAAAATAAATTCGATCAGGTTGAAAAAGCTTCATCATATCACCATCTGTTATGATTCTCAACATCAGTGTAAGAATAAGTGGAAATTATTTATTCGTTTACCAGCAATCATACACCGCGAATGGGAATTATTTCTATCCCGCGCTTGATTGGTATGAATTTAATATAAATAAGAAGAAAAAAAGAAAAACAATCTCCTATTAACAGGAAAAATAGATGTGAAAAGGTATAAAAGCCCGGGGCCATGTCCACAATGGATCCTGAGGTGATAACCAAATGAAACCTGAGGACAATAAACCGAACAAATCGGTTGAAAAAATCTCCAGTCTCAAATGGAAGCGTCTGTTTTCGAAAAAATGGTTTTTCCCCGCCGTCTATTTGGCAGCCGCAGCACTTATTCTCAGCCTGGTGTGGTGGTATCAGGGAGCCCAGGACCTCAATGTCACCAACCCCAACACGGGCTTGGAAAAAGAGTGGGGACAAGAGCCGGTACCTGCCAGCCAACAGGCGGAAAATATGCGCCTTCCTTTCCAGGAAGATGCCGAAGCGGTGGAAACCATGGGTTACTATGATGAAGCCGGTTCTGAAAAATCGAAACAAGCTGCGTTGATCAAATACGCCAATACTTATTGGCCCCATTCCGGCATCAACTATGCGCGCAAAGACGGAAAAACCTTTGATGTCCTGGCAACCCTGGACGGTAAAGTGGTTCGGGTGGAGGAACACCCCTTGAATGGACAGCAAGTGGAATTGGATCATGGTGATGGTCTGATGACCGTATACCAAAGCCTGGATCAGATTCAAGTGAAAGAGGGACAAACCCTTTCACAAGGTGATGTCATCGGCAAAGCCGGCCGCAATAAGTTTGAAAAAGAAGCCGGTATCCATTTGCACTATGAAGTCAGAAAAGATGGCGAAGCCGTCAACCCTGCTTCTTATCTGAATGACTAATATTAAAACCCCACCTTATTGGAGGTGGGGTTTTCTGTTTTTTTCAGTCGTTTCCCCTAAATTTGAGAATGTATCACCATCCCTGGCCATAAATCTGAAAAATCGGTTAAGAAAACGAGCAAATGAGCTTGTCACGGCTTGTTAGATGAGAATAACCGGAAAATGCCCTCATATAATGTACCAGACATTGAGGAGAGGGAGGCGAGGGGAGTGCATGACTACATCAAAGAGCGGACGATTAAAATTGGGCGTTATTTCGTGGAAACCCGCAACACCGTCCGCAAGATCGCAAAAGAGTTTGGGGTTTCCAAAAGCACCGTGCATAAAGATTTGACAGAAAGGCTGCCCGAAATTAACGCCGATTTGGCCAATCAGGTAAAAGAAATACTGGAATACCACAAATCGATTCGTCATCTTCGCGGTGGAGAGGCAACCAAGGTAAAATACAAGCGATCCCGGCCGCAAACGGAAAAAAAGGATTTGGAAACCACCGCAAAGGTTTAGGTTGAATGGAAGCACACCCCGCCCATGATACTCCACAATTACACATATGGAACGATCATCCGGGTTTTTCGTTTACATAAAAGGGCTGATGTCGTCCCGATCCCGGACTGATCTTACAGATGAACGTCTAAGGGTGGAAGGGCTCCTACATTCCACCTGGTTTCTGTTTCATCCTTTTGGCCGAAAATTGAACAACCCGTCACGAACAGTCCCGATGGAGTGGACTTCAAAATCCACTTACGATATATTCTATCTATGGAGTGACAACGTTGATGGATGATAAAAACGGCTACATAGATGATGATACGAGACAGTGTGATGGACGAGCTTCCGGCAAAGTCACGAGAGAAAATCAAGCTGCTCGGAGAGGATAACCAACATGCAGGGGAAAGAGCAAAAGCAACCCCGTGAACGGGGAGAGGAACAGAACGAACAACGCTGGAACGAGGAAAGGGATCGTCCGCCACATCAGGATGATAAACTCGTCTCGGAACAGGAACAGCCTGCTGAAACGGGTGGGCCTCCGGATGAGGAAAAGGTGGACAAGGACGGCGAAGAACAGGTGGAGTTCACCGCTGCAGGAACGGAAGAGCTTCCTGACGGCAAGGACGATGGTGGCGACGCGGTTGAATGGGAACGGGATCAAGAGCAGGCGATTTTAGATCAGTGGAACTTACCCTCCCCTGAAGCCCCCGCTTCTGAAGAGTCGTCTGATCAGGCTGGGGACGAGAAACAGGACCCTCAAGCAGAAAAGGAAGAGGCGGACTCCATTCCGGAGCCGGGTGAGGCGAATGAAGAGGGAGACATGAAGCAAAAGCCAGCCGGTGAGTTGATATGGAAAAAAGGATCGGACGGCGATGAAAAGGACTCCCGTCTTGAGGAACCGGCGGATCCATTACCAGCGGATCCACTGCCGCAGGAAAAGGAAGAAGAAAAGAACTCCCATCCGTTAGAAGAAGAGATCGATGTGCCCACATATGTCCCTTATCCGTCAGACTCACCGTTGCCTGTCCCTGATACGGAAAAGACGGAAGAAGCAGATTCGGCCAAACGGCAGATTCCTACCGTATGGAAAGTGCTATCATTTCTCTTTTTGGGACTTCCTCTCTTGGCTGTGATCGCTTTGGTGGGTGGCTTGTTAATCGGCTACAGTGTGGTGGGGGACGACCCTGTCGGTGATATTTTTTCACGCGATCTCTGGCAACATTTGTATAATATGATCTACGGGTAGGAAAAGACCCGTCCCCGCTTGCTTGCGGATGAGACGGGGTCTTTTTCATGTCGTAGATTCGGGTCAATACCGGGTATAATACACGGTAGACGTTTATGGAGGAGGGACCCGGAGTGAATGTGCCCAACATGATCACCTTGTTTCGCTTCACCCTGATCCCTTTGTATTTGCTCTTATTTTTTTCAGATATACCCAATCGGATGATTTGGGCTTTTGGGGTCTTGTTGTTGGCGGGCTTGACGGATGTGATCGATGGTTATCTGGCTCGTCGAAACCATCAAGTGACACAGTTGGGCAGTATGTTGGATCCTTTGGCTGACAAGTTGATGATGTTGGCCGTCTTTCTTTCCCTCCTCCTGACGCAGCGGATCGGTCTGGCTGCCGCAGTGGCCATCTTTTCACGGGACCTGGGGATGATCATTGCGTCTGCTTTTTTTCACTTTCGGGGCAAAACAACCGTTCCTGCCAATGTGATGGGTAAATTGACCACAGTCATGTATTATGTGGCTTTGTCCTTACTGATGTTTGATCAGCCTGGTGCGGAGCAATTCCTGTGGGGAGTCATCGGCTTTTCCTTCATTACCTCTTTTATTTACCTCTTTCAGTTTAGGTTGTTGAACCAAAAATTAATGTGAGAACCATTTGCGTCAGGTTGATGAACTCATTGTTTTTTACGTTATTGGAGGTGCTTTTCTTTGCCGGATAGAAACATCATTCGTTCTCTTTTTGTAGAAACGCCATCTGTACCAGGAAATCTGGGTAAGGTGGCCACCGCGATCGGAATGGCGGGCGGGGACATCGGGGAAGTGGAAACGGTTCAGGTGGGACCCACTTCCACGATGCGGAACATTACCATCCATTGTGATGACCACGAACAACTGGAACAGGTGTTGTCGGCCGTCAGAGAATTGGGTGGCGGTATTCTTCTGCATACGGTGTCCGACGATGTTCTCCGGGCTCACGAAGGTGGTAAAATCCAGATGAAAAGCCGCCTCGATATCCGTTCTTTGGCTGATTTGCGGCGGGTGTACACGCCCGGTGTCGCCGATGTGTGTCGGACGATCCAGGAAGAGCCGGATAAAGCGAGGATTTATACCAGCATCGGCAACTCAGTGGCCATTGTTACCGATGGTACGGCGATTTTGGGGCTGGGTGATATCGGGCCATTGGCAGGCATGCCAGTAATGGAAGGAAAAGCGGCCCTTTTTGACCGATTTGTCGGAATCAGCGGGGTCCCCATCTTGCTGGACACCAAGGACCCGGACAAAATTGTGGAGACCGTTAAACAGATCTCGCCTACTTTTGGCGGCATCTTGTTGGAGGATATTGGATCTCCTCACTGTTTTGAAGTGGAGGCACGTCTAAAAGAAGCGTTGTCCATCCCCGTGATGCATGACGATCAGCATGGGACGGCAGTCGTGACTTTGGCGGCAGTTATTTCTGCCTGTCAAAGTGCGGGTGTCCAACTGAAAGAAGCGTCGGTTGGACAGATTGGTTTGGGGGCCGCTGGTTTAGCCATCGCCCGCATGTTTCGAGCATATGGAATTGAGCGGGTATACGGGGCGGATAAGTCGGAAGTAGCCAAAGAAAGGCTGCGGGAGTTCGGTGGAGAGCCGGTGGATGGTCTCAGTCAATTGATGGAGCGTGCCGATATCGTTGTGGCAACCACTGGTGTTCCCGGACTGATCCGGCCTGAATGGGTTCGTCCCGGCCAGGTGATCCTCGCTCTGTCCAATCCCAAGCCGGAAATCGAACCGGAGGTGGCGCTGGAAGCAGGTGCCGCCTATGCCGCCGATGGACGGTCGGTCAACAATGTGTTGGGCTTTCCGGGAATCTTCCGCGGTGTACTGAACGCCCGAGCGCGGGAAATTACCCATCCGATGCTGGTGGCGGCAGCGGAAGCCATTGCTGGATATACCAAAAAAGGTGAGCTGGTTCCACATCCGCTGGATCCCCGGGTGCACCAGGAAGTGGCGCAGGCAGTGGAAACAGTGGCCATACAGCAGAAATCATCCATTCAGTAAAGAAAAAGGGCACCAGAGGGAATCTCCGGTGCCTTTTTATTTGAACCCTTCGCCACTAGTAAGCGAGGGACACCGTTTATTGTAGTACCTCCCTTTACACTTCATACATCCAAAAGGGGAGGAAAGAACGCCCTTTTTTCGACAGGGGGGGTGGTTGTCCCGCCAATCGACAATTAGGGAGGCTTCCGCCCCATAGTAGAGAATGCCCTTTTTAGGACGACAATTGGGAGGGGGCTCAGCCCCATAGTTAGAGGTTGTGGTACAATCAGGTCGGGCAAGCTTGCCACTTAAGAGACTGCCACAAAGGGCCGACAGTTCCCCTGAGGACTACACCAAAACCGAAATGGCTGTCTTCGCCAAACCATTGGAAGGAGAGTCACACATGGAAGCGGATATTACCAAGATTCAGGAAGTGATCCCGCATCGATACCCATTTTTGCTGGTGGACCGCATTTTGGAATGTGAAGAAGGGAAACGGGCGGTTGGTGTGAAAAATGTGACTGTAAACGAACCGTTTTTTCAAGGACATTTTCCGGGATATCCAGTGATGCCGGGTGTTTTAATCGTGGAAGCCTTGGCTCAAGTGGGATCCTACGCTGTATTGAGCTTAGAACAAAACCGCGGTAAAATCGGCTTTTTCGCCGGTATCGACCGATTTCGGTTCCGCGATCAGGTGAAACCGGGGGATACGCTCCATATGGAGGTGGAAATGCTTCGTTTGCGGGCTTCCATGGGAAAAGGAAAAGGAGTGGCCCGTGTCGGAGATCGAGTGGTTGCGGAAGGAGAGTTAATGTTTGCCATCCATGAGGCGGGGCGGTAAAGGCATCGCTGCTCCGATTGTTTGGGGATGAATGGACAAACCCATATGTCATATGGTTAAAGGTACTGCGCCAATGCGTGGTACCTTCGTTCTGCCGCTTATGGGCCTGTCTGGTAATTCATTTTTCTGCGGAAAAAGGGAGGGTTCGTATGGCTGGCGGAGAGCCTTTGCGCTTTTTGCAACGAAACGAAGACAGCCATACCAACCCGGGATTTCGCCCTACGGATTGTTAAGACACGCCCTAGGGTATTTTTCTGATATCGGAATGAAAAACGTGTTGTAAAGAAATAGTGGGAGGGAAAACCATGAAAGTGATTACCTTGGTGGGTGCACGTCCCCAATTTATCAAGGCGGCGCCAGTTTCAAGGGAACTCAGATGTCATGCTTACGAAATATTGGTTCATTCAGGTCAACATTATGACTCGGTCATGTCAGATGTATTTTTTGAGGAACTAAAGATTCCTTCGCCTGATTACCATTTGGGTGTGGGTTCCAAATCCCATGGATCGCAGACAGGAGAAATGTTGTCCCAGGTGGAAAGGGTACTGATGGACGAAAAGCCGGATTGGGTGTTGGTGTACGGGGATACAAATACCACTTTGGCGGGGGCGTTGGCCGCAGCTAAATTGGATATCCCTGTCGCTCATGTTGAGGCGGGTCTGCGCAGCTTCAACCGACGGATGCCGGAAGAGATCAACCGAGTGCTGACAGACCATGTTTCCCAATTGTTATTCTGCCCGACAGACACGGCTGTGCGGCATTTAAAGCGTGAGGGGATCCATGAGGGCGTTCACCAGGTGGGGGATGTGATGGTGGATGCTCTTCTTCATAACCGTCAGTTGGCAACAGAGCGCTCCATCGTCTTGGAGAAACTAGATGTGGAGCCAAAGGGATACATATTGGTAACCTGGCACCGGGCGGAAAACACCGATGATCCGGTTCGGCTGACTTCCATCGCTGCGGCACTGAACGCGTTGGACCGCCCCGCCGTGTTGCCTCTCCATCCACGAACTCGCCATCGGTTGGAGCAGGCGGGGCTGACTCTGAACAATCCGAAACTTCAATTGTTGCCACCTGTCGGCTATTTGGATATGTTGCAATTGGAAGCAAACGCCTCCCTTATTCTGACGGATTCCGGGGGGGTACAAAAAGAAGCGTTCCTCCTGCGGGTACCTTGTGTGACCATGCGGGATGAAACGGAATGGATGGAGACAGTGGAACAAAAAGCGAACCGACTGGTCGGTGCGGATGATCAAGCCATTCTGCAGGCGGTCGATGAAATGAAAGTTGATTTTGATCACGTCCGGCCCGTTTTTGGAGACGGACGGGCATCCCGGCGAATCGTGGAGATATTGGCGAATCAGACCTAACGCACCTGAATTTCCTCTTGTCTGAGTTGCTGACAGAAAGGAAGAATGGATGCGCCCATGAATCTAAACGTAATGGTCATTTCCCATATGTATCCCAATCCGGCTAACCCCATGTCCGGCATTTTTGTCCATAATCAAGTCAAAGCCCTGGCAAAAGAAGGTGTTCATCTTCGTGTGGTTTCGCCGATTCCCCACTTCCCCTTCTATCCCAAATGGCGTAATTACCGTAAATTCCCGACAGCTGCCACGATGGCTGAAATCCCGATTTGGTATGTTCCGACCTGGATGTTTCCGGGTGGATTCTTTTTCTCGGCTTATGGGTATTTCTATTACTCCTCCCTTTTCCGTGTGGTTTCCGAACTGTGGAAGGCATCGCCCTTTGACCTCATCCATTGCCATACCATTTATCCTGACGGTTATGCAGGAACGCTGTTGAAAAAAACATTCGGTGTGCCTGTTATCACAACCATCCATGGTTCGGATATCCGCCTCTATCCTTACAAAAGTGTAGGTGTGTACCAACGGACGGAAAAAGCTCTCAGAAATAGTGATCACGTGGTGACTGTGAGTGAACGGCTGAAACGAGATGTTCAGAAATGGTCCACCGGAGTGGAAGTGAGCACCATTCATAACGGCTTTGATCCGGAACGCTTTTTTCCGTGTGCGCAACAGGATGCCCGTGAACGCCTGGATCAGTCCCCTGACGGAAAAATCATACTGTTCGTCGGGAATCTATACAAAGTAAAAGGTCTGTTCGATTTGTTGGATGCTTTTGCAGGATTGGCCCAACGGCACCCGGATGCACAATTGGTATTGGTGGGAGATGGTCCGCTCCGGTGTGACTTAATCAAACGGTCTCGGGAGATATCCATTCATGATCGGGTTCACTTCATCGGTCGCAGGCCTTACGATGAGATTCCATTATGGATCAATGCCAGTGATGTCGTTACTCTATCCAGCTTGAGCGAGGGGCTGCCCTCCATTGTGCTGGAAGCGATGGGGTGCGGGAAACCGGTCGTTGCCACCGATGTGGGTGGAATTTCGGAGGTCGTGCAACACGGGAAGACCGGTTTTCTGGTGCCACCGCGTCAACCGAAAGAGTTGGAGCAACATCTGGAGATTGTGTTGATGGACAACGAGGGCCTCAACATGGACATGGGGGAACGGGCCTATACCGAGGCGGGTGCTTTCACCTGGAAGAGGAATGCCGAGAGGATGATGGACTTGTATCTCCAGATGACGGGAAAAGCTGCTTGTAAACAAAACGATGAGTTTTTGTAAAGATTGGTTTCGGGATAGCCAAAAAAATTTCTTTTGTGTTACATTGAAACTGTTATTTTGTAATCTGATTGTAACAAAGAGAAAAAAATAACCATCCCTGTCTCTTTTAGCACGGGATATGAAAAAAGAGGAGGGTCACATGATCCATTACGCCATTGTGGGATGTGGACACATCGCCAACAAGCATGTGGAAGCGATCCGAGCGGCTGAGGGGGCGGTGTTAACCGCCGTATGTGATCGTGATCCAAGTCGAATGGAGCCTTTTTTGGCAAAAGGGATCCAATCTTTTACCGATATGGGAAGGATGCTCGCATCCACATCTGTGGATGTCGTCAATATCTGCACACCCAGCGGTTTACATGCTCCCCTGGCTATTCAAGCAGCGAATGCGGGCAAACACGTCGTGGTGGAAAAGCCGATCGCATTAACCTTGGAAGATGCAGATGCCATCATCCAAGCATGTGAAGGCAATGGTGTACAATTGGCTGTCGTACATCCCAATCGATTCAGGCCGGTGATGAAAGAATTGCGCCGTCGGGTGGATGCCGGCGCATTTGGGCGGTTCAGTCACGCCAATGCAACGGTTCGTTGGAATCGAAACCAGGAGTATTACGATCAAGCTCCCTGGAGGGGAACCCGGAAGATGGACGGGGGCGTTCTGATGAATCAGGCCATCCACAACCTTGATTTATTATTATGGCTGATGGGGGATGTGGAGGAGGTTTTTTCTTACCACGAGACCCGACTTCGTGATATCGAAGCGGAGGATGTCTCCGTTTCCGTCCTTCGCTTTACGAGTGGGGCGCTGGGGGTGATTGAAGCGGCGGTTACACTCTATCCGCGTAATTTGGAGGAAACCCTTTCCCTGTTCGGGGAATCGGGCACGGCGGTGGTGGGTGGATCCACAGCAAACTGGATTCGGGCTTGGGCGTTTGGGGATCAGACCGAAAGGGAACGCGAAGAGACGATCTACCGGATCGATCACGATCCGTACGGGCAACCGGGACATCACGCGATTATCCAGGATATGACCGATGCGGTTCGGGAAAATCGGGTTCCGGCTGTCACCGGTAAAGACGGGCGGAAAGCGTTGGAATTGGTACTTGCCTGTCAACGATCGGCAGAATGGGGACGGCCGGTCTCCTTGGATGCGCTTCGATGAAATGCTAACCAGAAGGGAGCCGGACGATGAACGACATTCCGTTATTGGACCTGAAAGCCCAATATCATTCCATCAAAGAGGAACTGAATCAGGCGGCCATCGGTGTGATGGAAAGCGGCCGTTATGTGTTGGGACCGGAGGTGGCTGCACTGGAACGGGAAGTGGCGTCTTTAAGCGATGCCAAACACGGCATCGGTGTGGCTAACGGAACGGACGCGTTGCTGCTTGCGTTGGATGCGATGGGAATCGGACCGGGCGACGAAGTGATCACATCCCCCTTCACGTTTTTTGCCACGGCGGAAGTAATCTCCCAACGGGGTGCCACACCGGTGTTTGTCGATATCGATCCCGATACCTATAATCTGGATATTCATCAATTGGAAGAAAAGGTGACGGCTCGTACCAAAGCGGTGATTCCCGTTCATCTCTTCGGTCAGCCGGCAGATATGGATCCGGTGAATGCGATCGCCGGGCAATACGGGCTGTGGGTGTTGGAAGATGCCGCCCAGGCGATCGGGGCCCGTTATAACGGCGCTCCAGTCGGTTCTCATGGACACGCCGCTTCCTACTCCTTTTTCCCGACCAAAAATCTGGGTGGGTATGGAGACGGTGGAATGATTGTGACCAGTGATGATGAATTGGCGGAGAAAATTCGCATTCTGCGTGTTCACGGCAGCAATCCCAAGTACTATCACAGTATGGTCGGCTACAACAGCCGGTTGGACGAATTACAGGCAGCCTTGCTGCGGGTCAAGCTGAAATATCTTTCCCGCTGGAATGAAGACCGGCGTGAACGGGCGATGTTATACGACCGGTTGTTGGAGGGACTGCCGGTGGTTCGACCTGTTGCGGTCGGCAACCGCATACATATCTATCATCTGTACATCGTCCAGGTGGAGGATCGGGAGGGGATGGCCGCCCACCTGCGGGAACGGGGAATTGCCACTGGTGTGTACTATCCGGTACCGTTGCATCTGCAAAACGTATACCGGGGATTGGGATACGATGAAGGAGATCTGCCAGTGGCCGAAGCCGCCTCCAAGCGGACTCTCGCTTTACCGCTCTATCCGGAAATGGAAGAAGAGATGGTGATGCGTGTAGCCGATGCAGTAAAAGAGTTCTTCTCCTAAGGAAACGAACATCCAATTTCGGTGAGAGGTTTCAACAGATCCGGTTGGAGTGGGGGTGGGCGAGATGGAAGATGCATTGGTAAAGATCGATCAAAAAACAGCCGTGATCGGCGTGGTGGGTCTGGGGTATGTGGGGTTGCCTCTTGCATTGGAAAAAGCGAAAGCGGGCTACCGTGTCATTGGTTTTGACATCCAGCAAAAACGAGTGGACATGGTGAACCGGGGAATCAATTATATCGGCGACATCGTGGATGAAGAGCTATCGGATATTGTCCGTCAAGGACGCCTGAAGGCTACGACGGATTATTCGGATATCCAAGATGTGGATGCTGTTTCCATCTGTGTACCTACACCGCTGGACTCATACCAACAACCGGATACTTCCTATGTGGAAGCTTCCACACGGGAAATCGCTAAACGCTTGCACCCCGGGATGTTGGTGGTGCTGGAATCAACCACCTATCCCGGCACAACGGAGGAAGTGGTCCGCCCCATCCTGGAGGAAGGGGGCCTGAAAGCGGGAGAGGATTTTTATCTTGCTTTTTCCCCGGAGCGGGTGGATCCCGGCAATAAAGTTTATAACACCAAAAATACGCCAAAAGTGGTAGGAGGGGTGACGCCGGCCTGCACACGAGTGGCTGCTTCTTTATACCGCCATGTACTGGAAGGGGAAGTATTTGAAGTCTCCAGTCCGGCTGTGGCGGAGATGGAGAAGATTCTGGAAAATACTTTTCGAAACATTAATATCGCCCTGGCCAACGAAATGGCCATCCTTTGTGACAAGATGGGAATCGACTATTGGGAAGTGGTGGAGGCGGCTAAGACCAAGCCTTACGGTTTCATGCCTTTCTATCCGGGGCCGGGATTGGGTGGACACTGTATCCCGATCGACCCCTACTACCTGACCTGGAAGGCCCGGGAGTACAAGTACCATACGCGTCTAATTGAGCTTGCCGGCGAAATCAACAATTACATGCCCGAATTCGTCGTGGAACGGGCGATGAAGATCCTCAACCGTCACGGCAAGGCGATGAACGGGGCCCGGGTTTTTATTCTCGGTTTGGCCTATAAACGGGATATTGATGATATGCGTGAATCCCCGGTGATTCCTATTATCCGGCAACTGGAGCACCACGGTGCGGATGTGCGGGTAAGTGACCCGTACATCCATACTTTCCAGCTGGACGGCAAGACGTATGAAAGTGAAGCGGTAACCGCCGACAGGCTGGAGGAAGCCGACCTGGTTTTGATCACCACCGATCATTCTGATTTCGATTATCCGCTGATCGCCAAGCGGTCGCGGGCCATCTTTGACACCCGGAATGCATTGCAGGGTGTAGAATTGATCGACGCCGATTATGAAAAAATTTAGGGGTGGGAAAATGAACCAGATCGTTCATCCTACAGCCCGACTAGGTAAAGGGGTGGAGTTGGGGTACTTTGTTGTTATTGAAGAAGGGGTGGTTTTGGGCGATAATGTCACCGTCGGCCATCATGCCATCCTGCATGCGCATGCCGTGATCGGGGAAGGAACATGGATCGCCGATCATGCCGTGATCGGCCGGTGGCCCCGGCCGGCCAAAACCAGTACGGTGCGGGTGGATCCCGATCTTCCGGCATTTAGTATCGGAGAAGGGAGCACGATCGGGGCGAATGCCGTTTTGTACCGTGGCAGTCAATTGGGACGTGAAGTCCTCGTAGGGGACCAGGCCTTTATCCGAGAGCGCTGCCTGATCGGAGATCGCGTGGTGATCGGAAGAGGTGTCGCGGTGGAAAACCAGGTGGAGATCGGATCCGACACCAAAATACAAACTGACGCGTATATCACCGCCTATTCCCGACTGGAAGACCATGTGTTTATCGCACCTGGGGTAATGACCACCAATGACAACTTCATGGGGCGGACCGAAGAGCGTTTCCTGCACACTCGGGGACCCGTGGTCAGACGGGGGGCCCGGGTGGGAGGCGGTGCCGTCCTGTTGCCGGGTATTACAGTGGCCTCGGAGAGTTTTATTGCTGCCGGCGCCGTGGTTAATCGGGATACGGAAGAAGCCACCGTTTATGCGGGGGTGCCTGCCAAGCCGATACGGCCGGTACCTGCGAGAGAGAGATTGTCTCCGCCGAACGACTGTTAGGAGGCGGGTGGTTACCCCGGGGGGAACGTTAGAGGGACGAGCGAGTGGTTGCGCGGAGGCAAAGTGGTAAAGGGGAACGGTATGCTTACAAAGATCAAACAGCTATTCTCCGACTCGACGGCCTTCGCCTTGGCCTTGATGGGGAACAAAATCGTGGCTTTTCTGTTGGTTCCCGTATATACCCGGGCCCTGGACCCGACACGTTTCGGGGATTGGGATATGACCAACACGATCGCCATGGTGCTGACGTATTTCTGTATGCTGGGTTTGGATACGGCGCTTGCCTTTTACTTTTTTGACGCAAAAGATGAGAAAGATCGCAATGGCTACTTTACCGCTTCTGTCTTTGTACCGGTAATGATCAGCCTCGTTTTTCTCGCTGTTGCGGCTGTGGTCAGCAAACCGACAGCCAATCTGTTATATGTGGAACCCGGAGAGTACCCCAACCTGTTGTTCCTGGCGGTACTGGTGATCGTCTTTAATGTGATCATCCAGCAAACCCTGGCGTATGCCCGTTTTGCCCGTCAGGTAAAAACCTTTATGATCGGCAGTATGGGTTATGTAATCGGCTCTTCCCTTTCCAGTGTTTATTTTGTGGTGGTGCAGGAAGCCGGTGTGGTGGGGATCTTTTACGGGCAGATTTTCGCCCAGTCCATCGCGGCTGCCATCTTGTTGTGGCATTATCGGGATAAATTTACGCTCGCGGTTGAACAGCGGCATGTGCGGAACTTGTTATCATACGGGATTCCTTTGTTGCCGGCCTTGCTCGCTTTTTGGGTGATGAACGCCATGAGCCGTCCGATGATTTACCACATGGTTTCACCGGAGGAAGCAGGTGTGTTCGGCTTGGCGGTACGTTTCGCCAGCGTGATCGCTCTGTTGACCGCCGCCTTCCAGCTGGCATGGCGCCCTTTCTCCGTTTCTATCAAGGATCGGGAAGACGCCCAACGCATCTACAGTTTGCTGGGCCGTTCCTTTCTCGTGATCGGAACTTTTTTCATCCTCTTCTTGACCTTCTTTATTGAACCCATCATTAAGATCGTTGCCGGGAATAAGGACTTCTTTGATGCTTATCCTTATGTGTGGATGTTGGCTTTGGGAACCGTACTAAATACCATGCATCTGATTGTGGGTGTGGGACTCTTGATCAACAAAGAAACCAAAGCCATCTCCAAGACCTTCATGGCTGCCGCCCCGCTGTACTTTGTGGGGAACCTGCTGCTGTTGCCATTGATCGGAGCCTGGGGAACGGGGATTATGACGGTGGTTACCTACCTGTTCGCTTTTTTGTCCATTTATCGGAAAGGGCAAAAAATCTACCCCGTCGATTTCCGGATGAAATCCATGCTGGCGTATTTGGTTCTCTACCTGGCCGTCATGGCGGGGATCACGTGGTTCCAGGTCAACGGTTGGGGCAGTCTCTGGCTCATCTACGTCGGAGCTACCTTGTTCATGATGTTGGCCATCTTCCTCACCGGCTTGTTTAATAAAGAGTCCATCACCATGATTCGCCGGCTGTTGCCGCTGCGCAAAAACAATAAGAGTCTGTAAGCCTGCCTAATCTTGTAGGAAAAAGGTGAATTCCGCATGAGTTCGCTTCTGATGCCGAGACAACCTCCGCTTCGTCTCCTGTTTCATCTGATGGTGGCTTTTGCCCTGCTGGGTCCCACCCTGGGCGTTCCTTTGCCCGGTTTTAAGATGACCCTGTTCCGAGTTGTCTTCATCCTGTTGGTGGCGGGGATCTTGGTTCAATGGGTGAAGCAAAAGCCATTCCTGTTCGGCCATCTGATGCCGGTTCGTTGGTTTGCGGCGTTTTCTGCTTTCTGGTTTTTCTACGCCGTCGTTTCCTTGACTTGGGCAGCCAACCTTCCGTATGGAATCCGCTATGTTACATTTTTGGGAACCATGCTGTTGTTGGCTCTGTCCTTCCCTTTTTTTCTCAAGGAAAAGGAAATGCTGAAACAATCGGCTCGGGTGATGTTCGGGGTTTTTTCCATCCTGGTTGTCTTCGGCATTATTGAAGCACTCACTTTCTTCCATTTACCGTCTTCCCGGTACTATGGTACCGATGCCAGCGCGGTCACCTCTTTTTTCACCAATCAGAACGACTTTGCTACGGCGATTACGCTGGGTCTTCCCTTTCTGGCCGCTGCGATGGTGCTCTTGCCGCTTACCCGCAAAGCAAAGGCGCTGGTTTATGGGGTGGGAGTGATCGCTTTGTCCTGCCTGTTCATCACCGGCTCCCGCAGTAACAGCATGTTTGTATTGCCGCTGGTGACGGGTTTGTGGCTGGTATTCATTCCCGTGGCGCTTCCGCGTGAACTATGGTGGAACCGAAAGAATCTATGGCGGGGGGGCCTGTTGTTGGTGGTGGCCGCTCTGTTGGTGACGGGACTAGTCTCCACCCTGCTGTCCGAGCACACCAGAAACAAGTTGGGGACTTCGATGGGGATTATCCAGGATCTGCAGGGGAATTGGGCTTATCCCGGTGAAGGGGACGAAGGCTTCGAGATGGATGGGGTTGCCTCAGGGGATCAGAGTGTGGCCATCCGTAAATACCTGATCGCCAACGGTTGGGTGTTTTTGAAGGAAAGCGATTATCTCGGTGTCGGTGCCGGCAATGTGGAGCACTATATGGCAGGAGCCCCGGGAGTGAGGGACAAAACCAACATCCACAATTGGTGGATGGAGGTACTGGTCAACTTTGGTGTTTTGGTATTTCTCTGCTATATCGGACTGTATGGATGGATGCTGTGGAGACTGTGGCTGTTGTCCAATCAGCGAAGGCGACCGGGGCTTTCTCCCTGGGTTCGCTGGGGAGCCGTCTCCTCCCTCATTGCGTTGACCGGCTACGTGCTTGGGGGGATGGCTCCCAGCACCGCCATCCATTTCACGCCGATGTGGGTGGTTCACGGGTTCGCCTTGGCGGTGATTGTCCTGGGGGAGTGCAACAGGAGTACGGCGGACCAACAGGATGTGCACATGGAAAGTAGAGAGGGTACCTATGAAAGGTAAAGCCGTCATTCTCAGTTCGGTGCATCGCTGGAACGATTCGCGTATCTTCCACAAGCAGGCGGTTTCCTTGGCTCGTGCCGGTTGGTCGGTGGAACTTCACGCTTTGGCCGACTTCGAGGAAAGGATGGAACAGGGTGTTCATATCATCGGGCTCTCTTTTCCTAAAAACAAATGGGTCCGTCTAAAGAGCGGCCGGGAATTGTTCCGGCGGGCGCTTGCCAGCGGGGGAGATCTCTTTCACATCCATGATCCCGAGTTGCTGCCATGGGCGGTGGGCATCCGGCGTCGGACCGGTAAACCGGTTATCTATGACGCCCATGAAGACCTTCCCCAACAGATTACGACCAAGCTGTGGATTCCCCCTTGGGTTCGACCGTGGCTTTCACGGGTGGCCGACAGGGTTGAAAAAGGGATGGCACGCCGCTTGTCGGCGGTGGTGACGGTAACCGAACCGATTGCGAAGAAGTTTTCCCGTGTGGATCGGGTATCGGTGATAAAAAATTACCCCTTGCCTATCCGGACAGGGGAGAGGGAACAGGGCGGACCGCTCCGCATCCTGTATGTGGGGGGCATCTCCTATCTCCGGGGTTATCGGGAAATGATCGTCATGATGGATCACCTTCCAAAAGAGCTGGGAGCGGAACTGCATCTGATCGGTCCGTTGCAGCACATCCGTCCAGAGGATCGAGATGAAGCAGCCCTGAAAGAGAAAAAGGTCTTCCTCCACGGCCGGATTCCGTTTGGAGACGTGCAGTCATGGCTTTTGTCCGGTAGTGTTGGTCTAGTATGCCTTCATCCGGTGGAAAACTACCGGGAATCCCTGCCCATTAAATTATTTGAGTACATGGCAGCGGGTTTGCCGGTCGTGGCGACGGATTTCCCTCTGTGGAGGGGGATCCTGGAGGATAGCGGAGCCGGGGTGACCGTGGATCCGCTGGATCCCGTGGCGATGGCACGGCAGGTGGCTGCTTTGCTTCAGGATCCGGACCGACGTCGGTACATGGGAGAGCAGGGGCGAAAAGCCTTTTCCGACGTTTATAATTGGTGTGCCGAGGAGAAGAAGTTAGTAAGGCTTTACCAGGAGTTGACTGAAACCGGGGAGTGAGAAGCGTGCGTATTTGGGTTGCCAACCATTATGCCGTACCGCCTAACATGGGCGGAATCACTCGACATTTTGAATTGGCACGGGAATGGGCGGAACAAGAGGATGCGGATGTGACATTATGGCTAAGCTCCTTCAACCACTCCCGACGTCGCTTTATCGATGAAGAAGCGAAGCGTGACGGCGAAACGGTACCGGGTTTGAAGTTACAATGGCTGTGGTCGTTTCCTCATGATGGAAATGATTCGCGACGGGTGGTGAACATGGTCAGCTTTGCCCTGCTCTTTTTCCTTCAGGGCTTGTTTCGGGCTCGACCTCATGTTCTCTTGGCTTCGTCCCCCCATTTGTTGACACCCTTTGCCGGGTGGATGCTGGCCAAGCTGAAGCGCTGTCCCTTTGTATTAGAAGTGCGGGATTTGTGGCCGGACACGCTGATTAAGATGGACGGCCTCCACCAGACGTGGGTGGTAAACGCGCTGTTGTGGTTAGAGTCCTTTCTCTATCGAAAAGCCGATAAAATTGTGGTTCTGACGGAACATCAGCGCCGCTTCATCCGGGACAAAGGGGTGGATCCGGCCAAAATCACTCTGGTGCCCAACGGTATCCGAATGGATTCCTGGAAACCCTCCCCCGCCCGGCGGGAGGAGTACCGCAGGCGGATGGGAGTGGCGTCCGATCAGTTTGTCGCTCTTTATGCGGGTGCTCATGGTCCGGCCAATGCATTGGAACATGTGGTGCTGGCAGGTGTTCACCTGCCCGACGGATATGCCATTGTGTTGATCGGCGACGGTCCGGAAAAGGATCGGCTGTGCGCGCTCAAACAAGAGAAGGGACTGCACAATGTTCATCTGTTGGAACCGGTCCCCAAAGGGGAAGTGTTTCGATATATCGAAGCGGCAGACTGTGGAATTATCTCCCTGAAAGACAATGAGATTTTTCGCGGTGCCAGGCCCAATAAGTTATTCGACTATATGTATGTGGGCAAACCCATCGTCTCCACAGTGGACGGCGAAGTGCGGGAGATCATTGAGAAAAACGGGGTGGGTGTTTTCAGCGGTGCAGAAGATCCGAAAGGGTTGGCAAAAGCGTTGATGAGCCTTCGCGGTCAGAAGCAGGGAAAGCGGGATACGATTGCCGAGAATGGTCGTCGTTATATTCATACCTTCGGTAACCGCCAACGTTTGGCCAGCCAATTGTATGGGGAGATGAAGGGATTGATGGTGAGGGAAATGAAATCAGTGAAAGAAATCAAACGGATGTAAATTAAAAAACCGCAGGCAGCCGCCTGCGGTTTTGGTTCGGTCGGTATCGGATCCATCCGGTAGTCAGAACCCGGGTCTTCATTTCGCCTTCAAAAGCACATAGCGAGGCAGGGGAACGAAAGTAACCCAGGCGAGATTGGTGCAGGATGAGTGCAAAGGCCGGCCAAAGGCGACATGGTCCTCCCTCGTTTTCGCGAAAAAAGACAGCCTAGAGCCTGTCTGGTTGTTCCTCAGCGACCGGCATGTGTTTTTTCGGCGGGCAATTCCAGATGTTCCCGCAACTCCAGTTGGATCCGCGCCTTCTCTTCGTCCGACACGACATAGTAGAAGATACGGTCGATCCGTTTGTTTTCCCCTTCAATGGTTAAAGTCTCGATCTTTTTATTTCCCAGCTGCTTGTAGATTCCCTGCAATTGCAAGAGGTCCACAGGTGAAATGTCCGTGGTTACATTTTCCCCGATTTGGCCGAGAACATCGTCCCACTTCGACCAGGAAGAGGCGGACGTCCCCTTCTTCAGGATGCCTTTGATAACCTGTTGTTGGCGCTCATTGCGTCCGAGGTCGCCTCGGGGGTCGTCTTTGCGCATTTGCGTAAAACGGAAGGCGGCATCTCCGTCCAGAAGCATCGGTCCTTGTTGGAAGTGGTAATCCTGGAACTCGAAATCAAAGGGAACGTCCACTTCCACGCCGCCCAATTCGTCAATGATCCGGCTGAATCCTTTCATATTCACTTTGGCATAGTGATCAATGGGAATATCCAGAAACTCCTCTACGCTGGTAATGGCGAGCTCCGTGCCGCCAAAGGCGTAAGCGTGGTTGATTTTGTCATATCCCGCCCGTCCCGGAATGACCGTATAGGTATCCCGGGGAATGTTCATCATTTTCACCGTTTGTTGTCGAGGATTAATGGTCATCACGATCATGGTATCGCTCCGACCTTTATCGTTTTTCCGCTCGTCCACCCCCAACAATAGGATCGAAACGGGATCTTCCGTAATTTTCACCTTACTGTCCCGCTTTTCAGATTTTTCTCTGGTCGGCGGTTCATAGGCTTGGTTCATCGCTTGATAAACTTGATATCCATAATAGCCGAAAACTGTCAGGGCGATAAAAAAGACGGATACCAATAGATAGAGCCACAGGCGTCGTCGTTTGACCGGTTTGACCGGCGGGTTTGGGTCGCTCAATGGTTACCCCCTCTTTCTGTCTCTTTGTTTCAATCTCAGGAATATTTTACGGGAGGTGTCGGATAGGGACAAGGCTAATCATCACAGAAATTGGCCAGTTTTGAGTGGAAGCAACGGGGAATGCATATAAGAAATCGCATCGTCGGTGGAAAGGAGTATGAAGGAATATGGATCAACCTTACGGCCTCTTTATCAATGGAGAGTGGACACCCGCTGTGGATAGGCGAACATACAACGTAACCGATCCGGCTACCGGTGCAGTTGTGGGTATCTGTGCTGATGCCGGAGAAATGGATGTCAAACGGGCTATCGATGCAGCGGACCGGGCCTTTCCCGAATGGGCGAAAACGACGGCGAAGGAACGGGCTGAATGTTTACGCAAGGTATATGATGGGATGCGTCGTCTGGAGGAAGAACTGGCGGAGATGATGACTCGGGAACAGGGAAAACCGTTGGCGGAATCCCGGGGTGAGGTGCGCTATGCCGCTGATTTCGTGGAATGGAGTGCCGAGGAAGCCAAACGAATTTATGGGGAAACGATACCGGCTTCCTCTCCAGATAAACGGATATGGGTGCACCGACAGCCCGTCGGTGTGACGGCGGCCATCACTCCCTGGAACTTTCCGGCCTCCATGATCACACGCAAGATCGCTCCCGCATTGGCGGCGGGGTGTACCGTCGTGGTCAAGCCGGCGCAACAGACACCACTGACCGCCTGTCGCTTGGTGGATCTTTTTCATGAAGCGGGTTTTCCCGACGGGGTTGTCAACCTGGTTACCGGCACCGATGCCGCCGCCATCGGCGATGCGTTGCTGAAGGATGAACGAGTGCGCAAAGTAGGATTCACCGGCTCTACGGAAGTGGGAAAAATCCTGATGCGCAAAGCAGCGGATACGGTTAAGAAAATCAGCTTGGAGTTGGGCGGTCATGCCCCTTTTATCGTCTTTGAAGACGCCGATCTGAAGCGGGCGGCTGAACAGGTGTCGGCCAGCAAATTCCGCAACGCCGGTCAAACGTGTGTCTGTGCCAATCGAATCTATGTCCATGAATCGGTAGCGGACACCTTTACCCGTTTATTGGGGGCTGAAGCAAGTCGGCTGAAGGTGGGAAACGGGTTGGAAGAAGGAGTGCAAATCGGACCTTTGATTGATAGGGCTGCGGCAGACAAAGTGGAAGGGCATGTGAAAGATGCCCTGGAGAAAGGGGCCCGATTGGTGGTGGGTGGAACCCGGCTATCCGAAGGCGATGTTCATTTTTTTGAGCCAACCGTACTGGCTGATATAACAGATAACATGCGCATCCAACAGGAAGAAACCTTCGGTCCCGTTGCTCCCATTCAGACTTTCCGCACAGATGAGGAGGCGATTGCCAAAGCGAACGACAGTCGGTATGGGTTGGCCGCTTATTTTTACACACAGGATCTCAGCCGTACGATCCGGGTAGCCGAAGCGTTGGAATTTGGTATTGTGGGTGTGAATGACGGTGTCCCTTCCACGGCACAAGCGCCATTTGGCGGCATGAAGGAGAGCGGATTGGGACGGGAGGGCGGACGTTACGGTGTAGAGGAATTCCTAGAGACAAAGTACATTTCACTGGGTCTAAAATAATGGAAATAGTAAGGGACGATCCCCTGTTCTGGAATCGCCTTTTTGCATGTTCACTGAATCGTCACATATAAAGGGATGGATGGGTGTAATCTACGGTACGGTGGGGAGGAGACTCACCTCTGCTGTCCGATCAAAGGGGCAGGCAGGTTAAAAATGACAATTCGGTGGATAGGGGAACTTTCACGGAAGTCTTTCCGTTTGTATGATTATAGAGAACGGCTTTGAAGTCGGGTCAGTGAATCGTGTTTCACACCTGCGACAGCGGCAAGCAGTGTAAACCGCAAAGAGCGGGGGCTGACGCCTCCGTCCATATTTCCTCCCCATGTCGAAAGGCAGGGGTATTCATTTGGAGGAACACGGATGAAAGTTTTGGTGACCGGGGGCGCGGGATTTATCGGCTCCCACATTGTGGACCAACTGTTGGAAGCAGGACATGAACCGATCGTGGTGGACAATTTGATTACCGGAAACGAGCGTTTCCTGCATGGTAAGGTCTCTTTTTATCGGGTGGATATTCGTGATGAACAGGTGGAAGATGTATTCCGGCAGGAACGTCCGGTTGCCGTCATTCATCAAGCGGCTCAATCCAGTGTGCCTGTATCTGTCGATGAGCCGGTTCATGACGCTGAAATTAATATTAACGGAACCATCCGTCTGTTGGAGGCATCCCGGAAGTTTGGAGTGGAGAAATTTATTTACGCCTCATCGGCTGCTGTATATGGAAATCCCTGCTACTTACCCATTGATGAGGCTCATCCGACTCAGCCCCTTTCTCCCTACGGGATCTCCAAGTTTACTCCGGAGTATTACATCAAGGCCTTTCAGGAGCTGTACGGGCTTTCCTATACGATCTTCCGCTATGCCAATGTTTACGGACAACGCCAAATGAGTACGGGCGAAGGAGCGGTAATCGCCATATTCTTGGATCGCCTATTACGGGGTCTTCCGCTCCGGATCGATGGGGATGGTGAACAAACGCGTGATTATATCCATGTGACGGATATCGCGGCAGCCAATGTGTCCGCTCTCACCCGGGCCGACAATCAAACACTGAATATCGGGACCGGCATTTCCACATCCATCAACAAGCTGGTGCAATTACTGGGCCAGCTTTCAAACGAGCCCGTCACGGTCTCGTATGGGCCTCCGCGGGCGGGGGATATTAAGCACAGTTACTTTGATATCCGCGCTGCGCGCCAGCATTTGGATTTTAAGCCCCGGATCCCGTTGGAGCAAGGGTTGAGACAGACGGCAGACTACCTTTTGCAAATCAAGGGTATATAAAGATGGCGCCGGGGTCGTAATATTTCTGTAAAGTTATCGTAAAATAAGCTCAATCGCTTATTGCCAATGCGGTGGAACTCCAGTATACTGGTTACCAGTCGAGATATCCGTTGACTGTCTTTATTTCATCATTATTACGGCAGGAGTGGTTTGCGGATGCGTTCAAAAGCGATGGCTTACGAAAGCGATTCGCAAGCGCGAATGGACGGTTTACAACCCTATCATAAGCAGGCCGGTCTGTACCCTGTGGTGAAACGCGTGTTTGAAGTGACGTTTTCCATCGCGCTCTTATTGTTTATTCTTCCTGTCTTGGTGTTGACGATGATCGCGATTAAACTGGAATCCAAAGGTCCGGTTTTTTATAAGCAGGAACGGGTGGGCTTTAACGGTCGGCCGTTCCAAGTCATTAAACTGCGGTCGATGCGGTTGGATGCTGAAAAAAACGGGCCGCAATGGGCAGCCAAGGATGATCCCCGCGTCACCCGCGTGGGTCGCTTTATCCGCAAAACCCGCATTGATGAAGTGCCACAGCTGATCAATGTGTTGCGGGGAGATATGAGCTTGATCGGGCCGCGTCCGGAGCGTTGGGTGTTTACGGAGAAGTTCTCCAAGGAGATCCCTGGATTCAAAAAGCGCTTGATAGTCAAACCTGGATTGACTGGTTGGGCTCAAGTGAATGGCGGTTATGATGCCACTCCCAAAGAAAAATTTTCCATGGATATGTACTACATTCAGAAACAGTCCTTTACCTTGGATATGAGAATTTTGTACCGGACGGTGTGGGTTGTTCTTTCAGGCAGTGGTGCCCGTTAGGAAATCAGTCCTCAAAACAGCAACGAAGGGTTGCCGACCGGCAACCCTTTTTATTCTTCCGTTATCGGTTATACCCTGATAAACCCTGTATGGGCATTCCCCTCGATCAAAAAACCAGCCTAAGGGTGAGGTAAAACAAAAACCACAGGGGAACACTCATCCATGTTGCATTGAAAATGCCCAGCAAAAACGATTTACCAACAACCGGGTAATTCATATGGGGCACCCCCAAGTACCTCTTATTGACTATATTATACGGCAAATCTTCCGTAAATAGTGGGGAGACCCGCATTTGTAAAGGAAATGTAATGCAGCAGTAAAACCCTTAACAAAACGCTGTTAATGGACATTTATTCCAGACAATGCTTCGTTGACGTCATGATATTCTCATGCTAAAATCAACATTGTTTATGTGAATACATGGATTTTCTCTTATCCAGAGTGGTGGAGGGACTGGCCCGATGAAGCCCGGCAACCGACCGCAAGTAGCGGTTAAGGTGCCAATTCCTGCAGAACCGTGAGAGTTCTGACAGATGAGAGAGAGGAGCGCTTCAAACCATCCTTTCTGTGCATCTGCCAGAAAGGTTTTTTTATGTTTACAAAACCCGGGAACGAAGGGACCGAGGCGAAACGGATGCTGTAAAGTGCCTAAGGGTAAGGCGGTGGTGGTTCATGATTGAGTTGACTGACATACACAAGGAGTTTCCGGCACAGGATGGAAGTGGTCCGGTATCGGCCCTTTCCGGGCTGGATATCCATGTTAAAAGAGGAGAAATATTTGGGATTATCGGCAGGAGTGGAGCCGGAAAAAGCACCCTCCTCCGTATGGTGAACGGGTTGGAAACGCCAACGTCAGGAGAGGTACGAGTGGACGGTCAAGCCATCCACCGATTGCGTGAGCAGGAGTTGCGGCAGGCACGGCTGGGAATTGGGATGATTTTTCAACATTTTAATCTGCTGTGGTCACGGACGGTTCGGGACAATATCGCGTTTCCCCTGGAAGTGGCGGGAAAGCCCAAAGATCAGATCCGGGAGCGGGTGGAGGAGTTATTGGAACGTGTCGGATTAAAGGAGCGGGCGGACGCTTATCCGTCCCAGCTCTCCGGCGGGCAAAAGCAGCGTGTAGGCATTGCCCGCGCGTTGGCCAACGAACCGAAAGTATTGTTATGTGATGAGGCCACGTCCGCCCTTGATCCGGAGACGACTTCTTCCATTCTCCAATTGTTGCGGGAGATTAACCGGGACACGGGGATTACGCTGCTGTTGATCACCCACGAGATGAGCGTCGTTCAATCCATCTGTCAGCGGGTGGCTGTCATGGATGAGGGAAAAGTGATTGAAACCGGGGATGTAAAGGAGATATTTGATCATCCACGGCATTCCGTTACCGCCCAATTTGTCAAGCAAACCTTATTGGGAGATCCAGAACGATCGGCGAGCGGGCGAGAGTCGGGAGTCTGGTTTCGTTTGCCATTGGATCAATGGGCTTCCGTCCTGCCCGATTTACGGAAAGAGGCGCTTGAACAGGGTGTTCGCCTTCATGTGGTTGCCGGTGAGTTGACGGGAGAAGGATTGGTCACCGTTTCCCTGAAAGGGGAGCCGTCAGCGGTGGAAAATGTAGCGGAGCGGTTCCGGAAGCAGTCGGTGGAGGAGGTGGCGGCAGGTGTTTCATGAAGTGGATTGGTCCCTGGTTTGGAAAGCCACGGGAGAAACCGTCTATATGGTGGGAATCTCCACGTTTTTTACGGCACTATTCGGTATTCCGCTGGGAATCCTGCTGGTGGTGACCGACCGGGGACAATTGGCCGCCCAACCCTGGCTGCAAAAAATAGTGGCTGTCTTTGTCAACTTCTTCCGTGCGGTGCCTTTTATTGTTCTGGTGTTGTTTCTGTTTCCTGTCGCTCAGTTTTTGGTAGGAACGACCTTGGGCCCGACAGCGGCTACGATTCCCTTAATTGCGGGAGCTGCCCCGTTTTATGCCCGTATGGTGGAGACGGCTGTGCGTGAAGTGGATAAAGGGGTAATCGAGGCGGCTCGTGCAATGGGCAGTACCAAATGGCGGGTTGTGATGCGGGTATTGCTGCCGGAAGCGACACCGGCCCTGGTGTCGGGGCTGACCGTCACCTGCGTCACGCTGATCAGTTTCTCGGCGATGGCCGGTGTGGTCGGCGGCGGTGGACTAGGGGATGCCGCATATCGCTTCGGCTTCCAATCCTTTAATAATTCGATGTTAGTAGTCTGTGGCATTTTGCTGGTGTTACTGGTGCAAATCGTTCAGTGGGGCGGCGATCGATTGTCCCGCCGATTGGATAAAAGATAAAAAAGGATGAGGAGAGAAATCGTGATGAAAAAACGTCTGTCGGTTTTGTTCAGTCTATCTTTGGCCTTGGTGCTTGCCGCTTGCGGAGGGGGGCAAGGGGAGGCGCAAACGTTAAAAGTAGGTGCCACCCAGGTTCCCCACGCAGAAATATTGGAACACGTCAAACCCCAATTGGAGAAAGAAGGCATCCAGTTGGAAGTGAAAGTATTCCAAGATTATGTCCTGCCCAATAAATCGGTGCAGGAAGGGGAACTAGACGCCAACTATTTTCAACATATTCCTTGGCTTGAAGCGACCAACCGGGAGCAGGGTTGGGATCTGGTGGAGGTGACGGGGGTTCATATCGAACCGATGGGTGCCTATTCTGAAAAACTGGATGATCTTTCCCAATTGAAAGACGGTGCCACGGTGGCGCTTCCCAATGCGACCAGTGAACTTACCCGGGTGCTGCTGTTGTTGGATGATGAAGGCTTGATTGAGCTGGATGACCGTGAAGGAGATAAAACGGAGAAAAATATCCAATCCAACCCCCACGATCTCAATTTTAAATTGTTGGAGGCTGCTACTTTGCCACGGGTACTGGATCAGGTGGACTTAGCCGTCATTAACACCAATTATGCGTTGCAAGCCAACCTTGATCCCGAGAAGGATGCACTCTTTCGGGAAGGTTCGGAATCCCCGTATGTAAATGTGCTGGCGGTGAAAAAAGGAAATGAGGATAACGAAGCCATTCAGAAACTGTCTGAAGCCCTTACCTCTGACGAAGTAAAGGTGTTCATCAAAGAAAAATACGAGGGGGCCGTGGTGCCGGCCTTTGAGTAAAATAGAGAACCGAAAACCCCGCAGCCTAAAAGGCCGCGGGGTTTTCTTTTTTCAGAAGAAATCCTTCATCGGAAAAGGCTTCAGGGCGTGACCGATCAATCGATGGGGGCCCCGGGTCGATATGGCTCCCCGAGTGTCTCGCATGTACGGATGCCCCGGGGATTCCAAGGGGAACAGTCATTCCACCCCGTTGCCATTTCGCGGGCGATAATCCAGTTCCCCAAGAGTAATCATCCCCTGGCCGCTGGTCAGTTCGGCAACCATGTCCTGCACGGGAGCTTCCCGTCCAGCAGGAACCCATACCGACCATTGAACACGGTCGGTAAAGACGGGGGAATCCATTTCGTAACCGGTTTGACGCAACTGGTGCTCCACTTTTCCCATCGTGGGGTAATCCACTAGGATGTGAACCTGTCGGTGCAGTACCCAATCGACTTCTCCCGCCGCGTCCAGGCCGGCGCTTGCTCCTTGACTATATGCCCGTATGAGGCCTGCAGCCCCCAGCTTTACTCCGCCGAAATAGCGGGTAACCACGATCGCAGTGTTTCGAAGCTGCCGGTTTTTGATCACTTCCAGGATGGGACGGCCGGCAGTTCCCGCCGGTTCCCCGTCATCGGAAGAACGTTGAATTTCCGAAGGATCGTAAACGATATACCCATAACAATTATGAGTGGCGTCCCAGTGCTTTTTTGCGATCCCCTGAATGAACCGCGAGGCCTCCTCCTCTGTATCGACACGTTCGACATAAGTGATAAAACGGGATTTTTGGATGATGATTTCGGTTTCTCCATACGCTTTAACGGTGCGGAATCGGTCCGGCGACAGCAAAAAACTCTCCTCCTACCCATTGTCGAGATGCGCAGTTTGTCTGTTTATTCTGCGATAGAACCCATTCTTTTGAAAAGCTTTGTCGAAAGGGTAGCCGCAAAAAACGGGCCTGGTTTATGCTGTTGACCACAGACGAGCCCAACGGCTCAAAAGGGAGTGGTTTAAATGGTCATGATCGGGATCTCCACCGTTTATCGGGAGTGCTTGGTGTCAATCGATCGTCTCGGAAAAAGGGTTCTGTGGGAATCAATCATCAGGGGAAAATTTCACCCAGCCGGTTGCCAAGGCACTTTCGCTCCATCAAGCATACCAGTTTCAGACTTTCGTGCCAAAGGGATCGACGAAAGACTTGCGGAAGGGAGCCCAATCTTTCGAATCGGTGAGCAAAGAAGAGGACCGCCTCAGAAAGCCGGACCTCTATAGGGGAGAATGGGATATCAGATAAGCATAAAGGATCCGTCAACCGATTGGAAAGAAAAAAGAGACGGTCACCCATCGATTTGCAGTTCTTTCCGCAGAATATCTCGGATTCGATTCCGCTCCTGTTGCGGGACCACCAGATAATAACGATCATTCCACTCATCAACCCCTTGCAGGTGCAACACCTGCATTCGATCCGGGGGGAGGGAGCGAATGGTGGCAGCCAAACGCCACATCTCCCAAGGGGACAGATCAGTATCCACATGGCGAATCAGGGTGGGCATCCAAGCTTGCATATTCAACAAAGAAGAAAAACGGGTGCCCCGTTCCCACAGATCCCCCAGTACCTGCTGCTGTCGGATGTGGCGATCGTAATCGCTTCCGCCGGTTCGGTCGCGCACATAAGCTAACGCTTGCGAACCGTTCAGATGCATCGGTCCTTGCCGAAAGTGGTGTCCTTTATAGGAGAACGACTTCTCCACCTCAACGTCGACCCCGCCCATTTTATCAATGATGCGTCGGAATCCGCCCATGTCGATCTTCAGGTGATGGTGAACCGGGACGTCCAAAAAGGTTTCAACCGTCCTTACAGTGGCTTCTACCCCGCCTCCCAGTGCATAGGCATGATTGATCTTATCCCAGCGCTGTCGGCCGCCTTTCAGTCGGAGGAGGGTTTTGGTGTCACGGGGAATATTCAACAAGGTAACTCTTTTATGAGCCGGGTTGAGCACAACCAACATGATGGCGTCCGTTCGTCCTTTATCCCCTTTGCGGCGGTCAACCCCCATCAGAAGCAAACTGACCGGTTCTTTGGAGGGAGTCGGGAGGAGGGACTGAGAGGGATTTGTGGTTTTTGGTGGATTTGTTTGGCCGATGGTCTGTCGTTTGATGGGAGCGGAATCTGTGGATGGATGACTCTTGTTTTGGATACCCCAGGACAATAGGATCGCTCCCGTCAAAAGGGCGATGATGGCGAGACCAATGGAAACCCAACGATTCATGATTCCAACCCCCGGCACAAATGGTGCTTCCTTTCACGAGCCTTATGCTTTCCCGCCTGTTGCTGAATCATTCCGGTGTCCAATGCCCGTTCGTCAGTCCCCATCGATCCGTTTTTTTGGTAAGCTTATGGTACCAATAGCTTCTTAGGGACGGGGCGGAGCGATGAGAGCATGGATAAGGACCGGATGGGTCACCCTCTTCATACTGATCCTGTTGGTGGCTTGCCAGCCGCCAGGGATGGAAAAAGGGCCGGATCCTGCCAGGGAGGAACCGGTGGAAAAGGGAAAAGCGACAGTGGAGAAACAATGGGTCGTCAAATGGAAGCGGGATGAGCCGGATCCCCGTTTCCTGGAGTCTGTTCGTGTCCTGCACCGTTCAGATGAGAATGATGGAGTGACCATGCTGGTGGAGTTGAGGAAAGGAGTGAAAGAGGAGGGATGGTTGGAACGGTGGTCCGCACATGAGCAGATTGAGTTTATTCATCCCAATCAAACCTATAAGGTGGAACAGCGCGATTTGGCAGACGCTCGCACACAGGATCGCTACTACCTGGAACGGATTCGTGCCGCAGATGCATGGGAAGCCATGGATTGGCCCGTTCAATCCCGAGTCATTGTGGCGGTGGTGGATACAGGAGTCGAAATGAATCATCCGTCTTTAAAGCCTTACTTGGTTCCCGGAGTCAATTTACGGGATCCAACCCAGCCGCCGCAAGATTATATGGGGCACGGCACTCATGTCGCCGGGGTGATTGCCGAGGTCTGGAACGGATGGAAACGGGGGGCGGATCCGGGAGGGTCCGCTCGAATAATGCCGGTGAAAGTGATGAGTGATGGCAAAGACGGAGATGTTTACTTTACGGCTGAAGGGATCCGGGAAGCCGTTCGCCGCCATGCTGATATCGTGGTGTTGGCACAGGGGAGTTGGACCTATTCCGAAACCATGGCGGATGCTGTTCGGTATGCGGAGGAAGAAGGCGTCCTGGTGGTGGCGGCTACAGGAAACGCCAGCATCGATCAGAATCAGGATATCGTCTATAATTACCCCATCTATTATCCCGCCGCTTTTCCCGAAGTCCTGGGTGTGGGATCAGTCGGGAGAGACGGAAAAGTGGTCTCTACTTCCAATGGAGGTCCTGGAATCGATGTAGTGGCACCGGGGGAAGCCATCGTGGCCGCCGTGCCCGGGGGCGGAGAAAAAGCCGATTCGGGCACTTCCTTTGCCGCTCCGCAGGTGGCGGCGTTAGCGGCATTAATCAAGGGGCAGGATCCCACAATCAAACCGCGGGATATCCGTACGCTGATTCGGCAGTCGGCACAATCCGGGGGGGAAGATCGCTGGAACGAATGGGAAGGGTATGGAGAGATCGATGTGTTGGCCGCCCTGACCCAGAAGGTGAAGCCGGATATGTTTGAGCCCAATGATTTTTTCGAAGAAGCGATGCCTATGTCCAGGGATCAGCGGTTGGAAGCGGTGTTGTCGGGAAGTCAGGATACAGACTGTTTCCGGATTATGACTCCCTATGAGGGAGTGCTGACCCTGCGGGTGACGGGAAAGAAAGAAGGAATGCGTTCCGTCACGTTGCGCGGTTCGGGGCCGGGGGAAGAACCGGTGGAATACGAGGGAGAGGAATTGACAGAAATTCATGTGAACGTGGACCAATATGAGTGGACTTTTTGTCTGTCCATCCGAGATGATCGGGATTGGGCGTATTCGTTGAGCAATGAATTTCGTCTCCAACCGGACGAGTATGAAAACAATGACCAGCGGTGGAGTGCGTTTAAGGTGAACGTTGCTCCCGGATTTTCCTCTTTCCAGGGAACGTTTCACAAAGAAAGGGATTACGACTGGTTTCGTCTCGATTTTAACGAACCCGGAACCTTGCGTCTCCGGGTGGATAGTTGGACTCCAAGGGGCGACCCTGTTCTTTATCTGCAGGAATCGGGGAGCTGGAAGGGGATCAAGGTGGATGAAGAATCGGAAGGAAGACCGGAAGAAGTGGAGCTGGATGTGGAAACGGGGAGTTTGTTTGTACGTGTCTCCGATTACGGACTGAATGCCATTGCTGACCCATACCTGTTAATGGTGGAGTTTCAACCGGAAACCAGGGATGAGTATGAACCCAACGACACTTCCCGTCAAGCCACCCCGCTGCCCAGTGAAAAGGAGATTCGGGGACGGTTGGCGGGGGGATCGGACCTGGATTGGTTCACTTTCGTTCTGGATGAAACGGAACAAGTCCGTTTTCATTTTACGTTGGACGAGGGGGCTTCCCGTTCGGTAACGGTGGCGTTGTATGATCAAGATCTCCGAGCGAGGGAAATGTTGGTACTCGATCCTGAAAATCCGGAAGGTAAGATGACGGCTTCGTTAGCGCCAAACCGTTATTTTCTCCGTTTTTCGGGGGAAGGGGAAGAAGAGCGGGGATACCGGTTTCGGCGGGTAGAGTGATGGTTGCGTTCCTGTAAGTGGATCGCTCGTGGAGAGTGCTGGAAGAAAAAGAGGGGACATCCCCTCTTTCCCTTGTCATGGATGCCCTTTTCTTGTATTCTGGTAATGATTTTGTGCGAGAAGCATGAAAGATCAATGGCTAACCCGCACCAATTTCGGTCAGCGGGACCGTCTTTCCCTCAGGGAAGGATCTTTTTCATATGGATAGAGGCATTCATGAGAAGGAGGAGAAACAGTGTCAGCAAACCTTCGCCGCAGTTTGTTCACGTCGGAATCGGTTACTGCAGGGCATCCTGATAAAGTATGTGACCAGATCTCCGATGCGGTATTGGACGAAATTCTTTCCCGGGATCCCAATGCCCGGGTTGCTTGTGAAACATCGGTCACCACTGGTTTGGTATTGGTGGCTGGGGAAATATCCACCACTTGTTATGTAGACATCCCTAAAATTGTGAGGGACACGATTCGAACGATCGGTTACACCCGTGCCAAGTATGGGTTTGATGCGGAGACCTGCGCGGTTCTGACCTCCATCGATGAACAATCAGCCGATATTGCCGCTGGGGTGGATGAAGCTCTGGAAAAACGGGAAGGCAGTATGACGGAGGAAGAGATTGAAGCCATTGGTGCCGGTGACCAGGGTTTGATGTTCGGGTTTGCCACTGATGAAACTCCGGAATTGATGCCATTACCGATTTCCCTGGCCCATCGTTTGTCGCGTCGCCTCCATCAAGTTCGGATCGATGGAACATTGGCGTATCTCCGTCCTGATGGCAAAACCCAGGTGACTGTCGAATATGAAGGGGACAAGCCGGTACGAATCGATACCATCGTCGTCTCCACTCAACACTCTGAAGAGGTATCCCTGGAGCAAATCCAAGATGATATCAAACAGCATGTGATTTTGCCCGAAGTTCCGGAAGCGATGTTGGACAATGACACCCGATACTTCATCAACCCGACAGGTCGGTTTGTCATCGGTGGTCCGATGGGGGACGCGGGACTGACGGGGCGCAAGATTATTGTGGACACCTATGGCGGGTATGCCCGTCACGGCGGTGGTGCTTTTTCCGGTAAAGATCCGACCAAAGTGGATCGCTCCGGTGCGTATGCCGCCCGTTACGTTGCCAAAAACCTCGTAGCTGCCGGCCTGGCCAACAAATGTGAGGTGCAATTGGCGTATGCCATTGGAGTGGCCCAGCCGGTATCGATCCGTGTGGATACCTTTGGTACCGGACGGATTGAGGAGGAAAAGCTGGTGGCATTGGTCCGCAGACATTTTGATCTGCGCCCGGCTGGAATTATTCGTCAACTGGATTTGCGTCGTCCTATTTATCGCCAAACTGCCGCTTACGGACACTTTGGTCGCTTGGATGTGGATCTCCCCTGGGAGCGCACGGATCAAGCGGACAAGTTGAAACAGGAAGCTGGATTGTAAGGAATCGATCATCCATTAAACCGCCTTTGGGCGGTTTTTTAATGGATTCAGCAATCAATCCCATTGATGGAATCAGTTGACAAACCTTTCTTTCCACCGTAAAGTGAAGAAGAACGCAGCATGAATAAGCCTGCCGAACCCCTTTCTTTTCCTCCGCATATACTGGGGGCAAAGGAGGAGCTTCCTTTCAGTACACAATTGGGAGGGGCTTCGCCCAAAGGGGAGGGTGCCGGCGATGGAATGGTGGTTGCTGTGGGGAACCCTTCTGATTATCGGAAGTGGTGGGTTAATAGCCTGCTTTTACCGAATTTTATGTTTTCCATTCCGGACTCGTTCCGGCCGCCTTGTATTGGTTACCCGGAATAATCAGGGGACCATCGAATGGATCATTCGCTCTTTCTTCTTTTGGCGTCGAATGTCGGGAAAGCCGGAAGATCTGGTTTGTCTGGACGCAGGCTCACTGGATGACACAGGACCGATATTGCTCCGCCTCAAACGACGTTATCCGGGGATGAAAGTGTGTTTCTACCCGGATGAGGTGCCGGAGAAGGCATTGAAACTGCATACGGATTGCGCCAGGCAAGACACGGATGTATGGGACTTGCGGGATGACGCGCGATCGCAATCATCATGATGAACGGACGGACCCCCTGGTGGCAGGGAGGGTCCTTTTTTGTGGAGGGGGTGGTGGTGTGCAGTGGGTACGGTATGAGGTGAAGGGATCGACATATGATACGTTTTGCATCGAAGTGGACAGGCTGTTCTGGGCAGTTAGAGGAAAGAAGTGTCGCATCCTGGATGGACGATGGCAGCCAGGTACATCACCCTTCACACCGGATCCGCTGGCTCCAATCGAAAGCGGTGAGGGGCTGAAACCTGTACAAGTGCAATGGGCCCTGGAGGTAGCAAAAGCGAATGAGTGGAAACCCCTGTTGGGTGGACGGGCTCTGTTAGCGACAGAGGTGTCAGCTTTTCTCGATAGCAGGGGTAAACATTTGATTCAAGAAGGATGGCGAACGTTGCGAATATTGGTGTTGACAGGCGCAGCCCGTCTATTTCCAGGGGTGAAGGTGCAGGGATCGGCTTTGCGTCGGCGCTGTTTTCGGTGTGGAGCCGGTTTCGGAGGAATCCGGAGAACACGATGTGCTCGTTGCCGGGATGTGTGTTATTACTGTGATCGTTGTTTGGTGATGGGCAGAAGCCAAGCCTGTATCCCACTGTTCTTATTTGAGCCACTGGCCTCGCATTTGCAGCACTCTGTTTGTGCTCAACTTTCCTTTACGCTATCGGGTGCTCAACGGATGGCATCAAGACGATGCGCCAGTTGGTGGGAAGACGGGGAATCGGATACCTTGCTGCTGAGCGCGGTTACGGGAGCGGGAAAAACGGAGGTGCTCTTTGAAACCTTGGCACGGGCTCTGTCCCGGCGCCCTCCTGTACTGTGGGCGGCTCCCCGCCGTGATGTGGTGGTGGAAGTGGCTCAGCGCTTATCTCGTGCATTTCCCTCTGTCACCACGGTTACGCTGCACGGGGAGAGTGGACAAACGTGGCGGGAGGGGGAACTGTATGTTGGCACGGTTCACCAAACGATGCGTTTTTATCGCCGCTTTTCACTGGTGGTGGTGGACGAAGCTGATGCTTTCCCCCTCCAGACGAACCATCACCTTCAAGCTTCTCTGGATCGCGCCCGTCATCCTGACGGCAAGCGTATTCTGGTAACGGCTACTCCGTCGACATCCTGGAAGCGGGAGTTTAAACGCAATCATTGGCCGGTGGTGACACTTCGGACCCGCCACCATGGCCGGCCGTTGCCGGAACCCCGGATTATTCGGGCGTGGGGGTGGCATCGACGGATGACGGCGAGGCGAGCGACTGCACCATTGGAAGCATTTGTGGAACAAGTCTTCCGGACAGACGGACAAGCGTTGATGTTTGTTCCTCGAATGGCCGATGGGAAACGATTGATCACCTGGTTGAAAGATTGGATGCACGTTCCTCTGGAAAAGGTTGCTTTTGCGTCTTCACGGGAGGAAGAACGGGCACGCCATGTAGAAGAATTTCGACGAGGGGTCCTGAGGCTGTTGGTCACCACGACGATCCTGGAAAGGGGAGTGACCGTACCTCGCTGTCATGTCCTAGTTGCAGGAGCGGATCATCCGGTTTTCGATTGTTCTTCTTTGGTTCAGATTGCCGGTCGTGTCGGCCGGTCAGCCGATTATCGCAAAGGGGAGGTGTGGTTTGTTTCTCGAGTGGTGACAGGGGAGATGTTACGGGCCAAGGAAGTGATTCGATCCTGGAACCGGGGCACCCGTCAGAAAGGAGGGGTGGAGGAGGGAAGGTAGCTGTGAAGTGGATTGATTGGTTTTCCCCGCCTGCCCGGTGTGTGTTTTGTGAGTCATCGGTACCGATTTCCTGGGGAAGGGGCTGGCGGCGCATATGTAAAACGTGTCAGGAGCGATTGGAGCCGATCCGGGGACCTTGCTGCCACCGATGTGGTCGGATAACCGAATCAGGTATGGGGGGCCGCTCTTGCGGCGACTGTAAGCAGTGGGGATCGACCTGTCTAGAGGCAAACCGCAGTGTTTGCACATACAGTCGTTTTGCAAGAGAGCTGGTTTGGATGCTGAAATTCCGTGGGAAAGAAGAGTGGGTCGTACCGATGGGGGAGATGATGGCCGAGTGTTTATGGGAAACTGGATGGAAAGCACAGGGAATCACCTTTGTCCCCCTGCACCCGGATCGATTGACGGAACGGGGCTTTAATCAAGCGGAACGGCTGGCGAGTGTGATTGCGGACCGGACGGGCCTTCCTTTGTTACCGGTCCTGGAACGGACTCGCCACACCCCCTCTCAAAGCCGGCGGGGTCGTATGGAACGATTGGCCGCTATGAAAGAAGCGTTTCGCGTTTCCCCTTTTATCAACCGACAGGGTCTTCCCCGATCCTGGATTTTGGTGGATGATGTTTATACCACGGGAGCCACTCTGGTAGATTGTGCTCGGGCTTTGACGGATACGGGTGACTGCCGGGTTCGTTCTCTTACCTTTGCCCGATGATGGAAAATGGGGGTGCTCCTTACAGGGGCAGCAACTAGAAACGGATGGTTGCGAGATTTCTTGTGTCTCATCAGGTATAAAACCCCACAGGGTGGGAAAGAAAGTGAATGTGGATATCTTCTAAACTAAAAAACTCATAGGGAGTGATTTGGAATGAACAAATCGCAATTGATTGAACGTGTCGCCGAAGCCACTGGAAAGACCAAAAAGGAATCCACCCATCTGGTTGAGACTGTTCTGGAAACCATTTCCGAAGCTTTGCAAAAGGGCGAAAAAGTCTCTCTGATCGGGTTTGGCAACTTTGAAGTAAGAGAACGGGCTGCTCGGACCGGCCGTAACCCCCAGACCGGAGAGGAAATCCAAATCGAAGCCAGCCGCGTACCGGCCTTTAAGCCGGGTAAACAATTGAAAGAAGCAGTCAATTAAAATAAACGAAGCCTCCCTTGAATGGGAGGCTTCGTTATTTGAGAAGTTCAAGATGGGATTACAGGATCCATCAAGGAGCACAGATTGTCTTTCTCATGACAACCATGACTGCACCCAACACCAACAGGCAGGCCAGAAGAGCGATCCAGACGTTGCCGACAAATCCCAACACGAGATATCCAATCAGTGTGATTCCGGCGACGATCAACGCGTATGGCAACTGTGTCATCACGTGATCGATATGATGGCTGCCGGCCCCGGTGGATGAAAGGATGGTCGTATCGGAAATCGGAGAGCAGTGGTCCCCAAAGATCGCTCCAGCCAGTACCGCAGCCAGCACTGGCAGCATTAATGCCGGTTCAGTCACAGCGGCGATTTCACCTGCGATCGGGAGCATGATCCCAAACGTACCCCAGGAAGTCCCGGTGGTGAAAGCCATGAAACCGGAGATGATGAACAGGAGTGCCGGCAGTAACGCGACAGGAATGTGGGCATCTACAAGTCCAGCCAGATAAGTTCCCGTTCCCAAATCGGAAATGATCGAGATGATGGTCCAAGCAAAGATTAAAATATAGATGGCCGGCAACATGGACCGGATTCCGGCCCACAGACTGGAAAGGAGACGTGGGGCGGAACGGCGGAGCAGCAAGTTTTGAACAAGAGAAACGGTGAGACCTAACAGACCTCCGTAGAGAAGAGAAACCGCAACATCCGTGTTTTCAAAAATGGAGAGCAGGGTGACGGCTCCTTCTGTCGCTGTTGCTCCGGTCCACACCATGGAACTGACGGTTCCGGCAATTAAAGCCAGGATTGGCCAAAGAAGCCCGCCGACATTTCCATCATCGCTTCCTTCTTCTCGATGATCCCCCGGTACCTTACCCTTGTCCGGATCCACTAGTTGACCGGACTCCACCGCCCGCTGTTCATGCTTTTTCATCGCTCCGAAATCCAAACGGTACCAAGCTACACCCAACACCATCAGAATCGCCAGGATCGCGTAGAAATTCATCGGCACCATCAGCATAAACGCTTGCAAGGCTCCATAATCGGTCACGGCATGGGTCGTCAGAATGCCTGCGATCACGGTGATAATGTATGCCCCCCAACTGGAGACGGGGGCGATGACGCAAATGGGAGCAGCGGTCGAATCGATCAGGTAAGCCAATTTGGCCCGAGATACCCGATGCCGGTCTGTCAAGGGGCGGGCGATATTGCCGACAGTCAGACTGTTAAAGTAATCGTCGATAAAAATAATGATTCCTATCCAGATGGTAACCAATTGCGCACCGATCCGGGTTTTAACCCGTTTCATCGCCCATTCTCCAAAAGCCGCACTCCCACCAGACAAGGAAATGAGAGCCGCCATCATGCCCAGCAACAGCAAGAAGAGGAGGATGTAAAATTCCCAGTCGTTGATCGCACCGTCCACGTAAAAGAGATCGCGCACGATGCCGGCAATCTGGCTCAAACTTTCTCCGATCTGAAAATCGTTGATGATCAATGCTCCTGCTACAATTCCGGCACCTAACGACACCAGCACCCTCCGGGTAAGGATGACCAGCAGCAGGGCGAGTACCGGCGGTATCAATGACCAAACTGTCTCTTCCATACTTTTCTCCCCTTTACTGTTGGATGGTGATGATGGTGAAAGCGTACCTTCAACAAAAAAGGCAATGATAGGCGCTCCCTACCATTACCTTGTTTCCGAAAGTAACGCTATGGTCCCCATCACCAGTAGTCCTCCACTATAGCTTTTCACCATAGTGACAGTGCTGCACTTGTTCAGTACAGCCCCAGCGAAAATGGATGCGACTCTCCATTTCCACTTCGGCAAATATCCCTTTCAACGGTGTTCTTCGTTGTCATCCTCCCACCGCTTACTGATGAAATTTGCGCCTCTACCCCACCACAAAGATGAGGCTAAGCATATATCGTTGGCATTCCACCTGATTATAGCAAGAGTGGGAAGCGCAGGCCAACGATTGGCGGGTGGAATTATTTAACACGGCCGAAATTGGATATCTATTTAAAATTATCTGTCATCAATAATATAACCGAACTCTTAAGCGCATGTAAAGATTCTCTTTTTTCCACTTCCGTCAATCAGAGGATTCCGGCGATTGTGGATCATGTGGATAACTTTGTGGATAAATCTGTGGATGGTTTGCTACAACTTTCCGTCTATGTTGCAACAACGCTTTTGGGATGCGGTTTTTTTGAAAAACATGCGGTTAGGGCGTGTCTGAACAATCCGTAAGGCGCGATCCCGGGTTGGTATGGCTGTCTTCGTTTCGTTGCAAAAAGCGCATAGTGAGACCGGGAGCGAAGCGACCTAGGCGAGACCTGTGCTCTATGAGTGCAAAGGCGAACCAAAAGCGATACCCTAATGGGGGATGGAGCGTGTAACGGCTCCAAACAAAATCTCCAAAGTCCAGTCAAATTTCCTTGACTTTGCCTAATGGACAGTGATATAGTGTTTTTGCATGGAAGAGGTCCAAATGGTCATTTTCATGTGCATCACATTATGAAGGGATTGTTCATATGCAAGGCAAAGTCAAGTGGTTCAACGCGGAAAAAGGTTATGGTTTCATCGAGCGTGAAGGTGGCGAAGACGTGTTCGTACATTACTCCGCCATCCAAGAAGAAGGATTCAAGACCTTGGATGAAGGTCAAAGTGTCGAGTTTGAAATCGTGGACGGACCGCGTGGACCGCAGGCTGCCAACGTTACCAAAGCCTACTAATCCATTGATTTTCCACCCCTCCCGACTTGGTCGGGAGGGGTTTTGATATTTGTAGTAGGAATTTATTGTTTATTGGAAAGATTTTTCTATGTCGGATTTGGTTAAGAGGCAGGATAATCCCTTTTGAACGGGAATAGATAAAGATAGAAGGCGAAAAGGGGGATTCGCTTCATGAGGTACAATATCCGAGGGAACAACATTGAAGTGACTGAGGCGCTCCGAGACTTTGTGGAAAAGAAGTTGAGCCGTCTGGAAAAGTACTTTGATACCACTACCAACAAGACGGAAGCCCATGTGGCCCTCAGCGTGCACAACAAAGACCACCACAAGGTGGAAGTAACCGTTCCTTTCCCGGGTGTCCTGGTTCGGGCCGAGGAATCGACAACGGACATGTATGCTTCTATCGACAATGTGGTGGAAAAGCTGGAGCGTCAGATCCGGAAGTACAAAACGAAGGTGAATCGAAAGTTCCGCCAGGACGGGACAATCCGCTCCCTGGAAAACGGGGCGGCCCCTGCAACAGCCGAGAGGGTAGCAGACGCGGAAGAGGATGAAGAATTCCAAATCGTCCGTACCAAACGATTTAACCTCAAGCCGATGGATACGGAGGAAGCGATTTTGCAGATGGATCTGTTGGGACACAACTTTTACGTGTTCTCCAACGCTTCCACGGATCAGGTGAGTGTGGTGTACAAGCGAAAAGACGGCCGGTATGGATTGATTGAACCCGAATGACCCCGCTTCACCGTTTTTGTGAATAGGAAACACTCCAGGGCAGCCGAGTGCTGCCCTGTTTTTGGTTTGATCCCTCCTGAATTCTTTGTTAAGATGTGAAAATCCCTGCGTATTTTTGTTAAACTAATAGATAGTACCTAATGATTGGAACTGGATCGACGGTAGCGCGGACAGATTAACCACCTTGTCTCATGAAAGGGATGAAGGCGATGCTCAATTTACTCAAAAAAATGTTGCCCGATTCAAATGAACGGGAATTGAAAAGATGCTATAAGATTGCAGATAAAATCGAGGCGTTGGAGCCCACGATCAGTGCACTTTCGGATTCGGAGCTGCGAAATAAGACTGAAGAGTTCCGTCAACGCCTGAATGACGGAGAAGAGCTGGATGACCTGCAGGTGGAAGCTTACGCGGTGGTAAGGGAAGCAGCCAAGCGCGTGCTGGGCATGCGTCATTTTTATGTCCAATTGGTAGGGGGGATCGTTCTCCACAATGGCGATATCGCCGAGATGAAGACAGGGGAAGGGAAAACCCTGGTTTCCACTCTGCCTGCCTATTTAAATGCTTTAACCGGCGAGGGTGTCCATGTGGTGACGGTCAACGACTACCTGGTCCGGCGGGACCGGGAATGGATGGGACAGATCTTTGAATTCCTGGGCTTAACGGTCGGTCTCAACCTGCCGGGAATGAAACCGGAAGAAAAGCGGCAGGCGTATCAGGCGGATATCACCTTCGGGACCAACAATGAGTTCGGCTTTGATTATCTGCGTGACAATATGGTCCTCTACGACGAGCAGATTACCCAGCGTTCCCTCAATTTTGCTTTAATCGATGAAGTGGACAGCATCCTGATCGATGAGGCCCGGACTCCCCTTATCATCAGCGGCCAAGCCAACAAAGCGACAGACCTGTACTATGCTGCTGACAAAATGGTGCGGCGGCTCAAGCCAGAAGAGGATTATTCGGTTGACATCAAAACGAAAAACGTCACGTTGACAGAGCAAGGTGTGGATAAAGCGGAGTCGTTCATGGGCATCGACAATTTATACGACGCCAACAACATCACGGTAAACCACCACATCCAACAGGCTTTGAAAGCCCATGTCATCATGAAGCGGGATCAGGATTATGTCGTCAATGAGAACGGGGTCGTCATCGTTGACGATTTCACCGGCCGGCTGATGGAAGGACGCCGCTACAGCGATGGCTTGCACCAGGCCATCGAAGCGAAAGAAGGGCTGCAGGTACAGCGGGAAAGCATGACCCTGGCGACAGTCACGCTGCAGAATTACTTCCGTCTCTACAACAAACTGGCGGGTATGACCGGTACGGCAAAAACGGAGGAAGAAGAGTTCCGTAAAATCTACAATATGAATGTCGTCCAGATTCCCACTCATCGTTCCATGGTCAGGAACGACCTCAGCGATGTGCTGTATAAAACGGAAGCAGGAAAACTGCGAGCCATCGTGGACGAGATTGTAAAAAGGCACGCAACCGGCCAGCCGATCCTGGTGGGAACGGTTTCCATCGAAAAATCGGAACTTCTTTCCAAGATGCTGAAGAAAAAAGGGGTTCCCCATCAAGTTCTCAATGCGAAGAACCATGCCAAAGAGGCGGAGATTATTGCTCAGGCCGGACAGCGGGGAGCCGTCACCATCGCTACCAACATGGCTGGTCGCGGGACGGATATTGTCTTGGGCGATGGTGTGGATGAACTGGGCGGCCTTCACGTGATCGGGACGGAGCGGCATGAAAGCCGCCGGATTGACAATCAGTTGCGGGGTCGTTCCGGCCGCCAAGGAGATCCCGGATCTACCCAGTTTTTCCTCTCCTTCGAAGATGAGTTGATGCGCCGTTTCGGCGGGGAACGGATTGAAAGTTGGATGGAGAGTTTGGGATTGGATGAAGATACCCCGATTGAAGGGCGGATGTTCACCAGAGCGGTGGAAAGCTCCCAGAAAAAAGTGGAAGGCATGAACTTTGACGCCCGTCGTTGGGTATTGCAATACGATGATGTTTTAAACCAGCAAAGGGAGATTATCTACAAACAACGGCGCGAAGTGCTGACGGGTGACAACTTCAAAGAGATCGTTCAGCAAATGGGGAAAGACCTGATCCAGCGTGTGGTGGAAGCTCATACCCCGGATGAGGATGTGCCGGAGGATTGGGATTTGGAGCCGGTGGTCGATTTCGCCAATGCTTCCCTGTTTGCTGAGGGAACGGTGGAACTCGATCAGTTTAAAGGCTTGGAACGGGATGAAATCATCCAACTGCTCATCGACAAAATGGAAAAGCATTACGATGAGCGGGAAGAGGAAATCGGTACGGAACGACTGCAAGAGTTTACCAAAGTGGTGATCCTCCGGACTGTCGACCGGAAATGGATGGATCATATCGATGCGATGGATCAACTGCGTCAGGGAATTCATCTGCGGGCTTACGGTCAAACCGACCCGGTGCGGGAGTACCAATTTGAAGGATATGAGATGTTCCAGCAGTTGATCCAGGAGATCCAGGAAGAAGTGGTTCGCTACGTCATGAAATCCACCGTGGGCGAGGAAGAAATCCAGCGCGAGGAAGTGGCTACGCCTAAGGCGGCTTCCAGCGGTGGTTCTCCCCATCAAGCGGAGGAGAAAAAGAAACAGCCCATCCGCAACACTGACAAAGTGGGGCGAAATGACCCTTGTCCCTGTGGCAGCGGAAAAAAATATAAACACTGCTGTGCCCGCTCGGTACAGACGGGCTGAATCCATGCACCCATCTTTCAGGCGAGCCGCCCGGTTCGCCCTTTGTGCTTTTTGCAACGAAACGAAGACAGCCATATCAACCCGGGATCTCGCCCTACGGATTGTTTAGACACGCCCTAGTGTCGGAGAGTGCGGGCCGGGCCCTTTTTGTGTTATCCTGAAACAAGATGATTATTGGTTTAAAGGAGCGATTGATACGATGACTCTAGCCGAGATTCGTCACGAATTAACCAATACAGCCAAGCGATTGGCGGATATCAGGGGGTCTCTTTGACCTCGCCAACAAAGAATCCCGCATAGCCGAACTGGAAGAACAAATGACTGCCCCCGACTTCTGGAACGACCAGGCTCAAGCCCAGAAAGTGATCGACGAAAACAATCACCTAAAGGGATTGGTTCAGGGCATGCACGACCTGGAAGAGGGGCTGGAAGAACTCCAGGTGATGGCTGAGCTGATTGCGGAAGAAAATGATGAATCCTTGCTTCCCGAAGCGACGGACGGGATGAAGGAATTAACGAAACGGCTCGACCAGTTTGAGCTGAATCTTTTGCTGAGTGATCCCTACGACAAGAACAGTGCCATCTTGGAATTGCATCCGGGTGCGGGCGGGACGGAATCTCAGGACTGGGCGGAAATTCTCTTGCGCATGTACACCCGGTGGGCGGAACGCCGCGGCTTTAAAGTGGAGACGCTGGACTACCTTCCAGGGGAGGAAGCCGGTGTCAAAAGCGTGACGCTGCTGATCAAAGGGCATAACGCTTATGGGTACTTGAAGGCGGAAAAAGGGGTGCATCGTCTGGTGCGGATCTCCCCCTTTGATGCTTCCGGCCGCCGCCATACTTCTTTTGTCTCTGCCAACGTTCTGCCTGAAATCGATAATGATGTCCAGGTGGACATCAAGACGGAAGATCTTAAGATCGATACGTATCGATCCAGCGGTGCCGGTGGACAGCATGTCAACACCACAGATTCGGCGGTGCGGATTACACACTTGCCCACCAATGTGGTGGTAACGTGCCAATCGGAGCGATCCCAGATCAAAAACCGGGAACGGGCGATGAAGATCCTGAAAGCCCGCCTGTTGGAAAAGCAATTGGAAGAGAAGAAAAAAGAACTGAATGAGTTGAAGGGAGAACAGACCGAGATTGGTTGGGGCAATCAAATCCGGTCCTATGTTTTCCACCCCTATAGTATGGTGAAAGACCACCGTACCAATGTTGAAGTGGGCAATGTGCAGGCGGTTGTCGACGGGGAGATCGATTCGTTCATTGAAGCTTATTTGCGAAAGCAGCTGGGTGCTTAATCCCCCTTTGAGAAAACCCCGGATAATCCATCCGGGGTTTTCTTATCCGCATATCGGCCCTTTCTTTTCCAAAGGCTAGGACAGGAAAGGAGAGGGTAGCGATGATGCGATGGATCGGGGCGGGACTCGTGGGGTTGTGGTTGACATGTATTCCTTTGTCCCCCGTTGCCGCTGATTACGTGACAGAGGAGGGGCCGTGTGCCCACAAGGCCCGCTGCTGGTCATTTTCTGCCAATGTTTGGCATGTGGAAGGGGAAAGTGAAGCCTTAAATCAGGGAAGGGCGTTTCATCTGGATGGAAAAGAGGACCGTGTGACCGGAGTTGTCCATCCGGGTGATCAGCGGGCGGAGCTGGTGGTGGAAGTGTGGGATGAGGGCTACCGTCTGTTACGGCGTCGGGTGGTACATGCCTACAAGGCGAAACCGTTTACGGTGCCGTTAAAGGAACTGGGTTCACGTCCCGTCCATATCTTCCTCTATTTCCAACAGGGGGGACAAAAAGCCTGTGTGACGGGACAGCTCTATTATTAAGCCGATCATCTCATTCCGTAACGGAAAACTAATCCGACGGATCCACAGCGTGAAAAACCAAGAGAAGTCAATCAAGTTTCCTGATGGGGCACCAGCCGTCTCTATCCGTTCACCCCTGTTGCATAACGACCCAGGTACGGTCAAACCGTCCGGCCAAAACATCGGTTCGGGGAGCGCAAAAGGTAAGGATCCCTTCCCGGTTCCCCCATTCGACCTCCAACTCTTCCAAGTCGGAATCCAGTTGCAAGAGCAGAACCCATTCTTCCTCCTGGATGCCTGATTCCCGACGGCATGCTTCAAACACATCTTCTTCCAATCCCAGGGGGTATCCCAGGGATTGATGATCTTTTCCCTTCTGTTTTTCCAGGTCGTACAGACGGTCCATCAGATCAAAGTAAATCTCCTCCATCCCATCTGTCGGTTCCACATCCGGAAGCTGCTGCTCCACTGTGGGAATCAAACGGAATTCGGGGTAACGGGATTCCCGGGGCACCTCTTCCGGGATTGGGTGCGGGATGAGTCCGTCTGATGACGGAAGGTGAATCACACGCCAATTGCTGGGATCTTTTTCTCCCCGCAAGGCTTCCACATCACAAAAGAAGGATAGCATTCCCTCTGGCGGCAAAGGCATGTCCATCGCCAGTCCGGCCCATTCTTCCAGGCGAAATTGGGCAATGAACGGAAGGGGTTTGCCCATATGGTGCGGATACTCCATCCCTGGAGGCCAATCGGGCATCCCGCCGAAACGGGATTGAGCGAAGCCGGGAGCTTCTTCTTCCTGCGGTTTTAGCTTGACGCATGGAACCAAGGTGGATAGAACGTCTTCTTTCATCTCCGACAGTCCGTGATCTTCTAAGATCGCTTCGATTTGTTTATCCATACCCACTCACATGCTCCTCCTCGACAAAGCCCGGCAGGATCGTTACGGAGATCCGGGTCGCCTTGATCCTCCAGGGCCATGATTTTTCTTGCAAATACCCTGTATAACCCCTCGTGTCCAGCTGTTCTATACCATAGTAACCGATTGGCACTTCAAAACCAAAAGATCCTGCTTTGCTCGATGGACAATTCTGCGGCACCGTCACAAGGGAGTAGGAATGGAACAAGTGCTTGTGATAAGATGCGGATGAGAACGATGGTAACGAAAGAATCTCTCTATGTGGGTATCTCACATCGGTGATAGAGATCTGGAAAGGAGCCACTCATGAAAATACGATCGATTGAACCCACTCCAAGCCCCAATTCGATGAAAATCAATGTGGACGAACATGTGTCCGAAGGTTTCACCTATACGTCTGACAACCGGGATCAGGCACCGTCAGTCATCCAGGCCGTGCTGGATATTCCCGGTGTGAAGAGCGTTTTCCGAGTGGCGGACTTCCTGGCGGTGGAACGCAACTCCCGGGTGGATTGGAAACAGATTTTGCCCCAGGTGCGTGAGGCATTTGGAGAAGAGGAGTCAGTCCCTGCCGATCGGCCGACCGATCCGGTCACTACGGAAGAGGCTTATGGCGAAGTGAAAGTGTTTGTACAAACCTTCCGCGGTTTGCCGATTCAGGTGAAACTGACCGCAGGAGAGGAGGAACGTCGCTTTGCTCTTCCCGACCGCTTTGCAGAAGCTGTGATGAAGGCTCAGTCGGCGGCGGAGAACATGGTGATGGAACGTCGCTGGGAAGAGCGCGGGGTGCGATACGGTGAGTGGGACGAGGTAGGTGAAGAAGTAGTCCAAGAAGTAAGCGCCGCTTATGATGACGAACGGCTGGCGGAACTGGTAGAACAAGCGAAGAAGCTGCAAGCGGGGGAAACGCCGGTAGAAAAAAGGCGCGGACGTCCGGTCACCCCGGATATGATGCAGGATCCCGACTGGCGAAAACGATACGCAGCCTTGGAACAGATGGACCCTACTGTGGAAGAGATTCCAGTGCTGAATCTTGCGCTGGATGATCCCAAATCATCCATCCGTCGATTGGCGACGGCATATCTGGGTGCCATTGAAGATCCCCAAGTGCTGCCCTCGCTCTACCGTGCATTAAAAGATCCTTCGGTTACCGTGCGACGAACCGCCGGAGATTGTCTGTCAGACCTGGGTGACCCGGCTGCCGTTCAGCAGATGATCGAAGCCTTGAAAGACAAAAGCAAGCTGGTTCGGTGGCGGGCAGCGATGTTTTTGTATGAAACAGGAGATGAATCAGCGGTACCGGCTTTGCGGGAAACAGTGGATGATCCTGAATTTGAAGTGGCCATGCAGGCCAAAATGGCTCTGGAGCGCATTGAGCGTGGAGAAGAAGCCGGCGGATCCGTCTGGCGTCAAATGACGAATCGAACAGAAAACAACCCGGGTCAGTAAAGGACCCGCTATCCCGCCATTTTTTTATTCGGCCCCCGAAAAAACAGGAGTTGTCCCCGCTGTTGTCGAATACAGGAACGTCTTTTCAGAAGATCTTCTCTTCTTTCACAGAACCTGACAAAGGGTCTTTTATGATTGTTTAGACCGTCGGGTCATTCGTGTTTTCTATTAAGAGAGAAGGAGTCCGGGTGGCCGACACGATGCTGCACCGGATCAAACAAAAAGGGCTTCAACATTTCCAAACGGAGGGGATCGGATTGGACTTTACACAGATCACACTGGAAATGGAAGACGGCTGGGCACTTTTGACCATCAATCGTCCCAAGGTGTTGAACGCACTTAATCAAGAGACTCTACAGGAATTGGAACGGGCATTGGACGAGGTGGAGAGGAGAAAAGAGATTCGTGCTCTCGTCATCACGGGTGCCGGAGAGAAAGCATTTGTGGCCGGGGCTGACATCACAGAGCTTCGCCGGATCGAGACTGCCGGTGAAGCAGAACGACAGGCAACCTTGGGACAGACCTTGTTTACTCGCTTGGAAGAACTGCCGATTCCGGTGGTTATGGCTGTCAATGGCTATGCCCTCGGTGGAGGTTTTGAATTGGCCTTGAGTGGAGATATTTTGCTGGCGTCCGATCAGGCACAGTTTGGACTGCCGGAAATCAACCTGGGTGTGTTGCCGGGATATGGGGGAACCCAGCGATTGGCTCGACTTGCAGGGAAAAACACTGCTAAATACTTCGCCTTAACTGGGGACCGGATGGACGCCGAAACCGCTTATCACTTGGGTATCGTACAACGGGTTGTCCCAGCTGCCAACCTGAAGGAAGAGGCGAAAAGCCTTGCCGCCAAACTGGCGAGGAAAGCACCGATTGCGATCCGCTATATTAAACAGGTGATCAACCAAGGAAGTGAAACCGATTTGAAAACGGGATTGCGATTGGAAGCTTCCTCTTTCGGAGTGGTGTTTGACTCCCAGGATCGTGTCGAAGGCATGGATGCATTTCTGGAGAAACGGAAACCTTCCTTCCGCGGTGAATGATCGCATTTCTTTGGTGGAAAGGAAGCAGGTACCGCGTTTTTCCGACAGACGGAATCTGATTAGACCATGAAAATTGACATTCGGAAAATCTTTCCCGGGAAATAATTCGAATGATGACGGATTGAGGGAGAAGGAGTTGTTACCAGAAGGTGTGTATTGCTAATTCCCCACCATCTGAAAAAGGAGAAAAAGGATGATCATCGATTGGCTGACAGAGCTTCCTGTCATGGTTTGGTTTGGTTTGGCGGCGGGATTGGTCGGAATTCTTGTCATCATGGTAATTATCAACTACAAACGCAGCCACGAAGTGGATGAGTTACAAAAGGCGTTTGGGGAGCCGTATGATTATCCGGAGGAGGAAGAAGGAGAGAAGCTGGAACGAAAGTCGGTGCGAAAGCGCAAAGAGGCCTCTTCAAAATTAGAAGGGTCTTCGTCTAAAGCCAAGGAAGCCAATACAGGAGAGCCGTTGGATGGGGACTCTCCCCCAGAAAAGGAAGTTGTTGCAGGACAACCGTTTGGATTGCCCGAAGGAAAGGCTGTCAAACAGGAGCCGAAAAAGAGAGAAAGGGACAAAGAACCCGATTCAGCCGATCCAGTGGATGAGACCGTGATGAAACCGGAAGAGAAAAAAGGCGAATCGTCGCCAGAACCGGAGAAGACAGTCGATGTGGGGTTGGAATCAATAGAAGCACCTCGAAAGCGGGTGCATGGGCGAAAGGTGTCTTCAACCAGACGGGATCAATCTGTCATCGATCCGGAAGAGAAGGAAAAAAAGGGGAAAGCGGATACAAGCTGGGCTACGCTGTCTGCCGAACCTCTGCCTCCCCGGGGAAGTCGACATGGCAGGAACAGGCGGGCTTCGTCAGACAAAAAATAAGGACCAAACAAGCGGATCCTGATTGGACATCTCCCCTTCGTCGGATTTTGTTCAACAATCCGGCGATTTTTTCATGGTCGAATGGTGGTTCCTTCAGTATGATGGGGGGGAGCGGCTTAATCCGGTTTTGGTCGGATTCCTGATGAAGAGTTGGACAAACTGTCGAATGGGAATATGATTGCACCATAGAAAGGATGATGGATATGTTGGGATCCCGTTGGAAATGGGCGTCCATCTTAATCGGCTCCATACTCCTCTTGGCGGCTTGTGTCCAGGAAAATCCCCCGGAAGGCGGTCAGCAAGATCGTTCCGGCGATGCTGTAGAGCAATCAACTGCTGAAAATATCTACAACAATAATTGTGCCAGCTGTCATGGACAAAACCTGGAAGGCAGAACCGGTCCCGACCTGCAACAAGTGGGAGGCAAGTATTCCGAAGAAGAGATTGACGATATTATCTTAAATGGAACAGGGCGCATGCCGGCATTAAAACAGATTCCCGATGACCAACGGGCGACATTGGCCGAATGGCTGGCTGGGCAAAAGTGATTTTCAGTTGGCGGATCGGTGTTTGATCCGCCTATATCCGTAAGCCCGGATTGATCTGACAGGTCCTAACAGGGAGTGAAGCTGTTTCAATTGGAGACAGCTTCTTTTTTGTGTCTTTTTTGCGTAAATGGATTGAATAAATATGAATAACTATGTATAATGATACGAAACTGGTTGGGGAGAAGGAGGAAACAAAAGCGATGAACGTCGCCGTGGTGGGGGCTACAGGGTATGGGAGCGGGGAGCTGGTGCGGATCCTGAGTCGCCATCCTCATGTGAAGATCCACTCCCTGGTCTCGTCATCTCGGGCAGGGGAAAGGCTGGGAACGGTTTTTCCCCACTTGGCCCATCTGGAACATACCTTAGAAGAGTGGAACGTTGACAAGCTGGCGAAACAAGTGGACGTGGTCTTTTTCGCCGCACCTGCCGGGGTGAGTAGTGAATGGCTGCCTCCATTGGCGGAAGAGGGAGTGGTAGCCATTGACCTGGCCGGGGACTTTCGTTTGGAACCGGAGGTGTACCAACAGTGGTACGGCCAAAATCCACCTCCAACCGCGTGGTTGAATCAGGCTCAATACGGCTTAAGCGAGTGGAACGCCGAAGCGATCGCCCAAGCCGATGTGATTGCCAATCCGGGTTGTTATCCCACGGCGGCATTGCTGGCGCTGCTGCCGCTGGTTCAAGCGGGCGCTCTGGAAGCGACACCGCTCGTCATCGATGGAAAGTCGGGGATATCCGGTGCGGGCAGGGGTTTGAAGCTGGGCAGCTTGTTTGGTGAAGTAGAGGGAAATGTTTTTTCATACAAAGTGGGCAAGCATCAGCACACACCGGAGATGGAACGGATCCTGGCCCTTTGGGGAAAGGAAAGTCACCGGGTGATTTTCACCCCACAGATTGTGCCGATGAGCCGCGGCATCCTGGTCACCGGATACGGGAAGCTCCGCCAAGGATGGAGCGAGAAAGACTTGCGCGACTGTTGGAAAGCCGCCTACGAACAAGCCCCTTTTATCCGCTTGTTGGAAGAAGACCGTTGGCCTCGTACGAAGGAAGTGAGGGGAAGCAATTTTTGTGATCTGCAACTCCATGTCGATCATCGTACCGGCCATGTCGTCTTGGCAGCCGCCATCGATAATTTGGTGAAAGGGGCGGCAGGGCAGGCCGTGCAAAATTTAAACCTGCGTATGGGTTGGCCCGAGACTGCTGGATTGACTATGGATCCGCTGTTTCCATGATACCAACCGGTTATAGAGAAATCGGCCAAAGGGGAGAGGGACGGATGGAGCGGCTTGATATGAAAGTAATCACCAACCGTGATGAGGCGGAGGTTCAGGCGGCTCCAGTGCCGATGATCACTTCGCCCCGCGGCTTTACAGCAGCAGGCTTGCATGCCGGTATCAAACGGAAGAGGAAGGATTTAGGTCTGCTTTGGTGCCAGGTTCCGGCTGCGGCTGCGGCCGTCTATACGACGAATGCCTTCCAGGCCCCGCCCTTGGGTGTGACCCGGGAAGGGCTGGCCGCATCACAAGGCAGGATGCAGGCACTGTTGGTTAACAGCGGCAACGCCAACGCATGTACAGGGGAACAGGGGTGGCTGGACGCCAGGGAAATGAGGCGGGTATGCGCGGTGGAGCTGGGTATTTCCGAATCGCTGGTGGGGGTGGCTTCCACTGGTGTCATCGGGGAACGACTGCCCATCGGACGGATTGTTGGTTCGCTGCCCCGTTTGACGGCTTCTCTGACGCAGGAGGGGGATCAGGATTTTGGTGCCGCCCTGTTGACGACAGATACATTCCCGAAGACAGCGGAAGTGCGCCTTACCGTAAGCGGTCGGGAGGTACGGATTGCGGGAGCGGCCAAAGGATCGGGGATGATTCATCCCAATATGGCGACAATGTTGGCATTTCTGACTACGGATGCTGTTATTGAACCACCGGTTCTGCAGCGTCTCTTAAAGGAAGTGACCGACGAGAGCTTCAACATGATCACGGTGGATGGCGATTCCAGCACAAACGACATGGTGTCCGTCATGGCCAGCGGATTGGCTGCACATCCCACGCTGGATGAGACCCATCCCGACTGGGAACGGTTCCGGGCCGCATTCGCCGAAGTTTGCCGTCGTTTGGCCCAGATGATCGCCCGCGATGGAGAGGGAGCGACCAAGTTAGTGGAAGTCACCGTGAGGGGAGCGGAAACCCTGGAAGGAGCACGGCAAGCGGCCAAAACGGTGGTGGGATCCAGCTTGGTGAAAACGGCGGTGTTCGGGGCGGATCCCAACTGGGGACGGTTGTTGTGCGCATTGGGGTACTGCGGAACGCAGGTGAATCCGGATCTCGTCGACCTGTGGGTGGGCGATCATTTGTTGGTTCACCGGGGGTTGGCGGTTCCCGGCGCCGAGGAGGCGGCCAAGGAGACGTTTCTCGGTGACAAGGTGCCGTTTGTGCTGGACCTCCACCAGGGAACAGCCGCGGCGACAGCATGGGGATGTGATCTCACGTATGATTATGTCCGCATCAACGCCAGCTATCGAACATAAGGGAGGGGATGGCATGAACGGAAATACTGTCGTGATCAAAGCGGGCGGAAGCGTGCTTAAGCGGCTCCATCCCACCTTTTTCAGCGGATGCGCTTCCCTGCTGGCGAAAGGCATTCGGGTGGTCATCGTTCACGGAGGGGGTCCGGAAATTGGCCGGGTGCAACAGAAGTGGGGGCTCTCTCCGCAGTTTGTGAACGGCCTTCGTGTGACGGATGATGAGGGACTGGAAGTGGTCCAGATGGTGTTGGCGGGACTCGTGAACAAACGGCTGGTGACGGCTTTGGAACAGTCAGGAGCCCTGGCTTTCGGATTGTCCGGGGTGGATCGCCAGCTCATCCGGGTCAGGCGGAAAGATCCGTCGTTGGGATGGGTGGGGGAAGTGGATTCCGTGCGGGCGGAGGTTCTTCATCCTCTGCTACAGGCGGGCTGGATTCCCGTGATTGCATCCCTGGGTCGAGATGAGGCAGGGCACCACTATAATGTAAACGCAGATACGGCCGCCGCCGCCATCGCGCGCTCCCTGGGAGCGGATCGGTTGTGGATGGTGACGGATGTGCCGGGGATCCGGACGGATGCGGAAGGAAAAGGACCCGTGCTGCCGCTTTTGACTCCCGACAGGGTCCGTTCCATGATGGCGGACGGCAGCATTGCTGGCGGGATGATTCCCAAGGCGGAAGCGGCGCTAAACGGGCTGGAAGGGTCCATCCAGGAGGTAGGGATCATCGATGGCAGCGCCCCTTTTTCACTGGCGGGCGGACAGATTGCGGCGGGCACAGTGATCCGGCGGGAGGAGGCGAAGCAAGATGGGGTTATTTCCCACCTATCGTCGTAACGGAATCAGACCTGTTGAGGCATCCGGGGTGACGATAAAAGATGAGGCGGGCCGCTCATACCTGGATTTCACTTCGGGGCTGGGGGTGTGCAACCTGGGTCACGGCCACCCACGGGTAAAGGCGGCATTGGAACGGCAATGGAATGCGGTGTGGCATGTGTCCAACCTGTTTGAGATTCCTCTTCAGGAGAAGGTATCCAACCGGTTGGCGGAGTTGTCCGGATTGTCATATGCCTTTTTTTGCAACAGCGGGGCCGAAGCCAATGAAGCGGCGATTAAGTTGGCGCGTCGGTACGCCCAAACCGTACGCGGAGTGAAATCACCTGAGATTCTCACCTTCGAGACTTCCTTTCACGGCCGGACCCTGGCCACCTTGACTGCCACCGGACAGGAGAAGGTAAAAGTCGGTTTTGGCCCGCTTCCTTCTGGCTTTATACACGTGCCTTTTAACGATATGGAATCGTTTCGTGCAAAGATCGGGCCTGACACCGCCGCCGTTTTGCTGGAGCTGGTGCAGGGTGAAGGCGGTGTTCGCCCGGCGGATCATCGGTTTATGCAGGCGGTGGCAGCAGAATGCCGCCGGCACGGGGCGCTCTTAATCGTGGATGAGGTACAGACGGGAATGGGACGCACAGGAGAGTTGTTCGCTTTTCAAGGCTGGGGGATTCAGCCGGATGTGGTGACATTGGCGAAAGGACTGGGTAACGGCTTTCCCATCGGAGTGATGTTGGGGCGGGCCGGGCTGGAAGAGAGTTTCGGCCCCGGGACCCATGCCAGTACCTTTGGCGGCAATCCATTGGCGATGGCTGTCGCGGATGCAGTCCTCGATTGTCTTTGTGAGCCCGGCTTTTTGGAACAGTCCCGGGCGGTGGGAGAACGCTTGGGACATCTTCTCCGGGTACACCTGGAGCCCTTGCCCGGGATTCGGTCCGTGCGGGGTCTGGGGTGGATATGGGGGCTGGAACTGGACCGCCCGTCCCTTCCTCTGGTGCAGGCCTTGGCCAAACGGGGATTGTTGGTTACTCTTGCCGGGGAACGGGTGTTGCGTCTGCTTCCTCCTTTGGTAACGACAGAGGCACAGGTGGAGCGGGCCGTGATGTTGATCGAAGAAACATGGATGGAGTTGGAGGAGGTTGTGACCGATGGAAGCGTATCTGGTGTTTGACGACGGGGATGTATTTCCAGGGGAGTGGATCGGGGTTCCCCGGGAGCATGCCGGTGAGGTGGTGTTCACCACGGGAATGACGGGCTACCAGGAGGTGGTGACCGATCCCTCTTATGCGGGACAGCTCGTCACCTTTACGTATCCCCTCATCGGCAATTACGGCGTGGTTGCCGATGAGAGTGAAAGTGAGGGTCCCCGCTGTGCCGGTGTGGTAGTGAACGAGCTTTACGGAAAGGGGGAATCGTCCCTGTCCGCATGGCTGGCTCGTTGGGAGATCCCCGGCATTGCCGGTGTAGACACCCGTGCCATCGCCCGCAAAATTCGGGACGGCGGCGCCAGAATGGGTCTGTTGTCGAGTGATCCGAACCAGATGCGGCAGCAGTGGCCGGACCCGGCGTCTCTGGAATGGGTGAAGGCTATGGCGGTTTCCCGCCCGGCGGTCTATCCGGGTCCAGACGGAGCTCCCCATATCGTCTTGGTCGATTTCGGGACCAAACGCTCCATTGTTCATGCTCTCATCCAGGCAGGTTGCCGCGTAACCGTCGTTCCCTTCCATTGGTCTGCCGATGCGATCGCGGATTTGCAACCGGACGGACTTCTTTTCTCCAACGGACCGGGGGATCCAAAAGCGCTTACGCCCTATCTGTCATCCTGGGTACCGTTGGTGGAACGGATTCCCACCATGGGGATCTGCCTCGGCCACCAATTGTTGGCCCTGGCTCTGGGTGCCGATACGGAACGCCTTCCTTTTGGTCACCGGGGAAGCAACCATCCGGTGCGGGATTTGGAGAGCGGCCGCGTGTGGATTACCTCCCAGAACCATGGTTACACCGTTCGCGCCTCTTCTGTTGATCCGGGACAGTGGCGCATCACCCATGAGCATGTAAACGATGGCTCGGTGGAGGGGTTGGCACACCGTCATTACCCCTTGTTCACGGTTCAATTTCATCCTGAAGCCCACCCCGGTCCCCGCGAGGCATCCGCCCTGTTCAACCGGTTCATCGATGCGGTGGTTGCCGGCATGGGGGTGACCGCTTGTGGGTAAAATCCAAGGAATCGATTCGGTGTTGGTTATCGGTTCCGGTCCCATCGTCATCGGACAGGCGGCGGAGTTTGACTACAGCGGAACCCAAGCTTGTCTGGCCTTAAGGGAAGAAGGTATCCGGGTCATACTGGCCAACCATAACCCCGCCACCATCATGACGGATCCCGATGTGGCGGATGTGCTTTATATGGAGCCCCTGACTCCGGAGGTGCTGACGCGCATCATCGAGCGGGAGCGGCCGGATGCCCTTTTGGCCACGATGGGAGGCCAGACGGGACTTAACCTGGCGGTGGAGCTGGATGAACGGGGCGTATTAGACCGTTACGGGGTGCACCTTTTGGGTACGCCGGTAGAGACGATTAGACGTGGAGAGGATCGGGAAGCGTTTAAGCAAATGATGGAAAACATGGGCGAACCGGTTCCCCAAGGACAAACCGTCTCCACGGTGGAAGAGGCATTGGCGTTTGCGGAAGGCGTGGGTTACCCCGTTGTGGTCCGTCCGGCTTACACCTTGGGAGGGTTTGGCGGGGGAGCCGCTGACAGTCCGGCTGAGCTGACCAAGGTGGCCCGCCGCGGGCTGGCCGCCAGCCCGATCCGTCAGGTCCTGGTGGAGGAGAGCATTCTCGGCTGGAAAGAGATCGAATACGAAATGATGCGGGATACAGCGGATACCTGTATCGCCGTCTGCAACATGGAAAATATCGATCCCGTCGGTGTTCATACCGGGGACAGCATGGTCACGGCCCCTTCTCAAACATTAACCGATCGGCAATACCAACAACTGCGTTCCGTCGCCTGCGATGTGATCCGTGCCTTGGAAGTGGTGGGAGGGTGCAACATCCAGTTTGCCCTCCATCCCGAAACGAGTGAATATCGCATCATCGAAGTAAACCCCCGGGTGAGCCGTTCCAGTGCTCTGGCTTCCAAAGCAACCGGATACCCGATCGCCCGTTTAGCTGCCAAATTGTGCCTGGGATATCGTCTGGATGAATGCCTCAACCCAGTCACGGGCCATACTTTCGCCAGTTTTGAACCGGCCCTGGATTATGTCGTGGTCAAACTCCCCCGCTGGCCGTTTGACCAGTTTCCGGGAGGCGAACGGGACTTGGGCACCCGCATGAAAGCGACCGGGGAAGTGATGGCCCTGGGGCGTAATCTGGAGACCGCTTTGAATAAAGCGATCCGTTCCCTGGACCAGGGGTGTGACAGCTTGTTGCGTGGGCAGGATCGGGAGTTGTCCGATGACGAACTGTCTTTGCGCTTGCGCCGTGCCGACGATGGTCGCCTCTTTCTGCTGGGGGAAGCGTTTCGACGGGGGTGGGAGATGGAACGCATCCATACCCTGACCGGGATCACCCCATACTTTTTGGATAAGATCCGAGGGATGGTGGAGTGGGAACAAACCTTGGCCGCCCAGAGTTGGGATACCGTTTCCGCTTCCTGTTTGAAGCAGGCGAAGGCGCGGGGAGTGGCGGATACCGTCCTGGCACGCTTGTGGCATGTTTCGGAGGAGACCGTTCGACAGCGTCTGTCCCAGCTGGGTTTGTTGCCGTCCTATAAGTGGGTGGACACATGCGCCGGCGAGTTTGTCGCCGATACTCCCTATTTTTACTCCTCCTGGCATGGGGCGGACGAAGTCGAGGTGGACACTCATCGTCCGCGGGCGTTGGTTGTGGGTTCCGGTCCCATCCGCATCGGACAGGGGATCGAATTTGATTATTGCTCCGTGCACGCCGCCAAATCGCTGCAGGAGCGCAATTGGTGCGCGGTTGTGGTCAATAACAATCCCGAAACCGTCAGTACCGATTTTGCGACGGCGGACCGCCTCTATTTTGAACCCTTGACGGTGGAAGATGTCGTTCAAGTGGCACGCAAAGAACAGGTGGAGGGAGTGCTTGTTCAATTTGGAGGGCAGACCGCGATCCAACTGATCAAGGGACTGGAAGAAGCGGGAGTGACCGTGTGGGGAACCACGTCGGATTTGATCGACCAAGTGGAGGATCGTCATCGTTTTTATAAACTACTGGATAAACTGGATATTCCTCATATTCCCGGCGAGACCGCCGACACGCCCGAGAAAGTCCTGGAGGTGGGAGACCGCCTGGGTTATCCGTTGCTGATTCGCCCTTCCTATGTGATCGGAGGGAGGGGAATGCAGGTGGTGCGCAGCCGGCAGGAGCTGGAGTCTGTATTGGAAGAAACCGGACGCAGCGCCGGGGCGGAACGATTGTATCCCTTGTTGCTGGATCAGTTCCTGGAAGGGATGGAAGTGGAAGTGGACGCTGTCACCGATGGCCGGGACGTGTTGGTTCCCACTTTGGTCCAACATGTGGAGCGGGCCGGCATCCACTCGGGCGACAGTTTGGCTATTTTGGGAGCGCCCGATTTGGATGCAGAACTGGCGCGGACGGTGATGGAATACACAACAGCCATCACTCGTGAACTGGGCCATGTGGGATTGCTCAATATCCAGTTTGTCGTGGCGGATGATCGTGTGTATGCGCTGGAAGTGAACCCGCGTGCCTCCCGGACGGTGCCGATCATCTCAAAGGTGACAGGCGTTCCAATGGTCGATTGGGCCACTCGGGTGCAATTGGGTGAAAAACTGGCCTCTTTTGCCCCTACCGGCTTGATGCCGAAACCGGCAGGCTGGGCAGTGAAAGGTTCGGTCTTTTCCACCGCCAAGTTGTCGGGAGTCGATCCGGCACTCGGGCCGCGGATGAAGTCGACAGGGGAAGTATTGGGTGTAGGACGCACTCTGGAACAAGCATTGGCTAAGGCGGTTCCGTGGACGGTGACGGGTCCCTTGCCCCCCTTGACGAAAGGCAGCTCCCTTCTGTTGGCGGTGTCAGACGTACGCAAAGAGGAGTTGCTCCCGTGGGTGCATCAGCTGGCGGAAGCAGGCGTCTGTCTGGCGGCTACACCGGGAACGGCCCGTTTTCTGCGGAGCAAAGGGGTCCAAGTGGATGACTGTCCCCCCGACAACTGGGAATCATGGTTTGCCAATGACGATCCCAAAGCGGTGTTGGCCATCCCCACACAGGGGGAGGATCCGAAACGAAACGGGTTCCGCCTCCGTCAGCTGTCGCTGGAATGGCAGGTCCCCTGCTTTACTTCGGTAGATACGTTCCGTGCCTGGTTGCGATCTGCGCCATGGATCGGCTCGATGGATGCGGAACCCTTCCAGGTTCCAAGGTTGAAGGAGATGATGATGGGATGAGTGCCAGTTTGACAACGATGCCGATTCCACCGGCTCTGGCGGGAAGGGATTTCCTGGCGGTATCCGATACTTCGGCGGAGGAGATTCGCGACCTGATTCGCCATGCTCTCTGGCTGAAAGAGCAGAAAAAAGCCGGGCACGCCTATCGCCCCTTAGCAGGTAAATCCTTGGCCATGATATTCGACAAACCGTCCACCCGTACCCGGACTTCCTTTGAAGCCGGTATGGCCCAATTGGGAGGACATCCCCTTTCGCTAAACCGGCAGGAGCTGCAGTTGGGACGGGGAGAGAGTGTGGAGGATACCGCCCGCATTCTATCCGGATATGTGGATGCAGTCCTGATCCGAACGTTTCAACATGATACGGTCCAAAAGCTGGCGGAGAACGCCTCTATCCCGGTGATCAACGGATTGACGGATTCTCACCACCCTTGTCAAGCCTTGGCTGATTTGATGACGGTGATCGAATGTAAACCCGAACAGGACTCGGTGCGTCTGGCTTATGTGGGAGACGGAAACAATGTTCTACACTCGTTGGCAGAAGCGGCGGCCCTGACAGGCTGGGAGCTGGTGGCTGCTACCCCGCCAGGCTATGAACCGGATCCGGTAATCTGGCAACAGGCGGCTGACATCGCTCTTGTCAACGGCGGTCGCCTCCATCTCGTTCAGGATCCCAAGGAAGCGGTGGCCCAAGCGGATGCCGTCTATACGGACGTCTGGGCCAGCATGGGGCAGGAAGAGGAGAAAGAGCAGCGGTTGCGGGACTTTACCGGATTTCAGGTGGATGCGTCCCTGATGCAGCTGGCCCAGCCTGACGCGGTTTTCCTCCACTGCCTACCCGCATACCGGGGGCTGGAAGTGACGGCAGAAGTGATGGAGGGTCCGCAGTCGGAGGTTTTCCGGCAGGCGGAAAACCGGCTGCATGCACAAAAGGCGCTGCTGACCTCATTATTGTCGGATGGATAGGGATAGAAGGGGTCATGACCTGATATCGTTAAAAGGATACGCCTATTGTGCGTATCCTTTTTTGTTGGTCGCCCATAGCCTCACTCATTTGATTAATGGGCTTTTGGATTAAACGCATCTTTCACCCCTTCGCCGAAAAAATTGATCGCCAATATTGTGAACGAAACGCAAATCGCCGGCGGAACCCATATCCACGGCTTGTTTTGCAAGACATCTCTTTCTCTCGCCTCCATCAGCATGTTCCCCCAACTCGGGGTGTCCGTCGGAACGCCGATTCCGATAAAGCTCAAGCCGGCCTCAGCCACGATATACAATGCCAACAAGAGCGTGGCCTGTACGATGATGGTCGTCATCACGTTTGGCAGCAAGTGCTTGATAATAATCATCCCTGGTTTGGTGCCGATGGATCGAGCGGCGAGAATATACTCATTTTCTTTTTCTGCCAGAATGACGCTGCGGACGATACGCGCTACACTTCCCCAGGTGAGAACACTAAAAACGATGACCAAACTCCATGCATTGGTTAATTTTCCGAGTAGAATGGAGTTTAACACGATCGCAAACACCATAAACGGGAAGTTCATCATAAAATCCGTCAATCGCATGAGCAAGCTGTCGACCCAACCGCCAAAATACCCTGCGACCGCTCCAATCGTCGTGCCGATCAGCGTTACAAAAAAGGTGGAGGCTAGTCCGATCGTCAAAGAAACCCTGCCCCCGTAGAGTGTTCTCGTAAAGACATCCCGTCCGTTTTTATCGGTTCCCAACCAGTGTTCGGAAGACGGCTCCAAGCTGATCTTATCCGTATGAATGCGGGAGATATCAGTCGTTGTCACATATGGAGCCAGAAACGATAGGGCGATCATAAAAATGAGAAACAATGCACTCAAAACGGCCAATTTCCTTCTCATAAACTTTTTTCTGGCTAATGCCCACGGTGAGAGAGATTGGTGCGGCTTACTCTTTAATGCAGTCTCATGGGTGACAACATTCATCATCATCCACCTCTAGTAACGAATTCTCGGATCGACTACCCCGTATAATAAGTCGGCAACGAGGTTGCCCAACAACGTTAACAGCGAGAGTAACATGGTCAGGGACATGACGACGGCGTAATCTCTTGTATCAATAGAAGAAACGAACAACATCCCAATGCCGGGATAGGTAAAAATCGTCTCGGTAATAATGGCCCCGCCAATTAAAGCGGCTAAGTCGAATCCCAAAAACGTTACCAGTGGAATAATCGAATTTCTTAAAATATGTTTGTTGTAAATGGCCGATTCTTTCGTCCCTTTGGCTTTGGCTGTACGAACATAGTCCTTTCGACTGTTTTGAATGATGTCATTGCGCAAAAACTGTGTATAGGATGCGGTCGAAAACACTCCTAACGTCACAGCCGGCAGCAGTACATGCTGCATTCGGCTTTGCCAATAATCCCATGTCCCTTCCTCTAAACCGGGCGTATAGGAACCACTTGACGGAAGCCAGCCTAATTTAAAAGCGACAAAGTAGATCGCGACGATGGCGATAATATACTGTGGAATCGCAATACCGGCATAATTAAACGTTGCAATCGCATGATCCCCGATGGTGTACGGTTTTCTTCCTGCGTACATCCCCATTGAAAAAGCGAGAATGTATGTGATGATAAGGGATGTGATCGCCAAAAACAGTGTGTTTGGGATCCGTTCTGCAATCACTTCACTGACTGGTTTTTTATATGTGGTCGATTTTCCGAAATCTCCCTGTGCGAAGCTCGTTATCCAACGCATGTATTGAACGTGGATCGGGTCGTTGTATCCGAGTTTTTCACGCATTTCCTCGATGTACTCCGGATTGGTATTGTTCGGGTCGATCTCCCCCCCGAAGGGGTCCCCTGGCATGAGCTTTGCCAGGGTAAATACAACGATGGAGATCAGGATCAACAGCGGGATGATCGCTAGTATTCTGCGCAGTGTATAGGCTAACATGAAAATGTCTCCTTATCTGCGAATGGTCCTATTTCACATACCATTGATGGAAATCGCGCAGTCCGGTGGCATCGATGACGACACCGTGCAGACGTTGGTTCATCCCGTACAAGTCCATGTTCTCCCAGAGGGGCAGGGCGGGAAGTTCATCGTTAAACAGCTGCTGCCATTTCACGTATTTATCTTTCCGGTAATCGCGGTCAAACGCTTTGTCACTCAACGCTTCTTTTAGGAGTTGATCAGATTCTTCATTCACCCAGCGACCGAAATTCCACTCTGCCGTACTGGCCCATAGTCCGCTCGGATCCGGGTCACTGCCTACAACCCAAGCACCGAAAAACACTTCCAACTCTTTATCATCGTTATCTTTCATTTCGTTATAGGTATTAAACTCAACCAGCTGCCCGGTTGCCAGTTTGGCATTGAGACCGACATCTTTCCAGTTTTGAATGATGGCCTGGGCACGTCCTTCAAATGCGGACGGGCCCGCATAGTGGCCGAATTTAATCTCAAATTTGTTGCCGCCCGGATCTTCCCTGAACCCATCTCCGTCCATATCTTTATAGCCCGCTTGATCAAGCAGTTGCTCTGCTTTCTTCTTATCGTAGTGATACGGGGTCAGTTCTGAATCGTCGGCTCGAATCCAGTGAACAGACGGGATCGGTGAATCAACCGGCGTGGCTTTACCGGCGAGATAGGCATTGATTAAAGCCTCTCGGTCAAGGGCGTAAAACATCGCTTGACGCAACCGCTTATCTTGATACTTCTCGTAATCGTCGACGGCTTTCCGTTTGTCTTTGTCCCAATGGCCGAAGCGAAAGCCGATGTATGAATACCCCAGCCCTTCTTGTTCCTTTACATCGATATGGGGGACGGATTCCAGCTGTTCGACGTCATCCGGGCGAATCTCCATGATATCGACTTCACCGTTTTCTAACGATCCCACTGAAAGGGACGGATCGATCACCTTAATCGTCACTTCCGCCAATTTCGGCTTGCCTTGCCAGTAATCATCAAACCGTTCTAACAGAACGTACTCCCCGGGCGTAATCTTTTTCACCTTGAAAGGTCCCAATCCCACTGGTGTTTCCTGTACTTCTTTGGAGCTGGAAAGTTCAGCGACGGCGAGCCCTTCCAGTGCTTTCTTGGGCATGGGCCGAGTCCATAAGTTCTCCAAGTTGTTGACTTTCTTTTCTTTAAATGTCACTTTTGCTGTATAAGGGTCGACAATCTCAAAACCGGAGATGCTGTCCGCTTTTCCTTTTCGGTATTCGTCTGCCCCTTTAATATTTTCAACATAATTGTAGCGAGGTCCGTCATAATCGGGATCAGCGATAACTTCAAGGGCGAACTGCCAATCTTCCATCGTCAGTTCTTCCCCGTTGTGCCACTTGATGCCTTTTTCGATGGTAAAGGTATACGTGATGTTGTCGTCCGACTCCCATTTTGCGATATGAGGCTGATATTCCATCTTTTCATTGACTTTAATTAGATCATCATGGATAAAATCGTTTACTTGGGAATCGATCGCACTCCCTGCAAAACCGGGGATAAACAACCCTTCCGGTGCTTGATCCACCGCATAGGTGATCGTGTCCTTGCCTTTTTCCTTTATAGCCGAACTGCCGCTACAAGCTGCTAAAAACAGCGACATGAGCAACATCATGGACAATAAGACGGTAAGTGACCGTTTCATTGATTACGCCCCCTCAGAGTATTGATGATTACCCATGCAGAAAACAAGCGACTTGATGCTTGGGTCTCACCTCCTTTAAAACCGGCCTTTTCTCCCGGCATTCGGGCATCACGTGTGGGCACCTCGGATGAAACGAACATCCCGTTGGAGGATTGGCAGGATTAGGGACATCTCCTTTTAACACGATGCGTTCTTTCCGACTGCGCGGATCAGGAATCGGGATCGCGGATAATAACGCTTGTGTATAAGGGTGAAGGGGTTCTCTGTACAAACTCTCTCCCTGTGCAACTTCTATCATCTGACCCAAATACATCACCCCGATTCGATCACTCATATGCTTGACGACACTTAAATCATGGGCGATGAAGATAAACGTCAGCTTAAACTCTTCTTGTAAGCGCTTTAAAAGATTTAACACTTGCGATTGTACGGACACATCCAGTGCCGATACCGGTTCGTCGGCGATGATAAGTTTCGGTTTGAGGGCCAGCGCTCGCGCAATCCCGATTCGTTGTCGTTGGCCGCCGGAAAATTCATGTGGGTATTTGTAGTAGGCATCATAGGTCAAACCGACCTTGACGAGCAGATCCATCACTTGGGCTTTTATTTTCTCTTTCGGCAGCTTGTTAAAGTTTAGAATCGGTTCGGCTAAAATATTCCCGACCATCATCTTGGGGTTTAATGAAGCATACGGGTCCTGAAACACCATCTGAAGATCCTGTCTGATTTTTCGTAAGGTGCTTCCCTTTACATCGGTGATGTCTTGGCCGGCAAAACGAATGGAGCCCTCCGTCGGACGGTCAAGCCGTAAGATTGTGCGTCCTGTCGTCGATTTACCGCATCCGGATTCGCCGACAAGACCGAAGGTTTCTCCTTTATAAACATCGAGGCTGATATTATCCACGGCTTTGACATGGCCGATCGTCCGCTGTAGAAAGCCCTTTTTTATCGGAAAATATTTTTTCAAGTTTTTCACTTGAAGCAGGGGCTTCTTATTCTCTGTTACACTCATGTGTTAACCCTCGTTTTGTTGGGATAGCTGGTATCATAAAGCAAACATCTGACGTCATGACCGGGTTCATTCTCTTTGAGCTCAGGCTTTACACATTGACAGTCAGTGGTCGCTTTCGGACAGCGATCGGCAAAACGACAGCCGATATCGGATAATTTTGTGAGAGGCGGCACGACACCTGGGATCGAATCGAGTGTGTGCCTGGTTTGTTCCAGTTTCGGAATCGAACCGAGCAGTGCTTCTGTATAGGGGTGTTTTGGCGCGTAAAACAGGCGTTCCACATCTGTCTTTTCAATGATTTCTCCGGCGTACATCACAAGGACGTAGTCGCATAGCTCCGCAACCACACCAAGATCGTGTGTGATCAGCAAAATCGCCATTTCTTTTTGATCCTGAATCTCGGTCAACAGCTCTAAGATTTGGGCTTGAATCGTTACATCCAGCGCCGTTGTCGGCTCATCGGCAATTAGTAGCTGCGGGTGATTCGCAATGGCCATCGCAATCATCACCCGCTGTCTCATTCCTCCTGACAGCTGGTGCGGATATTCCTTTAAAACTTTGTCTGGGCGGGAAATCCCTACTTGTTGTAATAGTGCGACGGCCCGTTCATTTGCTTCCCGCTTGCTGATGGTTAAGTGGTTGAACAGCACTTCTGTCAATTGAAAGCCGATGGAGAATACGGGATTTAATGCGGTCATCGGCTCTTGAAAAATCATGGAAATGTTCTTACCGCGAATCTCATCCATTTGTTTGTCTGTTTTTTTTGTCAAATCCAAACCGTTTAAGTAGATCTCTCCCGACACTATGCAAGCATTTTCCTTTGGTAACAACTTCATGATGGAGAGCGACATCACGCTTTTGCCACAGCCCGATTCACCGACGACCCCGACGACTTCTCGTTTTTTCACTTTCAATGACACATCGCGGATCGCATGGTAAAACTGGTTATCAATCGTAAAACCGGCAGATAAGTTCTCGACTTCCAGTAAGTCGCGTGGATGGCTTTGAAGCATAACGACCTCCTGATTTCTCTTAGATTCCAATGGCACTTCATATTTTTTAATATCGATAAACAGATTACGGTTACCAGATGGGGTATGAGTATGTTTTGCAAACGAACGGGTATGTAAATAAGATTGATATGCATCATGTATAAGTTTCATAATAATAGCTTGTTAGTCGGTTGGATAAAGTTTAATTAATATGTAAATTCTATATAACTACTCGTAATTCCTGCATTTCAAAATGTTATAAGTGCTCCTGTTTTCTATTGAAAAGAAAAATGAAAACATTCTCTTTACAAAGAAACGGATGGAGAGGTAAGCTGAAGCGGCGGACTACTTTAAACACAGGGAAGGGGGGACAGGGTGGCTACGCTGGAATATCGATTGGATGAACCGGACCGGGATCATCCTGTTTTGTTTACCTATGAAGAGATCGACGAAGAGGAAATCTCCACTCGTTTTGTCTGTGATTACTTTGTGACGGAGGATCGGGTCTACGAGCAGACCGCGACTGCCTTTGGTGACAAAGGACCCATTATCTTTGTCCGTCAGGCGGATGACGAACAGGTCTGGGACGCCGAAGGGATTCCACACCCGATGTGGAAAGGGATTCGTCTGGAAATCCGCCGGTTTTCGGAGGAGGCACAGTTTTACCCTGTTATCGAGATCATTCAATGCCGGACACAGGCGGAGCTTCGCCTCTACCTGCAGGGTGAGATTTTGTATCGCGGCGGTCGCCAATGGCGAAAAACCTCCGCAGAAGTAGATGAAAACCGAAAAGTGTATGTGTTGTATGTGCAGTCGGTGGAATAAAGGAGCATCGGGGTTTTGGATTACGAAAAGGGGGAATCGATCGGTACCATGGAACAGCGTCAAGGGATGGAAGGGGAAGGATTCAATCGAACGGGAAAGGTAGTCGCCTTATTTGCGGTGGCGGCACTGGTTGCCGTTCCTGGATGTTCTTCTGCCAAGCCATCACAATCCAACTGTGTCGATCGCAACAAGGACGGATACTGTGATGATGTGTATTGCGTGGACAATGATGAGGACGGATACTGTGATGATGGCACCGGCCGTGCCGGGGGCGGCACGTATTACAGCGGGGGCAACCGGTATTACCAGAAGGAATCCGGAGTCACCAAGGGAACCAAGGGCGGATCCAAGGGCGGCATCGGCAAAAGTTCTTCATCCGGCGGGTTTTTCAGCGGAGGGTGATCCACCGTGACGGAACCGTATGATATCCGGCGAAAACGGATCTACGACTCCCTTCGAGAGGAAGGGATATTCACTTGGGATGAATGTTACGGTGAAGAATACGCATTGGCGACCGTGCAGCCTATCCCGGCCGCCTGGAAGAAGGAACTGGATCGGGCTACGGAAGCCTTAGGGAGAGTCTTCTCCCGGGTCATTCCGGTAGTTCAACAGGCGGATGACGAGTTGTTGCGGGAGTTAGGAATTCCTGCCGCTGCTATTCCTGCCGTTCGCATCGCCCTCGATCCACTGCTGCCGACGGTGGTGGGCCGATTCGACTTTGCCCGCACTCCAGAAGGGTGGAAGATGCTGGAGTTTAACGGTGATACTCCCACCGGTGTCGTAGAAGCTTTTTATGTCAATGGGCGCGTAGTGGAGGCGTTAAATGCGGGTTCAGACCCGAACGAAGGGGCCGACAGCCAGATTTGGGATGCGTTTCAGCGTGCGGTCCAGGTTTACCGCGAAGACGGCAGACCGATCCGGTCGATCGTTTTTAGCAGCCTGGACTGGCACGAAGAAGATGCCGGCACCACCCGCTACTTGATGAAACGTTCCGGATTAAACGCCCGTTTTGTCCCTTTGGAGCATTTGCGGGTGGAGGGGGACCGTTTGGGAAGCCGGGTGGAGGGTCATTGGAAGCCCATCGACCTGTGGTATCGCCTTCACGCCCTGGAGATTCTGGCGGAGGAAGCGGATGAGGATGGATATCCCACAGGGGCGCACGTACTGGATTTAATTCGTCGGGGGCGTCTTTCGACGATCAATCCTCCCGGCGCGTTGATCGGGCAGACGAAGGCTCTGCAGGCCCTGATTTGGAGCCTGCATGAAACGGGGCAATTTTTTACCCCGGATGAACATCGTCTCATCCATCAATATCTATTGCCGACCTACTTGGAAAACCGCTTTCTCGGACGGGAGCCGCATGTGGTAAAGCCTGTGTTGGGACGGGAAGGGGGAGCCGTTCTTCTATGTGATGCAGACGGCTGGGTCACCCATCGCGATCAGGAAGCCGCCTACTGGAATCAACCAATGGTTTACCAGCGCCGGGTGGAACTAGACCAGGTGGAGGTAGAGACGTTGGAGGGGCGGCGGATCGGAAACCGGTTGTGGGGCTCCTTTTTAGTAGGGGGAGAAGCCTCCGCAATTTTGTGCCGGGTGGATGGTCCCATCACAGGCAATTTGGCCCGTTTTTTGCCCGTCGCGATCAGCGATTAATTCTTACTCGCATCGAAAATGGAAAGGAGCCTCTCATGCTGGAACAGTGGCCTTATCTATTAAATTTTCTGATGTACCTGGGCGTGAGTATCCCGTTGGTGGTGCTGGGGATTTTTTTGTTCCTGATTACCACCCCGTATAAAGAAACCCAACTGATCAAGGAGGGGGCGGAAACTGCCGATTCGCAAAAAGCGGCAGCCGCCAAAGCCGCCTCGTATGTTCTGGGAGGAAAGCTGCTGGGTCTCACCTTGGTCCTCTCTTCAGCGATTTACCATGCGGCCAGCTTGGTCGATTTAATGATCTGGGGTGCGGTCGGTGCCGTGTTCCAGGTGCTGATCTTCTACCTGTTTGAGTTGTTGACCCCGTTTCGGGTGACCTCCGAGATCCCCAAGGGGAATGTCTCCGTCGGGATCTTCTCCGCTTTCCTCAGCATTTCCACCGGTTTGTTATTGGCGAGTCTGATCAGCTATTAAACCGTACCTTAAGCAACACGTGAACACCCACGATTCAAGCATCGTGGGTGTTTTTTTGCAGGCAACTCTTTTACGATCCTGTTTGCAGCGAGGAGCGATAACCGAAGAAGACAAGAAGGGCAAGGGCCAACAGGATCAACGCTGCCACGGACTCGGCCAACCCCTGCCCGGCTTGGAAGTGGGTGAGTACGGCTCCAGCCATCGTCAAGGCCAGCAACCCAGCGGAGTACAAACTTACTTTCGGTTTCCAGTAGCCGATGAACAGTCCAATAGCGGCTAGGACTTCAATGACACCCACCACGTACATAAATACAACCGGGTATCCGTAAATTTCCGTGAATGCCGTCACTTGCATCGGATTTCCGGATAGCTTCATTCCCCCTGCAAGCAGAAAAACGAGCGTAAGTAATGCTTGAACAATACGTACAACCCATTTCATCATGAACACTCCTTTTGGATCGAGTCGTTGTGATGGCTGACGGCCATTAAATAACTTTATGTAAGTATCTATATAATGAACAGATTACGTAAAGTAAATCGTTTTCGATGGATGAAGATGATCCCTTTTATAACCATGGAGTATGCTGATGCTGAATGGGTTTCCTGATGAATACAGGACAAATGATATCATTTTTTTCACCTTTTTCCATTCCAGTGACGGGGCTATTCCCCGTCTTTTCTCGTTTATAATGGTCGGGGAATCTTGGCTGACCCTGTCACAAAATCGCCGACGGCGGTGTCTATAAAGTGAAAAGGCTGAAAGGAGGTTCAGCATGAGGGGGTGGGCTTACTTGCAAGAGGAACCTCGGGAGGCTGATGATTTTGAGTACATGTTTAAAACCTATTATCCGTTTGTGGTACATCAAGTGATGCGAGTGATTCCCTCCCAATCGGTTGCGGAGGATATCGCTCAGGAAGTCTTTCTTCATTTTTATGATACGGATCGCGCACGGATTGAGAAGGTTTCCGCTTGGTTAACCCGAACGGCACTGAATACGGCTTATAATTACCTACGTTCTGAGAAGCGGCACCGAAACCGAATGGAGAAAGAAACCAGGAATCAATCCCACTGTCTTCCTTCTACGGAAACCAAGTGGCTGGAGCAGGAGGAGATTGTCTCCGTTCGCCACATCCTACTCCAAATGAATGAACGGGAACGTAATCTCCTCTTGATGAAATATTCGGGCTTCAGCTATCAGGAATTGTCTCATGCGTTGGAAATAAAGGCCGAATCTGTTGGAACCCTTTTAGCCCGAGCAAAAAACAAGTTCCGGAAGCTCTATCAACGTGTAAGGGAGGATGCTGGGTGATTTGCAATGATCAGGGACGGCTGCAAGCTTATCTGGATGGGGAACTGACCCGGAGCGAGCGAAAACAACTGGCTTTGCATATCGAACAATGTCCCGAATGTCAGGCTTTGCTTCAAGAAACAAAAGAAATGGAAGATTGGGTTCATGTAGCGATAACAGAAAGCCTGCCCGATCCGGATCGTTCGTTGGAGATCGATGGCGATCAGGCTTGGCAACGATTTCAAAACCTTTCCAAGCGGGATGGGCGGACCGAGGCCCCCTCTGAAGATTCGATGAAATGGAGTTGGAAAAAAATGAAAAAAACACAAAAGCGGTGGATTTCCGGGATCGCTGCGGCAGGGATTCTGGCAGCCAGTTTGACGGTTCCGCAAGTTCAGGCGGCTGCCAGTGAATTGTTGTCCGTGTTCCGTATGGACAAAGTAGAATTTGTCAAATTAACACAGGGCGATTTGGAAGAAATGAGCAACTTTCTGGAAAATAAGGAAACGGGATCGCTGGATTTAAAAGGATTGGGAAAGGTTTGGACAGAAGGGGAGGAAGAAGAGTCGATTCATCACTTTGACAATCCCGAAAAGGCGGTCAAAGCCGGACATTCATTACCGGAAGTTCCGGACGGTTACCAGGCTGTAAGAGAGGTAACAGTTGAAACTCCCTTTACGGTCCATTTCCGATTGGATACGGAAAAAATCAATAAATTGTTAAAGCAGCTGGAGGCAGACGTCGAACTGGATAAAAAATTGAACAACAAGACCTTCGCCGTCGAGATGCCCCGTTCGGTGTTCATGAACCTGAAAAACGAGAAAAGCTCCTCCGAAATTGAATACACTGTGGCGGAAACTCCTCAGATCGAAGTGGAAAAAGAGGAAGATGTGGACGAAATCCGGAAAGCGGTCCTGTCTCTCCCGTTTATTCCGGAAAACATTAAGACCCAGCTTCTCGACATCGAGGATTGGAAACAAACGCTGCCCGTCCCCGTATTTGAAGACGAAGGAGACGTGCGCGAAGTGTCCATCAATGGAGCGAAAGGGGTTATTCAAGAAGGGGAATGGTGGGCCTCCTTGGTTTGGCAGAAAGACGGAAAAATCCACAACCTGTCCATCTATGGCGAGGATGTAAACAGTAAGGAATTGATTCAATTGGCCAAAAAATTGAACTGAATACGGACGAAACAAGCAGAGTGACTTCGATAAGGGTAGTCTGGTAATTCCTCCGTGAGGAAGGGTCGCTGTCGCCTTTGATTTGCCTTTGCGCTTTTTGCAACGGAACGAAGACGGCTACACGACCCGGGCTTTTCGCCGAACGGATGGTTCAGATACGCCTTACGAAGTGGCTCTGCTTCGTGGTTTCGGGAGGGGAAAACGAAAAATGGAGTATGTGATCGAAACAAACCGCCTGACCAAATTGTATGAGGGAAACAAGGGATGCCGTGAGATTACCTTGCAAGTGCCCCGTGGAGTGGTATTCGGCTTCTTAGGGCCGAATGGCGCAGGAAAAAGCACGTTTGTACGCACGCTGTTGGGACTGATCCATCCAAACAGCGGAACGGCGTCCCTACTGGGTCATCCGGTTCCATCCATCGCTTCACGGAAGAAAGTGGGCTATTTGCCGGAACTATTCCGCTACCCGGATTGGATGACAGGCAGACAGCTGCTGGATCTGCATGCCGATTTGTCTGAGGTACCCCGTGTCGGAAGAAAGAAAAAGATTTCCGATTTATTGGAGAAGGTGGGCCTGCATCAGCGGGGAGAGGACAAAATCCGCGGGTACTCCAAGGGGATGCAGCAGCGAATTGGGATTGCAACTGCCCTGATCTCCGATCCGGAAGTCATTTTCCTCGACGAACCCACATCGGCGTTGGATCCGATCGGTCGGAAAGAAGTGCGCGACATGATCCGCGAATGGAGAGAGCAGGGGAAGACGGTCTTCTTAAACAGTCATTTGCTCAGTGAAGCGGAAACGGTCTGCAACCATGTGGCGATCATCAATCATGGACACTTGGTCGTTCAAGGGGATTGGCGCCAACTGTCAGCCGTTGAACCCCAAGTGGAAGTCACCGTCTCCGATATGGACGATTATGGGTGGGAGTCGTTTTCCGGGTGGGGCATGAAATGGGAGCAGATCGATCAAGGAGAGGACAGAAGCACCTGGCTGTTGACATTGTCCGAGGAGAAGCAAATTCCCGCTTTGGTCTCGGCTTTGACCGATCGTGGGATGAAGGTATACCAAGTGACACCGAGACAGCAGAGCTTGGAGGAATTGTTTATGTACTGGGTGAATCGGAAGGAGAACGCGGCACATGTGGACCATTGCTAAACTGACTGCCAGGGAAATCGTATATAAGCGCATTTTTTTAGTGATTCTTCTCATGTCTTTGGCTTATCTGTTTTTTTATGCATTGGGAACGTATTATGCCGGGGGGAAGGTAGTCGATAATTCGTTGGACGTTTTGGCCCGTGGATTTTTATCCACTCAGTTTTTGGGGATGGGGCTTTATTTTGCGGCCTTCATTATTTCCTTGTTAGCGATATTCAGCAGTATTGGAAGTATATCCAAAGAAATCGAAAGCCGCCAGATCGACCCTCTGTTGAGCCGCCCTCTTTCCCGTCATTCTTTTGTATGGGGACGGTTTGTGGGGCTGAGCGGACTGCTCATCCTATATACCACTTTATTATTTGTGGGAGTCACCATCATCAATCAATCCATCGGGGGAAATTTGAAGGCGGATGTAACTCTGGTACAGTTGGTACAGGCGTGGGGGTTGTTCCTGTTGCAGCCGGTGATTTTGGTGGCGGCTTCCCTGTTTTTCAGTGCCCGCTTTACAACGTTGAACAGCGGAATCACGATGGTGATGCTGTATGTGATCAGTATGATTGGCGGATTTATCGAGCAATTCGGCGCGATGATCAAGGAACAAATGATGATCAACATCGGGATTATGATCAGCTTGGTCTTCCCGGCGGATTCGTTGTTTCGCAAAATGACGATCGCTCTGTTTGACTCTGCAGATAATCCGCTTTCCCTTGCCACACAGGGGGTTTTCGGCAGTGTTTCTGTTCCGAGCAATGCGATGATTGTTTATGCGTGCCTTTATGGGGTGGTAGCCTTGTGGATGGCGGTTCGAGCGGTAAGCACCCGGGATTTATAAGGATCGGATTCTCCCGAAATCTGTTGCGATTCTATGGTTGTATCGATTACAGCGTGACAAAAAAACCGGAACCTTCGTGGGTTCCGGTTTTGCTTGCATCCGTGTCCGGGTCGTGTTTTCGGTCCGATTTTCGGACTAAACCGTCACTTCTTCTTTCTGCTGCTTCTGCAATATCGCATCCGCACCCGGAAGGTCATCGAACCAGGCTGCTTCCGGGGGACAGTCCAACACCATAAATCGGCCGTACCAATCAGGATGGCGGGCTTGGTGGTACTTTAAGTAGATCTTGCCGTTTTCCACTGCCAGGATTTCAATTTTGCCGGAGGCGTGACTCATGGCGTAGCGGACGCGTTTGCCGAGGCCCGATGTACGGGCTTTGGCGGCTTCAATAGCATGGTATGCCTCTTCGAAGGTAAGTACGAAGCTGGCATTGCCGGCTACCGGGCGGTTTTGGAAAAAATAGTAGGGAGTGACTCCGGACCAGGAGAGCTTGTCCAACAATTCACCCAATACTTCGGGATCATCATTGATTCCTTTCAACACGGGTGTTTGATTGACCACAATCACACCGGCCCGCTGCAGGGCGTCGATGGCCCGATAGGCATGGTCGGTCAACTCCCGTGGATGGTTGAAGTGGGCCATGACATGGATACGGGCATCGGGGCGGGAGTACTCAGACAATACATGCAGGAGTTCTTCGTCCTCATAGATCCGCATCGGGTTAAAGGCGGGAAGTTTGGTTCCGAAGCGAATGATCTTTACATGGGGGACTTCCCGCAGCATCTTTAAGATGTTGCGGATTTTGTTGGTGGCCAGGATGAGGGAGTCGCCGCCAGTGAGAAGGACGTTGTTGATTTCTGGATGTTGGGAGATGTACTCCACACCGGGTCCCACTTCCATCGAGGTTTCCTTCACATCGTTGCGGAAGAGTCGTTTACGGAAACAGAAGCGGCAATAAGCCCCGCACACTTCCGATACCATCAGGAGAGCAGTGGTTCCATATTTGTGCTGGACGTTGGGGGCGGCATAATTGAGATGTTCATCGGAAGCGTCCCATCGGCCGTATTCATCCAGTTCTGCATCATTGGGGATAATCAACTGATAAATGGGGTCATCCTCTGGATGGTCCCAATCGATCAAGGAGAGATAGTAGTCGTTGACCCGAAAGACGAACTTGTCCGTGATTTGGGTCATTTTTTCTCGTTGCTCCGGCGGAATCGCCTCGATCTTACGGATGTCGGTCAAATAACGCGGTTTCGGCATCCAATCCCTCCATTTCATATTGCTTTCCTTACCCCCCTTCGCGAACCGGGGGCCTTTTTCCTTTGAATTCTTTCCTTCGAATGGAGATCGGAATGAAAGGGAACTTACAGCAACCCTTTTTTCCACTTCAGGGGTAGATTTTTTATACAGCCGTATGTATAATGATACGAAACGATGAATTTTTATAAAGGAGCGGTCAACATGGGTAAGGGGAAAGTGGTGCTGGCTTATTCCGGTGGTTTGGACACCTCCGTGGCCATCCAGTGGCTGAAGGAAACCTACGGCTACGAGGTGGTGGCGGTGGCCCTGGATGTGGGCGAAGGAAAAGACCTCGACTTCGTCAAGCAGAAAGCGCTGGATGTGGGAGCGGTGAAGTCCCTGGTGGTGGATACCCGCGCCTGGTTTGCGGAACACTTTCTGCTGCCGGCACTGAAAGCCAATGCGATGTATGAGGGGAAATATCCGCTGGTGTCGGCGTTATCCCGTCCCCTGATCTCCCAGGTGCTCGTCAAGGTGGCGGAGGAAGAAGGGGCGGTGGCAGTCGCCCACGGATGTACAGGTAAAGGAAATGATCAAGTCCGTTTTGAACTGGCGGTAAAAGCGCTCAACCCGGACCTCTCGGTCGTGGCTCCGGTGAGAGAGTGGGCGATGTCCCGGGATGAGGAGATCGCGTATGCCCAGAACCATGGGATTCCGGTTCCGGTGGACTTGGATAATCCATACAGCATTGACCAAAACCTGTGGGGGCGGAGCTGTGAGTGCGGGGTTTTGGAAGATCCTTGGGCACAGCCGCCGTCTGGGGCGTATGAATGGACCCAGCCTGTCAATGAGACGCCGGATGAACCGCAGGATGTACAGATTACGTTTGAAAAAGGGGTTCCGGTGGCATTGGATGGGGAGCGGCTTCCTTTTCACATCCTGTTGTCCCATCTGAACCAGGTGGCGGGCCTGCACGGCGTGGGCCGGATCGACCACGTGGAGAACCGGTTGGTGGGGATTAAATCACGGGAAGTGTATGAGTGCCCAGCGGCTGTCACCCTGATTGCGGCACACCGGGAGCTGGAGTATTTGACACACACCCGGGAGGTGACCCGGTTCAAGCCGCAAGTGGAGAAACAGTGGGCGGAGCTGGTCTATGACGGGCTGTGGTTTTCTCCTTTGAAACAGGCCTTGGATGCTTTTGTCGACCAGACACAGGAAACGGTAACCGGTACGGTACGGGTTCGTCTTCATAAAGGGCAGGCGACGGTAACAGGACGCCAGTCGGCCCATTCCCTTTACAGTGAAGAGCTGGCTACTTACTCTCAGGATGATACGTTTGACCATCAAGCGGCTGTCGGTTTTATCCGGTTGTGGGGATTGCCGACGGAAGTAGAAGGCAAGGTCAATCCGAAAAAGGAGGATTCCGATTTCGATGAAACTTTGGGGCGGGCGCTTCACCAAGCCAACCAACCAACTGGTTGAAGAATACACAGCCTCGATCGGCTTTGACCAACTCCTGGTGGAAGAAGATATCCGAGGCAGCCTCGCCCATGTGAAAATGTTGGGGGCAAGCGGGATCCTTTCGCCGGACGAAATGGAAATCATATCCAATGGACTGACAACGATCCGGGACCGGGTTCGGGCCGGGGAGGTGGAGTTTTCCGTCTCTCTGGAAGATATCCATATGAATATTGAACAGCTGTTGATCGAAGAGGTGGGCCCTGTGGGTGGAAAGCTGCACACGGGGAGGAGCCGTAATGATCAAGTGGCACTGGATATGCATCTGTATGTCCGTGCCCGTACCTTGGAAATGATCCAGGGTCTGTTAGCGGTTCAAAAAGCACTCGTGATGCAGGCCGAAGCCCATGTGGATACGTTGTTGCCCGGATATACACATCTACAGCGGGCTCAACCGGTTCGGCTGGCACACCACCTGTTGGCTTATGCGGAGATGTTTGGGCGTGATGTGGAACGGTTTATGGACAGCTACAAGCGGGTAAACATGATGCCGCTCGGTGCGGGGGCGATCGCCGGCACTCCCTTTCCGATCGATCGGGAACAGGTGGCGGCGGAACTGGAATTTGACCGATTGTACGAAAACAGCATGGACGCGGTGAGCGATCGGGATTATCTGGTGGAGTTTTTGGCCAACGCTTCGCTGGTGATGGTTCACCTGTCACGGCTGTCGGAAGAACTGATCCTCTGGTCCAGTGAAGAGTTCGGCTATGTGGAGCTGGATGACGCCTTTTGTACCGGAAGCAGCATGATGCCGCAGAAAAAAAATCCCGATGTTCCAGAGCTGATTCGGGGTAAGACAGGGCGGGTGATGGGGCATTGGGTAGCGTTGCTGACGACGCTGAAGGCGCTGCCGCTCACCTACAACAAAGACATGCAGGAGGACAAGGAAGGGGTGTTTGATACGGTAGCCACCCTGTCCGGTGCCTTGGCGTTGACCGCGCCCATGTTAGAAGGGATGAACGTGAAAACGGATCGGATGCGGCAACACGCGGAAGAAGGGTTTGCCGCTGCCACTGATGTGGCGGATTATTTGGCAGCCAAGGGCGTTCCCTTCCGCGAGGCTCATGCGGTCGTGGGCCGTCTCGTTCTTCATTGCATTCAGGAGGGAGAAACCCTTTCCGGCCTTTCACTGGATGCCTATCGGAAATTTCACCCGGCGTTTGAGGCGGATATCCATCAACGCATCCATGTGGAGGCAGTGGCTGACGCCCGGGATGTACGGGGTGGGACCGCCCGGAATCGGGTTTTGTCAGCACTAAAACAAAAAAAGGAACAGTTGGATGAAACCTTGGCATGGTTGGACACCGTTTAATAATTCGGGTCCGATGTCGATCGGTTGATTCACTGTTAACATCGGAACCCTGCCCGTCAAGAGGACTGGCAGGGTTTGATCTGTCTAATCTATGACATTTACCCGCGCCTCCTCTGGGAAAATACCAGAAGCGTGATATAATAGATTGTGATTTACACTTATGTATACCTTATTTTTCCTTCCATCTGTTCCGGGTCGACAGTGTTTTGACAGTTATAATCATAAGGGTGGCTACCCAATTGCATATGAGGGTGATAGCGTGATTGAAATGCATGATGTGTACAAAGTTTACGGCAACGGGGTTAAAGCCCTGAACGGGATCAATGTCAAAATCGACCAGGGTGAATTTGTCTATGTAGTGGGGCCCAGCGGTGCCGGGAAAAGTACCTTTATCAAATTGATGTATCGGGAAGAAAAGCCGACCCACGGTGTGATCTTGATCAATGGTGTCAACATCAAGCGGGTTCGGGATTGGAAAATTCCGTATCTTCGTCGCAACATTGGCGTTGTATTTCAGGATTATAAATTGCTGCCCAATATGACCGCTTATGAAAATGTCGCATTTGCGATGGAAGCGGTGGAAGCCCCCCGTCGCAAAATCCGGCGCCGGGTGCAGGAAATGCTGGAGTTGGTGGGGCTGTATGACCGCATGAACGCCCTGCCTTCCCAGTTGTCCGGGGGGGAGCAGCAGCGTGTTTCCATCGCCCGGGCAATGGTGAACAACCCCAACTTCATCATTGCTGATGAGCCCACCGGGAACTTGGATCCGGAAAACTCCTGGGACATCATGTACTTGCTGGAGGAGATCAACACCCGCGGAACCACCGTGGTGATGGCGACTCACAACAAAGAGATTGTAAACACCATGCGCAAGCGCGTGATTGCAGTGGAACAAGGGATTATTGTCCGCGACGAGCAGCAGGGGGAATACGGTTATGAAGATTGACACGATGTTTCGACACATTCGTGAAGCGTTTAAAAGCATTATTCGCAACGGATGGATGACATTTGCAGCTGTCAGCGCTAGCGGAGTGACCTTGCTTATTTTCGGATTTTTCCTCGTGTTCGCATTCAACATCAGTTTTATGGCGGGTGAACTGGACAAGCAGGTGTCTGTTCGTGCTTCGCTCAGCGCAACAGCCTCCGCCGACAATATCGATCAGTTGAAAGAGCAGATCCAAAAAGATCCCATGGTCGCGGATGTGGAGTTCGTCTCAAAAGAAGATGGACTCAAAATGATGAAAGAGCAATGGGGGGATGACAGCGAGTATTTGGACGGTTTGGAAAAAGACAACCCGTTGCCGGATACGCTGGTAATCAAAGCAGTCGATCCCCAGAAAACACCGGAGTTGAAGGAGAAAATAAAAAAATTCAATTTTGTAGATGATGCAGATGCTGGGGAAGGTGTTACCGACCGATTGCTCGATCTGTCCTCTTTGGTCCGCAATGTGGTGCTGTTGTTTGGTTTGGGCCTCGCCGTTTTGGCCGCCTTTTTGATCTCCAATACGATTAAACTCACTATTTTTGCACGCCGTCGGGAAATTGAAGTTATGCGCTTGGTAGGTGCCAGCAACTGGTTTATTCGATGGCCCTTCTTCTTTGAAGGCGGATTAATTGGAATCCTAGGCTCTATCATTCCAGTGGCGGTTGTGTTGGCTGTTTACAGCGGGATCATCCGGGTTTTGGATGCAGATAGCGCCTATGGTTTCTTCAAATTACTCCCGATGTCGTCCATTTCCATGTGGGTCGCAGGCGTGACCATCCTGCTCGGTGTGATTATCGGGGTATGGGGAAGTATGATTTCCATCCGCCGGTTCTTAAAGGTTTAAATTCCCAATGGTACAACTCTGACAGGAGGAGATGGCGTGAAACGAAAGTGGCTTGCGGGGCTTACGGCGCTGACGTTGACGGTGACCCTCCTGGCGCCCGGTCCGGTGTCGGCTGACGAGATCGACGAGAAAAAAGATGCCATCAAAGAGCGGGACAAGGAGATTCAACGGATTGAAAAAGAGAGAAACGAGACGGAGAAGGATCTTCAATCCACATTTGCGGAACTGAATGACCGGAAAAAGGAACTTAACCAACTGAACCATGAGGTTTACCAAACCGAACAAGCGCTCAAAAAGAGCGAGAAAAAGTTGGAGGAGAAAGAAAAACAGCTGGAAGAGCAGCAGAGGCTGTTTAAAGAACGGGTTCGGTCGATCTATCAACAGGGAGAGATGTTCTATTTTCAGACGTTGGTGGATGCCGGTTCCATCGATGAATTCCTTTCCCGCCTCGAATTCGTCAGACAGGTGGCCAAGCGGGATCAAACGCTGATTGCAGGATATGAACGAGACCGCAAGGAGTTGGCGGAAGAAAGAGAAAATATGGAAGAGCTTTTGGCCAAGCGAAAAGAGAAGAGTGAGCAGGCGCAAAAGCTGCATGACGATTTGACAGCGGAGTACAAAAAATACGAAAAAGACCTCTCCAAGCTCTCCAAAGAACAGGAAAACCTGGAAGAGGTAAACGAGGAAGAGAGAAAGAAAGTCCGGGACCTCGTTCGAAAACGGCAACAGGAGCGGCAACGGACCGACCCCTCTTCCGGCAAATACGAGGGTGGTAAGTTCCTATGGCCGGTAAAAGGAGCACCGTTGACTTCGCCCTACGGTATGCGTTACCATCCCGTACGCAAGGAGAACCGCATGCATACCGGCATTGATCTGGGGGCTCCTCTGGGAACACCCATCCTTGCTGCGGCTTCCGGCAAAGTGATCGATTCCCGACCGGCATCCGGCTATGGATACATCATTATCATCGATCATGGTGGAGGACTGTCTACCCTGTACGCTCATATGTATGCCCAAGGGGCAAAAGTGAGCGCGGGGCAGGAAGTGTCCAAAGGGCAAGTGATCGCCGAGGTGGGGAACAATGGCTGGTCGACCGGACCGCATTTGCACTTTGAGGTACTGAAAAATGGAAACCATACCGATCCGATGCCGTATTTCAAACAGTAGTGGATTTGGTTGTTGTCGTGGATGAGGAGTGGAGCGGATGAAGTGGCGAATGCTTGTCGGAACCATGGTTCTCTGTCTGAGCATGGGTCTCTTCCCTTTTGGGAAGGCTCAGGCAGAGAATGATGCGGAAAAAGCCAGGGATGAGTTAGAGGAGATTCGTGGGGAAAAGGACGATTTGAAAGGCGAATTGAAGGAGATTGCCGAGAAGCTGGATCAATACGAGCAAAAAATGGACGAGCTGGCGAACGAAATTGACGAAGCCAATCAGGAGATTGAAAAAACGGAGGATCGCCTGATTGTGATCCAGGAAAAATTGGACGAAAAAGATGCCAGTTTCCGTGATCGCGTCCGGAGTTTGTATCAGCAGGGGGAGATGGGTCATATGACCTCTCTCTTTGAATCTCGCTCATTGGGAGAATTCCTGGCCCGTTTCGAGACGTTGCGCCTGTTGGTCAAGCAAGATCGACACCTGGTGGACGAAGTGGCCAATCAGAAAAAAGCGGAATTGAAACATAAACGGGCATTGGCCCAGTTGGAACGGGAGAAAAAGAAAAAAGTGGAAGAGGCGGAAGAAGCCTTTGAAGAGATGATGGCGCTTCGCCAAAAAAACCGGACCCAACTGGCCCAGATCGAAGAGAAAGAGCAGATTAAGGAATCCGAAGTGCGACAGATCAACTTGTTGGCCGCCAAAAACGGGGATTTCAAATACGAGGGTGGTCCTCTCAGTTGGCCGGGGGACAATCGCGAGATCACGTCTTCTTTCGGGTATCGGACACATCCGGTAACCAAGGTGTATAAACTCCATACCGGCATGGATATTCGCGCCAAGATGGGTGATCCCATCTATGCTGCCGCCGATGGTGTGGTAATGGAGAGTAAACCGGCTGCGGGATACGGTTGGATTATCCTTTTGGATCATGGTAGCGGTTTGACGACCCTTTATGCCCATATGTACCCCAACCAGGTGATGGTAAACAAGGGGGACTGGGTGGAACGAGGAGAGACGATCGCCCGTGTGGGCAGCTACGGTTTTTCCACTGGGCCCCACAATCACTTTGAAGTCCGTGAAAATGGTGAGCTGAAAAATCCGATTAACTACCTGAAATGATGGATGCCCATCCCGGGTGGCCTTTCACAGGCATCCCGGGTTTCTTTGTCCAAAGCGGATGGAGCTAGTGTCCGTTCTACCCCTATCGATCGTGTTTACGTGGAGGCCAAGAAAAACAGGTCGAAGTTACCTGAAGGGGTGGTACCCCTTCTTGTACGGAACGGGGAAATTTGCTAGAGTGTAGCTGATAATAACTTTCGAATGCCTGTCATATACTTGGATAAATCCCGAGGGTTTTCCATTGTCACAGGGGGCGTCAACCGGTCCAGCACATCGGGGTCTCCCTTTTTTGGTGGACCGCTCGAGAGAGGGCAAAGGGTGGTGTTTGGATGTATATGCGTGGACGTACCGTGGCCCTGTTACTGGTGTGTGCCGTCCTCTTCAGCAGTCTGGCGACGGCGACGGTGTTGGGTGGCGGTGGTTTGCTTTCGCAAGTGACAGGCTCTCCAGCCGGTCAAGACACCCAAGGGTTGGATCGGCATATCGACAAGCTGAGAGAAGCCTATGGATTGATTCAATCCCAATACATCGGCGAAGTAAAGGAGCAGCAACTGATCGACGGAGCCATCCGCGGGATGGTGGATTCGTTGGACGATCCTTATTCCGCTTATATGGATAAAAACATGGCGAAGCAGTTCCATTCATCCCTGGAATCCTCCTTTCAGGGGATAGGGGCTGAAGTAACCATGAAGAACGGTCGGGTAACCATTGTTTCTCCGTTTAAGGATTCACCAGCCGAAAAAGCGGGTCTGAGACCGGAAGATCAGATCCACAAGGTGAATGGCGAAAGCTTGGAAGGTCTGGATCTGAACGAAGCCGTGGAAAAAATCAAGGGTCCCAAAGGATCCAAGGCCAAGTTGGAAGTAGTGCGACCGGGTCAGAGCGAAATCCTGAAGATTACGGTGGTCCGAGATGAAATCCCCATCGAGACAGTCCGGTCGGATTGGATGGACGGGGGGATCGGTCGCATCGACATCTCTCAGTTTTCCGAAGATACCTCCAAGGAATTCACCAAGCAACTGAAGGAATTGGAGGAGAAGGGGATGAAAGGGCTGGTGATCGATGTCCGGGGCAATCCAGGCGGTCTTCTGCCGGCAGTTCTGGAGATCGGGGAACAATTGGTGCCGGACGAAAAAGTGATCATGATGACGGAAGATAAATCCGGAAACCGGGTGAAGTATCAGTCTAAATTAAAGGGAAAGAAAGAATATCCCATTGTGGTTTTGACAGACAAGGGTTCCGCCAGCGCTTCTGAAATTCTGGCGGGTGCCTTGCAGGAAGCCGGTGGGTATAAAGTGGTGGGTCAAACCACTTTCGGCAAGGGAACCGTCCAGACAGCCAAGGATTTTGATGACGGCAGCAACATCAAACTGACCATGGCCAAGTGGCTCACTCCCGACGGCAATTGGATCAACAAAGAAGGGGTTCAGCCTGATGTGGAAGTGGAAATGCCGGAATACTATCAAGCGACGCCTCCCCAGCCGGATAAGCCATTGAAGCGGGACATGTCCGATTCGCAAGTGCGCAACCTGCAACTGGTGTTAGAGAGCCTGGGCTTTCGCCCCGACCGTACGGATGGTTACTTCAGCGAACAGACGGAAACGGCGGTGAAGGCATTCCAGAAGACGGAAAACCTCGATGTCACCGGGGAAGTGGATGAAAAAACGGCGCTGCAATTGCAGGAAGCGTTTATTGAAATGATGAGAGAGCCGGATAACGACCTGCAATTGCGGGTCGGGATCGAAACACTGAAAAAAGAGATAAAGTAACATGACGGGCCCGGGTCCTTCGGGCTCTTTTTTCGTTTCTTACTTCCGGGAGGAAAGCGCCTTTATGATGTGGAACTTCTTGGAGAGTATATTCGGCAGATTTCGAGAGGGTTTATAGAGAAGGGGGGATATCGATGGAAATAACACCTGCCTTCTGGGGGGAATGGATGGACACCTGGACGCAGATGTTGGTTCACCCCTTGTGGTTGGCGGCCATCTTGTTGGCCGCTTGGCAATTTGCTTGGAAAAGCTTGCAAGAGGAGCAGCGATACGGAGGAAAACTAAACCCGCCTACCCCGCTTTTTTTGCAGAGTCTGGCATGGGGAATTGCGGCGGGATGGTTGTTAACTCCTTTGTTGTTGACGTTGCCGTTGTCGATCCAATGGAACGAATTATTTTGGGTGTGGGGAGTCGCCTTGTTTTTATGTTGCATTCGGCTGCGGTTCGCCTGTTTTGCTTACAGTGCCGGTTTGTTATCATTGGTCAGCCTCACCTGGCAATCGATGGGTGAACCGGTTCCTGCCGGGGCGGGCGGCGTCGTGTGGAACGCGTTGTATCATTTCTCCGTTTCCGATTGGATGGCGGTAGTGGTCGCGCTTCATTTGGCGGAATGGTGGTTGGTGCGGGTGGATGGCCAACAGGGCGGTACGCCGGTTACAGCGAAGGATCCCCACAACGAGATTTTGGGTGGTTACCGTCTCCAGAAAGTATGGCCGCTACCTTTGTTTATTCCTTCCCCTGTCGGTGTGATCCCCTTGCCTGTTCTGACAGGGTTTGCCCGTATCAATCTATCGCGACCGCCAGAGCAGCAAAAACGCCGATCCTCGTCCCTGATCCTGTTATTTGCTTTGATTCTGCTGTCTTTGGTGGTTACCGCTCGGTGGTGGGAGCCGCTTTTGTGGTTGACCGCCGCTTTCTCCGTCATCGGTCATGAAGCTCTCTACTTGCTGGGACGACATCGGGAGAAAAAGCGGTTTCCCCTTTACGGGGCGGTTCCCGATGGGGTCAAGATCTGGGTGGTGCTGCCCGGTACCCCGGCGGATTCCATGGGATTAAAACCTGGTGACGTTTTGCTCCGGGTTAATGGCCAACCAACTCGCAGCGGTCCGGAACTGAAGGCGGCCATTCGCCGATCTGCCGCTTTCGCAAAATTGGAATTGAAGGATGAACAAGGAGAGGCCAAATTGGCCCAATGCCCGGTATATGAGGGAGATCCACCGCTCTTGGGAATCGTTCCTGCGCCGGAATCCGACTTTGCGGCACAAAAGGCGGCGAAAAAGGAAAATCCTGCGATGCCGTCGGTAGATCCGACCTTGTGACAGGAGAATCATTTTGTTAAAAAAAGGAATCTCTCGGAAAGTGGTACGGAGAGGAAGATCGGTGGTCAGACTCGACTGTTTAATCAATAGAACGCCCCTCTGGGGCGTTTTTTATATAAAAGGATAAACGGGATGACTTTCAGAACGAATGTTCCTATTATGGTGCCCGTTTGTGGTATAATGGGATAGATGACAGATCGAGGTGATGGACATGATATCAAAGACTTTTCGCATGGTGTCGGAATACGAGCCGAGTGGCGATCAGCCCGGTGCGATTGAAGCATTGACCACCGGAGTCCTGTCGGGCAAAAAGCACCAGACTCTCCTGGGGGCGACGGGAACGGGGAAAACCTTCACCATCGCACATACCATCGCCCGGGTGGAGAAGCCGACGCTGGTGATCGCACCCAACAAAACTTTGGCTGCCCAATTGTGTGGGGAACTAAAAGAATTATTTCCGGAAAATGCGGTTGAGTATTTCGTCAGTTACTACGATTATTACCAGCCTGAGGCGTACGTGCCGCAGACCGATACCTATATTGAAAAAGACTCGTCGATCAACGATGAAATCGATAAGCTCCGCCACTCCGCCACCAGTGCGCTGTTTGAACGGAATGACGTGATTATCGTCGCCAGTGTTTCCTGTATTTACGGCTTGGGTTCCCCGGAAGAGTACCGGGAGCAGGTCGTGCCTCTGCGTGTTGGGATGGAACGGGACCGGAACGCCGTGTTGCGCGATTTGGTGGATATCCAGTATGAGCGCAACGATATGAACTTTGTTCGAGGAACGTTTCGGGTCCGGGGGGACGTCATCGAAATTTTCCCGGTTTCCCGAGGTGAACAAGCGGTTCGGGTGGAGTTTTTCGGGGATGAGATTGAACGGATCCGGGAGATTGATGTACTGACCGGTGAGGTCGTCGGAGACCGAGAGCATATTGCCATTTTTCCGGCTTCTCATTATGTGACGCGGGAAGCGGTAATGCAGCGGGCGTTAAAACAGATTGAGGCAGAACTGGAAGAGAAGCTGAAAATGTTCCAGGATGCTGGCAAACTCTTGGAAGCACAGCGTCTGGAACAGCGGACCCGCTACGACATGGAGATGATGCGGGAGGTGGGTTTTTGTTCTGGGATTGAGAACTATTCCCGCCACTTGGTTGGAAAAAAGGCGGGAGAGGCTCCCTATACCCTGCTGGACTACTTCCCTGACGATTTTTTGATCATCATTGATGAGTCCCATGTAACCGTGCCGCAGATTGGGGCGATGTACAAGGGAGACCGCTCCCGTAAGGAAATGCTGGTGGATCACGGGTTCCGTCTTCCCTCCGCACTGGACAACCGCCCCTTGCGTTTCGAGGAATTCGAGGAGCGGGTAAACCAGGCTATTTTCGTATCTGCTACTCCCGGCCCCTATGAGTTGGAACACGCACCGGATGTGGTGGAACAAATCATCCGGCCCACCGGATTGGTAGATCCCCGTATTCATGTTCGGCCCATTCAAGGGCAAATTGATGATCTCATCGGCGAAATCCATCAACGGCTGCAGCGGGATGAGCGGGTTTTGATCACCACCTTAACCAAAAAGATGGCTGAGGACCTGACCGATTACCTCAAAGAAGCCGGCATTAAGGTGCAATATCTGCATTCGGACATTAAAACGATCCAGCGGATGCAAATTTTGCGGGAGCTTCGTCTGGGTGAATTTGACGTTTTGGTAGGAATCAACTTGTTGCGGGAGGGATTGGACTTGCCCGAAGTTTCCCTGGTGGCCATTTTGGATGCCGACAAAGAAGGGTTTTTACGGGCGGAGCGATCCCTCATTCAGACTATCGGCCGGGCGGCCCGTAATGCCAACGGCGAGGTAATCATGTATGCCGACAGGATGACCGACTCTATGAAGCGGGCGATCGAGGAGACGGAACGCCGCCGCGCTATTCAAATCGCCCACAACCGAAAGCACGGAATTGAGCCCGCCACGATTAAAAAAGCGGTGCGGGATGTGATCGAGGCCACCAAGGTGGCGGAAGAGCCGGAAACGTATCAGGCGGCACCGGACATGGCAAAAATGGGGAAGAAAGAACGAACAAAGATGATTCAACGCCTGGAAAAAGAGATGAAACAAGCGGCCAAGGACTTGCAGTTCGAGCAAGCGGCGAAACTTCGGGACCTGATCATCGAGTTGAAAGCGGAGGGAGCGTAAACCTTGTCACAAGAACATATCGTCATTCGCGGTGCCCGCGTGCACAATTTGAAGGAAGTGGATGTGACCATTCCCCGCGACCGTTTTGTCGTATTGACGGGGTTGTCAGGCTCCGGCAAATCTTCCCTCGCATTTGACACCATCTATGCGGAAGGACAGCGGCGGTATGTGGAATCCCTGTCCGCTTACGCCCGTCAATTTTTAGGGCAGATGGATAAACCGGATGTGGATTCCATCGAAGGGCTCTCCCCGGCGATTTCCATCGATCAGAAAACGACCAGCCGCAACCCCCGTTCCACGGTGGGGACGGTGACGGAGATCTATGATTATCTCCGTCTTCTATTCGCTCGGGTGGGGCGCCCTACTTGTCCCGAACACGGGACCCCGATCACGTCCCAAACCGTTCAGCAGATGGCGGATCGAATCTTGGAACTGCCGGAACGGACGCGCATCCAGGTGATGGCTCCCATGGTGAGCGGAAGAAAGGGAGAGCATGTCAAGCTGTTGGAGGATATCGGGAAACAAGGTTTCGTCCGTGTCCGGGTGGATGGGGAGATCCGCGATCTGTCCGAGGAAATCCGACTGGAGAAAAATAAAAAGCATTCCATCGAAGTGGTTGTAGACCGGATTGTGGTGAAGCCGGGAGTGGAGACCCGGTTGACCGACTCCCTGGAGACGGCTCTCGGGTTAGCTGGTGGGACGGTTTTGGTAGATGTCATCGACGGGGAAGAGCTGTTGTTCAGTCAAAACCTGGCTTGTCCCGAGTGCGGATTCAGCCTGGATGAGCTGTCCCCGCGTATGTTTTCCTTTAACAGCCCTTTTGGTGCTTGTCCTACCTGTGACGGGTTGGGGAGCCGGATGGAGGTGGATCCGGATTTGGTCGTTCCGAACCCCGACAAAACGTTGCGGGAGGGCGCCATCGAAGCGTGGGTGGGGAAAACCAGCACCTACTATCCGCAATTGCTGGAGTCCGCGTGCCGTCACTATGATATCGACATGGATGTTCCGTTCCGGAAATTGCCCAAGCAGGATCGGGATACGATTCTAAAAGGAACCAAGGAACGGATTCCCTTTCGTTATGAAAGTGACGGACAACTCAAAGAGGTACAGATTCGCTTTGAAGGGGTGCTTCAAAACCTGGAGCGGCGTTTCCGAGAGACGGGTTCTGATGCGGTCCGGGAACTGATCGAACATTATATGAGCATTAAACCGTGTCCCACCTGTGAAGGAGCGCGTCTGCGCAAGGAAACCCTCAGTGTGAGAATAGGCGGAAAGAACATCGCCTATGTAACCGGTCTTTCCATCCAGGAGGCGAGGGATTTTATCCAGGGGCTGGAGCTGACCGAGAAAGAGAGGACCATCGGTCGCCAGATCATCAAGGAAATTGACAGTCGGCTGGGCTTTTTGGTCAATGTGGGACTCAATTATCTCACCCTGAACCGATCTGCGGGAACCTTGTCCGGCGGGGAGGCACAACGGATCCGCCTGGCCACCCAAATCGGTTCCAAGCTGATGGGGGTCCTCTACATCCTGGACGAGCCCAGCATTGGGCTGCACCAACGGGACAACACCCGTCTCATCCGGACGCTGGAGCAGATGCGTGATCTGGGAAACACGCTGATCGTGGTGGAACACGATGAGGACACCATGCTGGCTGCTGATCATATTATTGATGTGGGTCCGGGAGCCGGTGCCCACGGCGGTCGCATCGTCGCGGAGGGTTCACCGGAGCAGTTGATGGAGATGGAGCATTCCCTCACCGGGCAGTATCTCTCCGGCCGTCAATTTATCCCCCTGCCGGATGAACGCCGGCAACCCAATGGCAAATGGGTGGAGATCCGTGGGGCAAAGGAGAACAACCTGAAGGAAGTAGATGTCCAGATTCCATTGGGCGTGTTCACCTGTGTCACCGGTGTTTCCGGTTCCGGCAAGAGCACCCTGATCAACGAGATCCTGCAAAAAGCGCTGGCCCGGGAATTAAACAAAGCGAAGGCGATTCCCGGTAAACATGACGAGATCCGGGGACTGGAACACCTGGACAAAGTGATCGATATCGACCAATCACCGATCGGACGCACCCCGCGTTCCAATCCGGCGACTTACACCAGCGTATTTGACGACGTGCGTGATGTGTTTGCTTCTACCCAGGAGTCCAAGGTGCGCGGCTATAAAAAAGGGCGGTTCAGCTTTAATGTCAAAGGGGGTCGCTGCGAGGCGTGCCGGGGGGACGGAATTATCAAGATCGAGATGCACTTTCTTCCCGATGTTTATGTCCCCTGTGAGGAATGTAAAGGGAAACGCTACAACCGCGATACCCTGGAAGTGAAGTACAAGGGGAAAAACATCTCGGATGTACTGGAGATGCGTGTAGAAGAAGCGCTGGAGTTTTTTAAAAACATCCCCCGCATCAAGCGGAAGCTTCAGACCCTCTACGATGTGGGACTGGGTTATATGAAACTGGGTCAACCGGCCACTACCCTCTCCGGAGGGGAAGCCCAGCGCGTGAAATTGGCCTCGGAACTTTACAAACGATCCACCGGCCGCACCTTGTACATTCTGGACGAGCCTACCACGGGCCTTCATATCCATGACATCGCCCGTTTGTTGAAAGTGTTGCAGCGGTTGGTGGAAAACGGGGACTCTGTCCTAGTGATTGAACACAACCTGGACGTGATCAAAACGGCCGATTACCTGATTGATTTAGGACCCGAAGGCGGGGATGCCGGGGGGACCATTGTGGCCAGCGGTACCCCGGAAGCGGTGGCAAAAGTGGATGACTCCCACACCGGCCGTTACCTTAAACCGATTTTGGAACGGGACAAGGAACGGATGGAGCGAGCTTACCGGGAGCTGGAGGAAAAAATTTCGGCTGTGCAATAACAGAGGATGAGGGAATAAAAAAACTGCCTTCAAGGAGGCGGTTTTTTCCTGTGAACCGGAATTTTTTCGAAAATATGCTTGAACTTCCATTCTGAGACTGATGCTGTGGAGACGATGTGGGTGATCCGGATGCGGGCAGTTGTGTTTGATGGCATGCATCGATTTTTCTCCTATTCCATAACAGTCAAATCGTAATCTTTCTGATATTTATCCAGCCAACGGAACCTTCCCTTGCGCCAATGGGATGGGGTATGCTCACTCTGCAGGATGGAGCAGGGAGGTATCGGGGAAAGCAGTGTGGCAGAAAATGAGAGGAAGGAGACCGGATAAATCCTGTCGAAATAGAATAAGGGGTGCTCTGGGGTAAAACGTGATCATTTCATTCTCCGGTCCGATTATGCCTGAACAGCCCGATACGGATGTCCTTCATTGAACCGAAATCGATTATCAGATGAGTCCAGCCAGTGGGGCGGATTGCGGCAGCGATACGATACCAGACCATTCAACCAGTCATCTGAGAAGGAGGAAACTAAGATGTTTGAATATACCGTGGAAACCAACAAAAGTGTGGATGAAGCCATTCGCGCCTTGGAAGACAGCCTAACCCGCCGGAAATTCGCGGTGCTGTGGAAATTGGACATTCCTACAAAGCTGATGGAAAAAGGAATCGCGTTGGAGCAGGATTTTCGCGTACTGGAAGTGTGCAACCCGGATGTGGCCAAAAAAGTGCTGACCCGCAACCAACTGGGTGGCTACTTCCTGCCGTGTCGAATCGTGGTGTATCGCGGGGCGGATACATTTAAAACCCATATCGGGCTGGTTCGGCCCACCGTGCTGATGGAGCTGGCCCAGGACGAGCGGTTGGACGCCATCGCTCAAGATGTGGAGGCAGCCTTGGTGGAAGCGATCAACGAAGCAAAATGATGGTTCGTA